>JAKSCG010000142.1 GCA_022360715.1 Halanaerobiales bacterium
CGTTCTTTTCCGTCTTCATCCCAACCATACTGGTTAAGTAATTTAATTACCACTTCCCGCTCATATTTCTGAACCAGTTCCTTTAGGCTGTTATAATCTTCTTCCTGGAAGAGGGGTTTAAAACGACCCTCAATATCGGCCAGACCGATATAGTTGCCCCTACAGAAATTGATCCCATACTCAATCACATTCTCTAATTCACGAACATTACCGGGCCAGTCATAAGCCAATAAAAACTTCATGGCTTCAGCAGTAAAACCAATGATCTTTTTTTGAAAACGGCGGTTATAAATACCTAAAAAGTGGTCAACCAGGACGCGAATATCACTAGTTCTTTCCCTGAGTGGGGATAGATGCAAGGGAATTACATTGATCCGATAATAGAGATCCTTTCTGAACATCTTTTTAGCAATCAGCTCTTCAATATTTTGGTTAGTAGCTGCAATCACCCTGACATCAACCGCGGTCATTTTTACCCCACCCACCCGGGTTAACTTCTTTTCCTGGAGAACCCGCAAAAGTTTGGCCTGCAAGAAAAGAGGCATATCACCGATTTCATCTAAAAAGATAGTTCCCTGGTGGGCTAACTCAAATTTGCCCAATTTCCCCTTTTTGCTGGCTCCGGTAAAAGCCCCGGTAGCATAGCCAAAGAGTTCACTCTCCAGTAATGTCTCCGGGATGGCACTACAGTTTATGGCAATAAAGGGATAATCAGCGCGAGCACTGGCCTCGTGGATCGCCCTGGCAAAAACCTCTTTACCGGTCCCACTCTCGCCAATGATTAAAACTGTAGAATCATGGCCGGCTACCTGTCTGGCCTTACGCTTATTTTCCTTGATCTTGTCACTGATCCCAATAATATGATCAAAAGACCAGCTGCCGGAGCTGGTAATCCGATAGACTGAGCGTTGCATATTTTCCAGGTCGGTAAATATTTTAACCGCACCGAGCACCTGATCTTCTTTTTGAATCAATCGCACCGTTGAAAGGAAGTTCTTTTTGTGTTCTTCAATACTATAGTACTCTTGGTGATCATAAAACTCCTTCTCCTCGGTTAGGGCCTTTAAAACGATGGACTGAGGCCAGATATCGCGTAAGTTTAGTCCGGAGAAGTTAGCGGCAAGCCAGGGCAGAGACAGTAAGGAACAGGCTTTTTGATTAATATATTTAAGCTGTCCGTTATTATTGACACAAAGAACTCCCTGATTAACATTTTGAATAATAATATCCAATTCCTTATTATAGGTATTAACATCTTCAAAGAGCTTATACTCACCCACCTTACTGGCAATCAAATCGGACATATTTTTGAGAAAATTGAGGTATTGCTCTTTTTTGGCGATCATAACTTCTCTCTGCTGCTGATCAAACGCAAAGATAGCAATCACGCCCACCACCCTCTCCTGCCAGATAATCGGCGTACAGATCTCGTAAGTTTCAACACAATTCCGGGACAGGGCACAACCCAAACAATAAGCTTCTTTTCCCGGTTGTTCAATCACAATAGTAGCTTTATCCTTCAATACTTGGGCAAAAACCGACTTCTTTGGAACCTTTTCCTTTATTTTTTTAAAATAGGGTCCTGTCCCGGCAATCCGGACAAGGTTATTGTCGACAATGGTTACATTTGATTCTAAAGCAGTAGCAATAGCATTAGCAATCTGCTGAACACTTTTACTCATCCTATGTAACAGCATGTTTAGAATCCCCCTCCCGATCGTAAACCGTTTATTTCGACATTTGAATACTTGATGCTATCCTACCCCTTTTGATCAAAAAAGTCAAGCATAAGACAAACCCCCCTAAGCTTAATAGGGGGGTTCTAGTAGATGGCGTGCCCGGAAGGAGTCGAACCCTCAGCCTTCTGATCCGTAGTCAGACGCTCTGTCCAGTTGAGCTACGGGCACATAATTTAATCAGCCAGCAATAATATATTAACATAAACCAGCCCAAAATGCAAACATCAAAATTATTTTTTCCTTAAAATCAAAAAGAGATGGTAAGGTAGTATTACCATCTCTTCTGTCCAACATTAAAGACCATTTGTTCAAAAAAACTATTTACTCCGCTTTTTCCTGATATGAACTCTCTAATCTTTGATAAGCCTGATACCTTTCTTGAGCATCTTTCTCGGCCTGGACAAAGTATTCTTCAGCAATCTCCGGGAAAGTCTGCTGTAAGGAAGTGTATCTAAGCTCACTCCTCAGAAAGTCCTGGAAGGAGGCACTGGGCTTTTTCGAGTCAAGACTAAACGGATTCTTACCCTCTTCCTTCAACTGCGGATTAAAGCGATAGAGGTGCCAGTATCCGGACTTAACCGCTTTATCTTCCTGGTCAAGGCTGCAACCCATTCCACCTTTAATTCCGTGGCTAATACAGGGAGCATAGGCAATGATCAGGGATGGTCCCGGATAGGCTTCTGCCTCCTTAATCGCCTTGATCGTCTGGTTCATATTAGCACCCATGGCAATCTGGGTCACATAAACATAACCGTAAGCCATCGCCATGACCCCTAGGTCCTTTTTCCGGATCTTCTTGCCGGAAGCAGCAAATTTAGCTACAGCGGCAGTAGGTGTCGCCTTAGAAGACTGGCCGCCTGTATTGGAATAAATCTCTGTATCAAAGACCAGGACATTAACATCATCACCGGTAGCCAACACATGGTCTAATCCGCCATAACCGATATCATAAGCCCAACCATCTCCGCCAAAAATCCATTGGGATTTTTTAGTCAAATATTCTTTCATATCCAGCAGTTCAGCTAC
Organism: Halanaerobiales bacterium; assembly: GCA_022360715.1. Taxonomy (GTDB): domain Bacteria; phylum Bacillota; class Halanaerobiia; order Halanaerobiales; family DTU029; genus JAKSCG01. The sequence goes on from JAKSCG010000142.1 coordinate 2,766, forward strand.
TGCCTCATTCTGCGCAGCATATTTATTCAATACCGGTAGTAACTTAATCGTTGCTGCTTTCGATTCTTCACCCTTATCTTTATGATCCAACCATTCTTGAAGAGCTTGATTCAAATCTGCCCCCAGATTTTCAACGATAACCTCTTTGGCCAGATCAGCCAACTTCGCCCGGTTCTGCTCCACTCCGAGATACATCCCATACCCATATTCGGCATTATCCTCAAAGAGTGAATTAGCCCAGGCCGGACCATAGCCGTCTGCATTGGTGGTATAAGGAGTGCTGGGAGCAGAACCACCCCAGATCGATGAACAACCAGTAGCATTGGCAATCAGCATTCTATCTCCATATAACTGGGTTACCAGTTTGGCATAGGGTGTTTCTCCACAGCCGGCACAAGCGCCGGAGAATTCAAGTAATGGCTGGCAGAACTGACTCCCCTTCAGGGAATATTTACTCATTAAGTCATCTTTAATTGTCACATGATTGGATGCATAGAGCCAGTTATCCTTTTCCTTTTCCACCTGAACGGCATAGGGTTTCATCACCAGGGCTTTTTCTTTAGCCGGACAAACATTGGCACAGACACCGCAGCCAGTACAGTCTAACGGACTAACCTGGATTCGGTATTGGAGCCCTGCAAACTGCTTGCCCAAAGCTTTTTTACTAATAAATCCGGCCGGGGCTGCCGCCACTTCTTCCTCATTAAGCAAGAAAGGTCTAATAACTGCATGCGGACAGACCAGGGCACACTGATTGCACTGAATACAGTTTTCAATCTTCCAGTCCGGAATATTAATGGCAATACCGCGTTTTTCATAGGCAGCAGTTCCCTGGGGGAAATGTCCGTCTTCACGTTTTACAAAAGCACTAACCGGTAAATCATCACCTTTCTGTCTGACGATCGGTTCCAGAATTTCTTTAATAAATTCCGGCTTTTCTTCTTCAACCGTCACTGCTGCTTCATCAGAGACATTGGCCCATTCAGCCGGTACTTCTATTTTAGTCAAGGCATCAAGAGCGCTATCAACAGCAGCATCGTTCATCTTGACAACTTTTTCTCCCTTATGGCCATAAGTCTCTTCGATCGCCTCTTTCAGATACCGAACAGCTTCACCAACCGGTAAAATCCCGGCCAGTTTAAAGAAGGCTGTCTGCATTACCATATTGATCCTTTCGCCCAGACCGACTTGATTAGCAATCTTAACTGCATCAATCGTATAGAAAGAAATCTTATGTTCAGCTAGATATTTCTTGATACCGGCCGGTAATTTCTCTTCCAGTTCATCTTTGGACCAGGTACAGTTCAGCACAAAGGTCCCCTGCTCTTTTAATCCATCCAACAGGTCAAACTGATTAACATATGATTCCTTATGGCAGGCAACATAATCAGCCTCATCAATTAAATAGGTCGATTTGATCGGTTTATCGCCGAACCGCAGGTGAGAAATAGTTACACCACCCGATTTCTTGGAATCATAAGAGAAATAACCCTGGGCATATTTACTGGTGTTGTCGCCGATAATTTTAATCGCATTTTTATTGGCACCAACCGTGCCGTCAGAACCAAAACCCCAGAATTTACAACAGACAGTACCTTCAGGGGTCGTATTAATTCTATCCTTAACTTCCAGGGATAAATTAGTTACATCATCAACAATCCCTACCGTAAATCCATTTTTAGGATGATCCTGTTTCAAGTTGTCAAAAACAGCCTTAATATGGCTGGGATTAGTATCTTTGGAACTAAGTCCGTACCTTCCGCCCACGATCAACGGTCTCTCATCCTTATCATAGAACATACTGCGGACATCTTCATATAAAGGTTCACCGACAGCTCCCGGTTCCTTGGTCCTGTCCAAAACAGCAATTTTCTTAACTGTCTTCGGCAGGGCTTCCATAAAGTACTTCTCAGAGAAGGGACGATAGAGGCGGACTTTAATCAGCCCGATCTTTTCACCCTTATTGACCAGGTATTCAACCGTCTCATCAATGGTGTCAGTAACTGAACCCATTGCCACAATAACATGTTCAGCATCCTTAGCACCGACATAGTTGAAGGGGCGATATACCCTACCGGTTAATTCACTAATCTGGTCCATGTAGTCGGCCACAATGTCCGGTACGGCATCATAGAATAAGTTACAGGATTCACGAGCCTGGAAAAAAATGTCGGGATTCTCGGCGGTACCCCTGGTTACCGGGCGCTCCGGATTTAAACTATTATGTCTAAATCTTTTAACCGCTTTATAGTCCACTAACTTGGCTAAATCATCATAATCAAGAGCTTCAATCTTCTGCACCTCATGTGATGTGCGGAAACCATCAAAGAAATGCAGAAAGGGAAGGCTGGATTTGATCGCCGCTAAATGAGCTACCCCGGCCAGATCCATAACTTCCTGAACACTCCCCGCAGCAATCAAAGCAAAGCCAGTCTGACGGGTTGCCATAACATCAGAATGGTCGCCAAAGATGGAAAGTGCCTGTGTAGCAACTGAACGGGCACTGACGTGAAATACACCGGGCAGTAATTCTCCGGCAATTTTATACATATTGGGGATCATCAGCAATAGTCCCTGTGAGGCCGTAAAAGTTGTCGTCAACGCACCTGTTGCCAGCGATCCGTGTACTGCACCTGCTGCTCCTCCTTCTGACTGCATTTCCGTTAGTTTAACCCTCTGTCCAAAAATATTCTTGCGTCCATGTGCACTCCATATATCCACATACTCCGCCATTGGTGAGGATGGAGTAATCGGATAAATTGCAGCAACATCAGTAAAAGCGTAAGCTACATGAGCCGCTGCAGTATTACCATCCATCGTCTTCATTTTTTTACCCATTATATGTTTCCCCCCCATTTATATTAATATATTTTATACATTCAAATTCAGTATATTACAATTAAAAATTCCTGTCAAATTACAAAACCTTTTGAAAAATGAAGTAAAAACAAAAAAAAACCCCAGCTTTATTTATAAAACTGAGGTTTTTGTATTTTGGAATTGTTTTTTTCAATTATTTATTTTTATCATTCTTCTTTATATATATAATATTGTTTTCCAGGCCAACTTCAAACCCCAGTTTATTGAGTTCTTCCTTAGAAAGATAACTAAAACTATCCTTTATTACAATCTCATTTTGCCTAGTAACCTTCTCCCCATTAATTTCAGTATAATTATTTTCCACATCTAATAATATCTTCTGGTCCTTATCGAGAATGTGTATTTGTTTTAGGCTGCCATTCCAGTATACCCCTGCCCCAAAAGCTCTAAATATAGGCCTTAACGGTAGCCAGAGTATACCACTGCTATCCCGGTAAACGAAGGGATTCAATTCTAGCTCTGTTCCATTATATTTTGCTTTCTTATTTTCCAGATCAATGGTTAGGATATCTTTCCCTAGATCATCTTCCTTGGTCACAAGATCAATATTCTGAAGGTCTCTATCAACATTAGTATTTTCTATTTTAATTTTTTCCGTGTCGCTTTCCTGATGCGTTTCAAGGAACTCAGCTTTTATTTTCAACAAATAATCTATTCCGTTGAAATATTCTCCTTTTTCGGTTATTACCACTTCATATACTTTCTTATCTCCAGGAACTGCCCATTCAGGAAGGGATTCCACATCTAAACTAATTCGGTACTTACCGGCAGGTAAATGATCAAAGAAATAATAACCCGATTGATCTGTAATGGTACTGTAACCTCCCGGTTCAGCCATAATCATTATGCCGGCAAGTGAATGATTAAGTATCTGATTTGTATTATTGATAGTTACTACACCGTCAGCCGTACCAACGACATATAACCCCAGCTCTTTTTTAACTTCACCATTAGCTTCAACCTCAATCTTTTGATCAGGCCGTGTAGGAGTCAATTCAATGGGAAGTTGATTATAATCAAAACCGAGGGTATGTGTTCCGGCTGTTATATTTTTAAAGACAAATTCCCCGTTTTCTCCACTGAATTGAATTCTAGTTCCTAATTTGACAGGTATACCGGCAAGGACAACTTCCCCCAAATCATACTGACCATTGCGATTACTATCCTTATATACTATACCGGAAACAAGACCGATCTGTGTTCCAATACCATAGGGAGAGGTACTGACAATTTTCCCACCAAAAAAATTGAAGGCTCCTTCCAGGGACAAGGTCAATTTATGTTCTTTTCTCTCACTTTCATTGATCTTTTCCCAGCTTCCCAGATAATCCAAATTTAGGTTTAGATCATTAGCAAAAGTTTGTGTATACCCTAAATTTATCGGAACTTTTTGGCTATTGAGATTATCCCCGTCAGTTAGATTATAACTCAAAGCCGTATGAAGATAACGGTTCTTATCTAGATCCCAACCCCTGGACCACCCTAAATTATAGTACCATTGTTCTATATCCTGATCTATCCTTCTATCCCAATTAACTCCCATTGTATACTGATTGTCGTTAAAATCATATATACCCACAATCCCGATATTGATTTGATTTACTTCCTCTTCATCCTTTAACTGGATCTGATATTCAAGTTCATTTGTCAACTCCAACTCCGGCAGCAGTTGATAAGTCATAGAACCACTATACGTATTAGTTTCAATATCCTCCTTCCAACTAATATTTCTATTAACTCCCACCATCCCAATCCATCTATCTTTTTCTACTTTTAGGTTCAGTTGATAGACATCTTCCTGCTGCCCAGGGTCTTCAATTAACTGATAGCGGGTTATGTTCCCTTCAAGAAAACACTCTGGGGTAATATCTTCTACAAAAAAAGCCTTATACACTTCCAGTTGTTCTGCCCGCTCATCTTCCTCCACATGATACTGTTCTCCCTCTTTATGATACATTAAGCCAGCCATAGTGTCTTTGTCCCGGTAATCGTAATTAATTTTATAACCCATATCCCGCTCTTTTTCATTCACTTCCCGGGATTCAATTTGATACAACAAACCTTTAATTAGATTATTTTTGTTTATTCTTTGATTTATGGTGATACTATTATAATTAAATAGGCTGGTCTGGTCAGCAATCTCCCCATACCAGGCCATACCCAGGGTAGTATTTTGGGTAGCACCCCAGTAGGCTATACCATTTAATAAATACGGTTTCTCCTGACCTTCAGTCAGTTGCCCGATCTGCCCGATATAGTTTACTTGACCTTTATTGATTATACCTTCAGAAACTGCTATATAACGGTATTCTTCTTCGATCAATCCATTTGGTTTTTCAACAACAAGTTTCAGTTCGTTAGCCCTTTTATTCTCAAAGAGGATAATATCACGGAAGAGGTATTTTCCATCTTCCTTTACTTTGATTACACCTCTCTTCCAGCCATTCACATAAAGGGTTACTGTTGAACCGGTTTCGGCCTCTCCCCGCACCTGTATTATATTTCCTGCTGATTTCATCAAAGGTGAAACCCGGGAACCCAAAAAAACTCCATTATATGATGTATCCTCCAGCACCAACATTTCTTCATTTTGAACACTTAAAGTGCCTAACTGGAAAAAAGCCCGGTCCATATCGTAAGTTAACAAAAGCTGGTCTATTTCTGCTGCTGTATCTTCATCATTTCCTTTGGAAAGCACTGACCCAAAATCGTACTTCCAATCATAGATAGTTCCCTTCATATCAAGGCTCAATTTAGTTTCCCATTCTTCTATCCCTTCTTTTTCTTCATCCCGGGGAGAGGTATTATTTGACCAATTATTAAATCCTAAATTAGCCCCTGATAAACCGTCTCTTTTACTCCATTCAGCAGTCAGGTTATATTGAGTTTGAGAAATTGAGAAGGGGATAATGGTTTCTTTTGCCTCTTCTGGATTTGTATTGAAAGGATTGATTTCCTCTTTTTCGCCCTCTTTAGCTAGATGCTCACTTTGGATTTCAAACAGGAGATTCATCTCATCATATTTAACTTGAACATCCATTAAACGTCCCAGGTTTTCAGCACACAGATAGAAATCTCCCGCTATATTATAAATTTGACTGGAATTTTTTAGACTATTACCGGCAACCAAGATTTCTTGCCCTTCAATGTTGATATACACTACCGCCATATCGCCTGGTCGCTCGAAGGTTAATCTTCCTGCTTCAAAATCAACATCTACCGGTACTTGGAGTAAATTTGCTACCGTAATAACCGGGAGAAAGATATCTTTTTCCAGAACAAGGGCATCCACTACCTGCCCGGTAGCATAATCTTCATTTACTACTACTTCTACCAGCCAGAAATCCCTTTCAGAATAAGCCGTTATTTTTATCGGGAGAAGTAAAATAATACAGAAGAGCAGCAACCCAAATTTCCACTTCATCTATTAACCTCCTTTTTATATTTGGGTTTATTATGTATTAGTATATTGTTTTATTGTTTGGTAGAAAAAAGTTGTCCAACCTTACCCGACAGGTAAAATAAAAATGATTATCTAATAGTAATTTTTACTTTCTTTATCAATTCTGTTTCAACATTATTATATTCACTTAATTGATCTTCTAAATAAAATGCCGGAATATATCGCCACAAGATTTCTCCCTGGTATTCCCCACTGTCCAGTCTTTTCCCTAAATTTATTTTAAATTTAATGTTTTTTCCAGGCAGAACAACTTGTTTTCCAAGTCTTTCTTTCTTAACGATCAGCCCTTTACTATCCCTTAATAAAAACTCCCCTTCAGTCCTAAGATGGGCATTTCCTTTTGAATAAAGTTTACCATTTAAAATATAATTTCCTTGATCATCTAGCGTAACGACTATTTCATCTAATTCTCCAACCCTTTTTACTTCAGGAACATTAACATAAACCAGAACAGCGAAAATGGGCTGATAATAATAGTTGTCTTTTATTTCATATTCTTCTTTAGTTTCAAGTACAATGGCTGTTCGGTATTCTCCCGCTTCTAATTGGGGAGGTGCTGTTACAGCAAAGCGAATTATTTGGGTCTTTCCAGATGGAATCGTAAATCGCCGGGGGTTAAACCGGAGCCAGTTGGAGGCTGACCGGGGAGTAGTAGCAGCGTCAAATAGAATCAGACTATCTGTTTGACTCATATCCCAATCCCTGCTACTAGCAATCAATGTCAGTTCCTCCTTCCCATGATTTGAAATAACAATTGACTGGATTGATCTCTCCCTTGGTTCAACCAGTAACTCGAAGCGGGAAGGAATTATTTCTACCATAGGAGAAGCATAAACTGACATAGGAAAAATAGCTAATAATGACCACAATAATATCACAACTATAAATAATATTAATTGACGCATACTTACCCTCCTTAACAAAGGGAACCAGGAGCTTTTTCCTGGCCCCTTAGCTGGATATCTTTACAGGCATTTTAGAATTGTGTACAGATAAGCTTGAAGGTGTTTTTGTATTTACCATAACGGGTATGATAATTATAGTATTTCACCAGCAAATCCCATTGCATGAGATAAACGCCCATATCTTTTTGGATATAATCATTCCCGGTAAAATAACCGGTTTGACTCCAGTTTGAAGCTGTAATATCCTTTAAAGAACGTTTAGCATAAACAGGTACAGTTGTATAATGATCATTATTGCTCTCCAGATATGGTTTCTGGAACTCTAGCTTCCACCAATCATTGGAAGCAACCATTGCATAAATATCTACATCATCAGGATCATTTGTTCCTTCATTATCTACTTCTTCTATTCCATATGGAAATGGTGTAGTACCAAAGATTCCCGGAGTTCTTTCTTCAAAAATGTAGGGATCTAATTTTACATGTTTTTTTCCGGTCCCATAATTATTCTTACCATTAATAAAGAATTCAAAATCTCCAGGGTCCCCTTCCTTCGCTACAAAAAATACAATCCTCGGTTGAACGGTCCATTTCACCTTAAAGCTGACTTCACCACCATGATTTTCATTAGCCAGTACAGTACTTCCTGCAACAAAGACAATAAGTAACGCCAGAATCAAAAATCCACCTATTTTCAATTTCTTCACCCTCCGTTAGTTTTTGGTCTGAACTCTTAATAACAAGTAATTGTTTTCTGTAATACAACACCCCCTTACATGCTATTTTACTATCAAACTAAATTCTCCCTGATAAACACCGCGCCGATTATCTATTGACTGTGGTACTTTAAGTTGAAGATAAATAACAGCGTGTTTTGGAAAACTATTCTGGTCTCCCGCACAATTTAAAGTAATAACTAATGGTAAGGATTTCAAGGAAACCCACTGACTCCAGTTTCCCTGATCAGAATAGCTAACAACCCGGTATTGCAGCATAATATTTTCCGTGATCATCTGATAACTCTGCCAATCAGAGGCGGTAAAATTTAGTTTGACGGAAATACTTTTTCTGATGTTATTAATGGTAATAACATAAGGACCTTCAATTTGATACTCTTCATCATTTAAGTCATTATTAAAAAAGTGGACCAGACCTGAGTTAAAAATAGTTTCAATATTTATGGAGTTAAAACCAGGGTTAATACCCACAGCTATTGAATGACTGGATAAAAAAATAATAGTTGTTATTACCAATAAAGGAAACAGAATTTTAATTAATATCACCCCTTTGAATCAACCAAAATCTTTTTTTATATATATTCAAAGGGATTGTAAATAATACTTGTTAATTTATATTTTTATAAAAAAAAAGATAGCTCAGATATTAATCTGAACCTCTTCATTTTCTTGATCTTTCTCTTTTAAGTTAATGATAAGTTTTTATCTACTAAACTAATTATTTATGCACCGCTTTATTGATGGATTGATAACCCGAATATATCCTCTGCTGCTTCCATTACTGTTTCCGCCAAGGTAGGATGGGCATGGATAGTATCGGCCAGTTGTTCAGCAGTTAGCTTGTTTTTAACCGCCAGAGTAATTTCGGCGATCAGGTCACTGGCATGGGCACCCATGATCTGGCCACCCAGGATTATACCCGATTCTCGCTCAACGATCAGATTAACCATTCCTTCCTCTTCTCCCATGGCTAAAGCCTTACCACTTCCCCGGTAGGAAAATCTGCCGACTTCGACCTGATAACCTTGCTCCCGGGCAGTTTCTAAATTGATACCGGTACTGGCCAGTTCAGGATTGGTAAAAATACAGTTAGGGACACTATGATAGTCCATGAGTTTAGGCCGTCCCATAATATTGGAAGCAGCCACAATCCCCTGGGCAGAAGCTACATGGGCCAGTTGATATTTACCGGTAACATCACCGATCGCATAGACCCCTGGTAGATTAGTTTCCATCCGTTCATTCACTACAATTGCTCCTTGCTTGTTCCTCTCGATACCCAGTTCCTCCAGCCCCAAATTATCAGTAACGATCTTACGCCCGATCGAAAGCAAGGCCTTTTCTGCTCCGATCTTAGAATTATCATCCAGATAAGCGGTAATCCCCTCAGCACTGTGTTCAATCCGCTCAATCTTCAGTCCGGTTTTAATAATAATCCCTTTATTTTTACTTAGAATCCTCTCCATTCTTCGGGCCATCGTCTTATCTTCGGTCGGTAAAATACGGGACCTGATATCGACCATCGTAACTTTACTCCCCAAACCGGCAAAGATACTGGCAAACTCGCAGCCGATCACACCGGCTCCTACGATTAACAGACTTTCCGGAATCCGGGATAAGGCCAATATTTCCCTGCTGGTCAAGACCTGTTTCCGATCATAGTTAAAAGATGGTAAGACCAGGGGAGATGAACCAGTAGCAATAATGATCTGAGCGGTTCTGAGCTCTTCACTGCCTTCGGTCGTTTTAACCCGGACCAAGTCTTTACTAATAATTTTACCGATACCATGATAGTGTCTAATTTTATGTTTCTTCAAAAGGAAAGATATTCCCTGAACAAGCCTTTCAACAATCAAATCCTTACGGGCCATCATCTGTTCAAAGTTTATTTGATAGTCGCTAATTTCAAGGCCGAAGGTAGCAGCTTCTTTGATTTTATCCAGTATTTCAACTCCGGCAATTAGGGCTTTAGTCGGTATACAGCCCCAGTTTAAACAGGTCCCTCCTAAGCGTTCCTGCTCAACAACAGCCACTCGTCCCCCCAGTTGTGCCGCTCTTATTGCCGCTACATAACCCCCGGGTCCGGCCCCAATTACCACCAGATCATATTTTTCCATCCGGATATCCACCTCACAATCTATTCATATAACTCCCTTTTCAGGAGTAAAAGAACATCATCCGGCTCTTCAATTTCACCGTTAATATAATCATCAATCAAACTAAGATACTTTATTCTTTCGTAATCTTCCAGACCAAGGATCATTAAATTTGCTTTAATTAAATAATCAATATATTCCCGATAGATATTACATTCAAAGATTTCGCTTCTCATTTCATCGAGTACTTGCTGTTTAACGGCCATACTTAGTATTGTCATATTAATAATTTCAACAGCTCGCTCTGTCATCTTAATCACCTTAGTCTGCTTTTTTCCTGATCAGCTTGTAATCTCCTAATATAATCCTATTATATAATATATATAAGTGATGTCAATATCTTTTGAGATATTTTTTCATATTTTTTGTAAAATTTTTATTATTTGTTTAATCTAGTTAATAATTATGCTATACTCTAATTAGGGATCAATACAATTATCTAGTTGAAAGGAGCATTAAGATTAATGAAGGTTGGAGATAGGATTAAATTCTACCGTAAGAAAAGGGGATTTAGCCAGTATAATCTATCCCAAGTTTCCGGAATAAGCCAATCATATCTTAGCTCCCTTGAAGCAAATGAAAAATCCCCGACAGTAAATACTTTAAAAAAAATTTGCCGGGCCCTTGGCATCTGTTTGGCCGAGTTTTTTTCCGAAGAGACTACCGCCCAGGTGCCAACTTTCTTGCAGCCGTTACTGGAAGAAGCCCGCTACCTTACCGACAACCAGTGTGAAATCCTGGCCCAATTCCTTAGTGAAATCAGAAAAGCAAAGAATTAAAACCAGAGGCCAATCCAGCTCCTCTGGTTTTTAGGTCTTGTCTATGATCAGACATTAGTCCGGATTATAAATTACCTACCTGCAAGTTGATTTTCATAGGCTTCAACCATTTTTCTGACCATATGACCACCAATAGCTCCGGTATCTCTAGTCGTGAATTCTCCCCAATATCCACTCTGGGGAACACCAATTCCTAATTCATTGGCAACCTCATACTTAAACTTCTCCATTGCTTGAGCAGCTAAAGGATTAACCAGCGTATTGCTTTTTTGTCCAACTCCCATTCTTTTCACCTCCTCTCTTCTTATCTTAGTATTTGATCAAGCAATCTTTATATACTAGCATATATTGGTTGGATTAACGGTAATCAGCTGCAAAAAATAAAGACAGGTTGCTTATCCTGTCTTTGTAAAAAAGTTCGTTTTAAATCGTCTTTTTAACGGAAATTCTGACCGGGGTTGCATTAGAAAAATTATCACTGACCGGACATCTTGCTTCTACTATTTCCAACCATTGATTTAGGGTGTCCTGGTCAGCATCAGTCTCCGGTCGTAATTCAACCCTGATCTCTTTATAACCGGCCCGTTCTTGCTCACTCTTACCGGCAAATTTCGCGGGATTAAGATTACCCTCTAAGGCCAGCTCCAGGCCCCGCAGTTGAAACCCCATTTCCCGGGCCACCAAATGACCAACTACGTTTAAACAACCGGCCAGCGCAGCCAGCATATATTCAACCGGAGTAGCCCCCTGGTCAGTTCCGCCTAAGCTTTCCGGCTCATCAACGATCAGTTGAAAACCCCGGGTTGCTACTACTGTTTTGGTGGCATTTTCGCTTTTTGCACTAACCTTAAATGTTAAATCTGCCATTACAGATCACTCCTTTTGTTGTTATTAACATCCTGTTATCTTTAATATGTTCGTTCAACGATTACTTAATTCCTTTTTAATTTAGGATTTTTATTTGATAAAAAAAGACTAAAGTTTTAATTGGCCGTATTTTATGCTAAAATATAATTACTTTAAGCCGAGAGAGGAGAATTAACGTGATCACTTCCTTTACCTTTGCCGCCACTCCGCGGATTTTATTCGGAACCGGCAGCTTCAATAAACTACCCGGGCTAATTTCCGACTATGGAAAGCGGGTCTTACTGGTTACCGGCGGAGCTTCTTTCCGTAATTCCAGTCAATATCGTCGGTTGATTAATCAACTGGAAGAAAAGGCCCTCCCTTACTTTAAGGTCGGGGTTACTACTGAACCATCTCCTGAGCTAATCGATCAGACAGTTAATATTTTTATGGAAGAAAAAATTGAACTGGTCGTTGCGATTGGCGGCGGGAGTGTAATTGATGCCGGTAAAGCCATCTCAGCAATGTTGCCGCTAAGGGAATCAGTACTGACATACATCGAAGGAGTTGGTGCCGGAAAGATTCATCCGGGAGAAAAGCTGCCCTTCATAGCTGTTCCCACTACTTCCGGTACGGGGAGTGAAGCAACCAATAATGCTGTTTTAAGTCGCATTGGAAAAAAAGGCTTTAAAAAGTCGCTCCGTCACGATCACTTTATACCGAATATTGCCCTGCTCGATCCCCGGCTCACTTTATCCTGCCCAGCGGGGATTACTGCCACCAGCGGTCTTGATGCCTTTGTCCAGCTACTGGAAGCATATACCTCGACCAATGCTTCAGCAATGACCGATAGTCTTATTTTAGATGCCATCCAGATAGCTAATAAGTGTCTGATCCCGGCCTGTACGGACCAGTCACAAAATATTAACGTCCGGGCCGGGATGGCCTATGCCTCGTTGATCTCTGGGATCGCCCTAACTAATGCCGGATTGGGCGTAATCCACGGCCTAGCCTCTCCACTCGGGGGTTACTTGAAAATACCCCATGGTGTAGTCTGTGGGACTCTGCTAGCCGAAGTGGTAAAAACCAATGTTAATTCATTACTTGCCACTGAAAATCCCGATAATCCTTATTTGCAAAAATACGCCCGCTTGGGCGGACTCCTGGTGCTGGGGCAAACTAATCCGGAACTAAATAATAAGACAATCAAAAGTTACTGTCAGCTCTTGGTTCAGCAGCTTGAAAATTGGCTCAAACTGCTGAAAATCCCCCGTTTAAGTCAATATGGAGCAACCGAAAAAGACCTGCCTAAAATTATTGAAAAAACCGGTCAGAAAAACAATCCGGTAGAATTAAGCGCTGACCAACTGACCCAGATCTTAAAAAACAGATTATAATATTCCTTTTACACCGTATTTTAGTCCTTCAAATTATAATTTTTCCGGCCAGATAATCCTTCCAGATCACTTCAAACCAGTTATCCTCCGCGGGGAGAGGTGTAACCTGTTTCCACCGGAACCGGCAATTACCCTTCTGATATAATACCTGTTGAATCATTTGTTGCAATTTACCGTCATCAAGGGTAAAGCGAAATTCCTCGGAAAGACCTGTTGCTGCTAAAACCCCGTTTTGATCATATACCAGATAAGAACCACGGCTTCTCCCACCCTGTTCAATATAATCAACAATTGCTGATAGATAAAGATACTGGGTAAGCAGCAAATCGTAATTCTGAAAGGCATAACCCAACTCCTCAATCGAAGTTAAGCTTACTTGTTCCTGCAAAGTCTCCAATTGTTTCCGGGCCTGCTCAACACCTACTCGAGCCGATTTAATTGAGCGGATATGAGCCCCGCGCCGGGTCATTCGCTCGCCAATCTCCTGACGAATTTTCTGGAGATTGCCCTGGCCTTTGATCTGATTAATAAAGAGCTGGCCCAATGCTAACTTTTCCTCAATTTTATTCCGGGCCATCGCTTGAAAAATATTAATACCTAAGGGCGCTTCCTGATAGCGGGCGGCAATATACTGAGCTGCTCTGGTACTGCCGACCTGACCGGAATTGAGGGCACTTCCCCCCGGTCGATAGACACCATGTGTTCCATTGACTTCCCCGACCGGAAAAAAGTGTTTGAGGTTACTCTCCCACCAGATATCACCTTGTAAACCCCCATTATTATGTTGCGCACAGACAGCAATTTCCAGATGCTCTTTTTTTAAATCCATCCCTTTACTTTGAAAGAGATCAACCGCCGGGCGATTCATCTTGCTCAGTCGGTCAATCGGTGTTCCCAACAGAACCCGGGATTTTTTCAGATATTGATAGCTTTCTTGACCCAGCAGCGAGAAATCTAATTGACCGTTTTTGACAGCACAGACCGGGTTTTTAGTATAATCCAACCAGACCCGCCGACCTTTAAGTACTGTTTCATTATAAACTAGTAGATCGATCAAGGAAGACCCCTCATTTTCGAGCTTCCGCGGATCAAACGGCCATTGATAGCCCTTTAAAAAAACAGCATCCAACATCTTTCCGGGATTACTAAAATAATCAGTCAGGAACTCCCTTTGTTCACTACCATCTTTCCTGGTCGATATGTAGCGGGGTAAGACCTGTTGATAAGACCCGGAAAGATTCCAGCGATAGTCAATAGCAGCAATCCCATACTGGGATTCGGTTAGATTCTTCCCGCTAACCCCTGCTTCCAGGGCCAGGCCGATCGCTCCGGTCTGACTTTCCGGATAAACAGAAGTCTGATATATCCCGGCCGGTCCACCGGTAGCATAAATAATATTGGTACAATTAAAAGCAGCATATCGCCGGTCAGGATCGCTCAAATTGTTTAAATTAAGGGCCAGTAAACCGATACTTCTCTTTTGTTCCGGGTCGGTCAGGATAGCAATAACCTGGTAGCGATCAAAGACCTTAATCCCTTGCCGCCGGACCTCTTCCTCCAACTTTTCGGTCATATATTGGGAAGTCAAGGGACCGGCCGAACTGGCTCTTTGCCCGGGATCATGGTCAGTTTTATAACCCTGATATTCACCAAAACGATTATGGGGAAAGGGAACTCCGATTTCGACCAGGTGGTAAAAAGCCCGGGTTGACAGCGCCGCTTCCACCAACGCAATATCTCCGTCCATACTTCCACCGTCAAACAATGTTCGGGCCATCATATCAACAGAATCTGACTCTCTTCCGGCCTGGCTCAGCTTATAATAAGTCTGTTTATCAGAACCGGTGTTTCGGGAAGTACCCATCTTCAGTCCTTCCGTCACGATGGCCAAATCATTTTGCCCAAAGGTGTAAAGTCGAGCTGCCGCATTTAATCCGGCCGCCCCGGAGCCAATAATGACCGTATTTAAAGAATATACCTTTATTTTCAGACCATTAATCGTCAGTATTTCTCTCTCCATCTCTATCCCCCTAGCCGCGTTCCTCCAGTAATTCCTGATAAAACTTTAAATATATAGCCGGATCTCGAACCACACAACCGGTATTTTTTTGGGCTGCCTTCAACTCGGTACATTTGCTACAGGTTATACAAACCCGCTTCGCCTTTAACCCACGATTAAACAATATATCATCGGCAAAATCAGGATAGGCGAACGCTTCCCGGCCAAAGCCAATTATTTTGGCCCAGCCTGCCCGGAGGACTCCGGCCGCGATATAGGGCGAAAACTCCCTCAACCAGCTATAACCGGTTCCCACTACAATACTATCTTTGATCTCTCCCTGGATAACTCGGGCCAGATTAAGCAGTCTGTTGACACCAAACAAGGGATGTTCTGGGGCCGGGTATCCGTATACCCCCGGTTGATCATAAGGCCGACTAAGGTGGGGCTTTAAGTATGGAGTACTGGCCGTAACATTAAATATGGTAACACCCAGTTGGGCAAGTTCTTGCACCAATCTCTTCGGTTCGGTCCAATCAATTCCACCATTCCGGTCAGTACCCCAACCATAAGGGAATTCTATTCCATCGAAGATATTTAATCTAATCGCCAGGTCAATCTTAACCTCTGCTTTAATTTGTCTGAACACATTTTTGATAAAACGGGTCCGGTTAAGATAATCTCCCCCGTACTTGCCGTCTCTGGTATGGGCCGCTAACATTTCCGACAGGAAATAACCGTGACAGCTCTTTAGATCAATCGCATCAAACCCGGCTGCTTTGGCCAAACGGGCCGCCTCGACATAATCACCTTCCAATTCCTCCAGTTCCCGATCTGTGATCAGGGGATGATCTCCTCTTACCCCGGCAGCCTGATCCAGGGTGTTTTCGTTAAATAAAATTGTTTTATTCTGACCAAATCTCCCGGAATGAGTAAGCTGCAAAACGAGATAAGGCCGGAAATCAGTCTCCTTTTTTTTAGCCCTTTCCCTAATTAAATCGGTTAAATCGGCGAATAAATGATAATTATCTCGGTGCAGGAAGAGTTGCTGATTATTTGCTCTACCCCGCTGATTAACCGCCACTGCCTCCAACCAGATTAATCCTGCTCCTCCCTCCGCATACCTTAGATATCTTCGCTCGGTTAACTGACCGGGTGAGCCGTCTTCCCGGGAATCACAGCCTTCCATCGGATGAACGGCCAAGCGGTTCGGGATGACTACCCCATTAGACAAAACAATTTGCTCGGCCAGGACATCCAGGTCAGTACTGACCGGTATTGCTAAATCCAAAGCCTTGATCTCTTTTTCTAACTCCTGAATAGAGTTATAGTTAAATCTATAGATATTTTTCATCTCAACCCTTCCCCTCTAACCATCTCCGGCCGGGCATTTACTGAAATGGGTTAAATTGCCGATAGTTTTGTACGTCAATTGTTGCAGTCCGTTCAGCCCACTCTATCCCCAGCTCAGAGAGTAATTTTCGTTCTACAAAGGCTTGATCCATCATTTTTTCTATATCCTGTAGTTCTGTTTTAAATTCATTCTCGGAAGTAAAATACTCACTGACATATTGAACGGGGATCGACCGGATCCTTTTGGCCGAATCATAGGCTCCATTAATTGCCACCACAAAGTTCCTGGAATTTTCCGGAGTTGAATAAGGTTTGGCTAATTGGCCCAGATTGACCAGCGCGGCAGTTCTTAATACCTCTAACCAGGGATCGATCCCTTCATGGTCAAATTTGATCTCCTGTCCATTATCCAAAACAATCCTTGTCTTTTCATCAAACTGCCAGTAAGCCTTACCCTTGGTTCCGATAATCTCGAGCCAAGGGTCCTGTATATCCCGGGAAGCATGGGTTACATAAAAATATCCTTTCACCCCTGCCTTTGTCTCCAGCTTCAAACAGGAAGTATCGTCAGCATCAATATATGTATGGGCCCGATACAACTCAGCCCTAACCTTTTTTAGCTCAGCTGTTTGCTCCCTCTTTTCCGAAGCAAGGAAAAGCAAATTGTTCAGAAAATGGGCAAAGGCATTATGCATCGGGCCATCCAGGACAATTCGACCGTTCCAAATGCTTTTCCCCGCCCAGGAATTCCGTTGATAATATGAGCGGTATCTGGGCCAGTAACCCTTACAGGCCAGTTCTAAAAGATCACCAATTTTTTTGTTAAGCAAAAATTCCTTCAGCTTTCTGATCGATCTGGCATGGATAAACTGGAAGCCAATTGAGCAAAACTTCCCTGTTGCCCGTTCAACTTTGATCATCTGATCTACTTCTTCCACCGTCGGGGCCGGAGGCTTTTCCAGTAAAACATGATAACCATGCTTCATGCCCTCAATCGCCATCTCGGTATGGGTATGAATAGCCACCGGAAGTGCAATTACATCGACATAATCCCTTCCTTCAGACAAAAGTTGCTGATAAGAATCAAAGACCTTGATTCCATCCCCTCTCAGTTCCCTGACCCTTTCCGCATTTTCGATCTGATCCTTGACCACTACTGCCGTAAGCTCAGTAATCTTTTCCGGCTCTAGTTTTTTAAGATTTTGAATATAGGTATCGGCAAAATTCCTTACTCCAACTACGGCAAAACCCGTTTTTTTCACACCAAAACCCCCTAAGCTTTATTTCAAAACAAACGGCAAAGGTTTTCCATGAAAAACCCAATTTTCCCCCCTCTGGTCCGATTTACACTTCGAGCAAACTCCGGACCGAATCCCTCTCCACTAAACTTAGCTGAACCTCCGGCTGGTCATTAAAGCTCCCTTTGTCGCCCAGGGTATTAATCAAATATTCCCCGATCTGAACCCCCAGGTCAAAAATGGGCAAAGCAATAGTTGTTAAAGGGGGATATGCATACTTAGCAGCAGGTATATTTCCAATACCCACTACCGAAAGATCGTCCGGGATGGCCAGGCCCTGATTCTTAAATTCCCACATTACACCTAAGGCCATTTCATCGTTGGAAGCAACCACTGCCGTGAGCCCAGTTATCTCATCGAGCAGTTGCCGGGCTGCTCTCCGACCCCCCTCAAAGGAAAAATCTCCGGCAACAATCCACTTATCCCTGATTGGTATTTTTCGGGCTAGTAGGGCTTCCTGAAAACCCTGCCATCTTTCGTTGGTTGTCCCTAAAATAGCCGGACCATTGATATATGCAATCGCCCGATGACCTTGCTCGAGCAAATAATTAGTAATCAATCTCGCGGCAAGGCTATTACCAAGCTCGATACTCTTGATATTAAAGGGGTGAGCGGTTACTCCCAGCACGATACTACCATTACTTTGTAGCTCTTTAATATATCCGGCCATCTCTTCCCGATAATGTTGATCAAGCAGGGTTCCCCCGGTTAAAACCACGGCCTCAGCCCGATTTGCCCTTAATAAGTCTACTGCCTTTAATTCTTTGTCCACATCACGGGATGTATTGTAAATATTAACAATATAATCATATTTAATAATAACTCGTTCCATTCCCTTGACCATTTCCGCAAAATAAGGGTCGGAAAGATCGTGAACAATTACCCCAATTAGGTGGGATTTATTATTAATTAAGCCTTGGGCCAACCGATTGGGGTGGAAATTAAGCTCAGCGATAGCTGCTTTAACCCGCCGTCTGGTTTTACTGTTAACCGGGTGTGCACTGTTATTGAGCACCCGGGAAACAGTTGTCGGGGAAACACCGGCCCGTCTGGCTACATCTTTAATTGAAATGCTTCGCACTGTCATCTGAATCTACCCACCACTCCCTACTAAATTACTTCCATCGTTAAGGAAAACGATTTCCATTAGCTTTAAGCCTACCATGAATATAATAAAAAGTCAATCAGCCAGCTTTACTTATGAGGAGTACAGTCCTGTCCATAATAGGCTTGTGCACCGTGTTTGCGGAAAAAATGTTTATCCATTAAAACAGCGGAGATACCACTGGCCAAAGGATTAATCCTGAGCGTATCCAAAGCTATCCCGGCAATTTCCTCTAAGACAATACTATTCTCAACAGCCTCAGCAGGGGTTTTTCCCCAGGTAAAGGGGCCGTGACCGGCGACCAGAATACCGGGAGTATTCAGGTAATTCAACTGGGTAAAGCGTTCAAGAATGACTTTCCCGGTATTTAACTCATAATTATGTTTAATTTCGGCCGGAGTCATCGCTCGGCTACAGGGTATTTCCTGATGAAAATAATCAGCATGGGTAGTTCCAAAACAGGGAATACCTTTTTGGGCCTGGGCCCAACTGGTTGCCCGGGGTGAATGGGTATGGGCCACTCCTCCGATTTCCTTAAACCCCCGGTATAACTCCAGATGAGTAGCTGTATCAGAAGAAGGCTTAAAATTACCCTCAATAATCTTCCCCGCCAGATCGACAACTACCATTTTATCCATCGTTAAATCTTGATAAGGTAGACCACTTGGTTTGATCACAACCAGCTCTTTTTCCCGGTCAATAGCACTAACATTGCCCCAGGTAAAAATAACCAGTCCGCTTTTCTGCAACTCCAGATTGGCGGCCAGCACTGCTTCTTTTAGACTCTCCAGCATTTAATAAGTTCCCCCTTATAGTTTTCGCAAATCTTCTTCCAGCTTTTTTCCGACCGCTTGATAGGCCTGATATAATCCTTGATACTTTTCGACATAATCCGGCCGTGGTTGATAGGTCTTGACAAATCCTGAGTTCATCTGATCCCTGGCCGAACTGAGGTCACTGTATTGTCCGGCCGCTACTGCGGCAAACATAGCAGCACCAAGGGCACAGGTCTGGGTTGAAGCAGCCACTTTAATCGGCAGGTTTAGTACATCGGCAGTAATCTGCATCACAAAATCATTTTTCTGAGAGATCCCGCCGAGGGCAATAACTTCCTTGATCTCCACCCCTTGACTGGTAAACTGTTGATTAATCGCCCTGGCCCCGAAAGCAGTCGCTTCGACCAGTGCTCGGAAGAACCGGGGAGCGGTTGTTCCCAGGTTTAGTCCCAGAATAGCCCCTTTCAGAGTCTGGTCAGCAAAGGGGGAACGACGTCCATTTAACCAGTCCAGGGCCAGTAGTCCACTTTCTTTACTATCAATATTTTTTGCTTCAACCGTAAGTCGGCCCAGGATCTTTTGACCGACTTCTTCCGCTATCCTTTGGCAGTCAGCTTCACCCAGTCCGTTAAGCTCCGGCAAAATAGCTTCCAGGGGCCAGGATAGTAACTGCTTAAACCAGTTATAAACATCACCAAAGGCCGACTGCCCGGCTTCCAGTCCTACTAAACCCGGGATAACCGACCCGTTAACCTGACCACAGATCCCCTTAATTAATTTACCCTTGATCTTATCCGGTGCTACTACCATCACATCGCAGGTGGAAGTACCCATAATCTTTATTAGGGTATTTTCGGTAATACCGCCACCGACTGCTCCCATATGGGCATCAAAGGCCCCGACCGCTACCGTAATCCCCACCGGCAGCCCCAGTCGGTCCGCCCATTCTGCGGTAAGTTCCCCGGCCGGCTGGTCAGAAGTAACGGTTTCTTGATAAAGCCTTTCCCTTAACCCGGCCAGTAAGGGGTCCAGTCCCAGTAGAAAATCTTCGGTCGGTAACCCACCCCAGTCTTGATGCCACATTGCTTTATGGCCGGCAGCACAGCGGCTCCTTTTCATGGTCAGGGGGTTGGTCTTACCGGTCAGGAGCGCCGGGATCCAGTCACAGTGTTCCACCCAGGAAAAAGCGGCCCGTCTGATTTCGGGATCATTCCGTAAAATATGCAAAATTTTAGACCAGAACCATTCCGAAGAATAAACCCCTCCTTCATAACGGGTAAAGTCAATCCCTCCCCAGTTTTGAGCCTTTTGATTAATTTCAGCAGCTTCGGCCACGGCAGTATGGTCCTTCCAGAGGACAAACATTGCATTGGGATTATCTGTGAATTGCGGCAATAAAGCCAGCGGAATTCCCGCTTGATCTACGGCACAGGGGGTTGAACCGGTTGTATCTACCCCAATGCCAACGATATTTGGGGCGAGCCCCTCTTGACATGTGGCCAGGACTTTTTTAACCGCTTCTTCCATCCCCTCCAGATAATCAAGGGGGTGCTGGCGGAACTGATTTTGCTCGGGCCGACAGTATTTACCGGCCAGCCAGCGTTGATAATAAGCCACCCCACTACCTGACTCGGTCCCTGTTCGGGCATTTACTACCAGGGCCCGGACCGAATCAGTACCAAAGTCCAGGCCGAGCACGTACTTATCTTCCATCACTATGACCTCTTTTCGTTATAAAATCTGATCAACCCATGTTTCCAGTAATCCCAACTTACTAAGCAGGGTACAGAGGGTAAATCTAGGTCGCAACTCAAAACTATAATTAAGCCCATCTTTGAGCCAGTACCTACTAATATTCCTGATACCTTGTTCTTCGATTAAACCAATCCTGGCAATAAAAGGGCCGATACCTTTTAAGTATTGAGAAAAATTATTAATCACGGTTTTGAGCGCATCCTCTCGTTCCAAAAAGCGCTTTTTGCTCAACTTTTCTTGCTCCCACCTCTCGGCAAGGTTGGTCAGTATATCATCGGCAGCATTACCGTATATTTCCCGGATATTTTTAATTCGCTGTTCTTTATTGTCGCTAATCGTTAACCCGGAAAAGTCGAGCTGACTCAACCCAAGATATAACTGGGCGGTATAGTTGACTGCTAACCCTACTAATAGGCCGTGCGTCGGTATCGGCTGATTGAATTCTATACTATACTGTTCCAAAAAATGGGCTAAATGATGTTCACACCCGGAGGCCGGCCGTGAATTACCGACCATCTCCATCGCCTGTCCGGATATAATCAGACCTTTGATCAGGTTTTTTATACTTGCTTGCTCCCGCTCCCCATAATTTTCGGCCAGTAGGAAAAGCTGCTTTAACTGTTGTTCAACCACAGCAAAAACCCGCGGGCAGAAAAACTCATCAAAGAGTAAAAAGCCCAGTTGCCAGTCCAGCAGGGAAGTTATTTTCCCGAGGAGATCCCCCACCCCGGCTTTAATTAAATATTGGGGAGCAGCGGCCAGCAGCTCCAAATCGGCTATAATAACTTCGGGAACAGCCACCCGGTAGGTTTTTTTGATCCCCCCGACCAGCAGGGCAGAGACCGGCGAAGCATAGCCGTCCATCGAAGGTGCTGTCGCTACAACCATATATCGGCGCTTGATTCTATCACTCAAAAACTTAACCAGATCATTAATTGAACCTGAACCACAGGCAATCAGATAGCCATCTTGCTCCAGCTGTTCCATTATTTCAAAGATAACATCAGGGGTCGGTTTGATCCGTTCCCCCTGAATTATCACCGGGACAACCCGGTAATTGGCTACTTCCAGAATGGTAGTTAACCGGTAGCCGGCGGCCCCAAAAGTATTATTATCACCAATTAAATAGACCTTAGTTTGATCAGTCAGTAAGGCCAGTATTTCCGGTACTCTTTCCAGGGCATTATCTTCTAAAATTATCCGTTTAATCGAGGTGTCATGTCTTTTTCCACAACCGCACATGCCGTTTGGTAAAAATTGCTCTTGCATTTTTCTGGTCACCACCTCAGGATACCCTGATTGTCAAATTAGTTAAGTATTTCTCCCCACTTATTTTCTAATTTGATAGTATAGCTCATTCCAGCGCAGTTCTTTACGAAAAGCAGTCAGTTTAGTCTCTTCATTGATTAATAAACACTCAATCCCGGCCATTTCGGCAAAATCTTCTAACTGCTCAACCGTAACTGCCTGGCTAAAACTGGTATGATGAGCCCCGCCGGCCAGAATCCAGGCCGCTGCCGCTGTTTTTAAATCAGGTAGTGGTTCCCACACCGCCCTTGCGATCGGTAGATTGAGCAGTTCTTCCTCCGCCGGGACTACTTCAACACAATTGACGATCATCCGGAATCGATCCCCCAGATCAATGATTGTGGCATTTAGACCTCGACCAGCCGGTACATTAAATACCAAACGGACCGGGTCAGCTTTCCCCCCGATCGAAAGAGGACTGATTACTACTGCCGGGCGTTCTTCGGCAATACTCGTACAAACCTCTAACATATGGGTACCCAACACCTTCATCCGATCGGGGGCAAGGTGATAAGTATAATCCTCCATAAAAGAAGTACCACCTTGCAACTGATCGCCCATAACTTTCATCGCCCGCACTAAGGCCGCTGTTTTCCAGTCGCCTTCCGCTCCGAAACCATAGCCCTCGGCCATCAAACGCTGGACAGCGATCCCGGGCAACTGTTTTAAGCCGTGCAGGTCTTCAAAGGTGGTTGTAAAACCATGATAACCACCATCTTCTAAAAAGGCCTTTAACCCCAGCTCTATTCGCGCGGCTTCCTGCAAGGATTGGTGCTGACTACCTTCCGGTTGAAGTTCTTCCGGAAGCCGATATGCTTCTTGATATTGAGCAATTAGCTGAGCTACTTGTTGCGGGGAGACCTCCCGGATATAACTGACCAACTCCCCGATACCGTATCCGTTGACCGTATAACCGAATTTAAGCTGGGCCTCGACTTTATCTCCTTCAGTAACAGCTACCTGGCGCATATTATCACCAAAACGGGCAATTTTTCCCCCCTGGGCATCCTGCCAGGCACTGGCTACCCTCATCCAGGACGCCAGTTGAGCCAAAACCCCCTGGTCCTGCCAGTACCCGACAATAACCTTCCGGTTCAAATCCATCCTTGCTCCAATAAACCCAAACTCTCTCCCCCCGTGGGCCGATTGATTCAGATTCATAAAATCCATATCAATTTTAGCCCAGGGTAGGTCTCGATTAAACTGGGTATGCAAATGCACATAGGGTTTTTGCAAAGCGCTTAATCCGGCAATCCACATTTTGGCCGGAGAAAAGGTATGCATCCAGTTAATTAAACCAATACACTTTTTTTCAGCATTTGCCTCCAGACAAATCTGCTTAATCCTTTCCGAATCTGTCATTACTGGTTTACAGACAACATTTACCGGGAGACCGGCTGATTCGGAAAAAAATTTAACCATTTTATGGGCATGAGCAGTTACTTCCTTTAAAGCCTCATCGCCATATAGGTGCTGACTGCCCGTGATAAACCAGACTTCATACCGGTTTAAATCAATCATCTTAATCCCCCTTACCTTAGTTTTCCGTGATCCAGACCAACATCTCACCTGCTTCCCGATTATTCCAAGCATAATAAGGGATGGCCTTAAGCGGAGTTACTTGATATTGGTCGGCATTGGCTTGATACAGCTCCCCGTTCCATAAACTACGATCTATTTTGACCGCTTCTCCTTCAAGCTGAACAATTCCCCCCAGTAAATTGGGATCGTATCCAGCCTGCAATTGATTATTCCGGGGAAGAACTAATGCAAAGATATTACTCCCATTATCTACCTCTTCCAGGCAATAAACGAGCGGTCCGCGCTGGAGAGCGACTTTACCGCTATTCTTCCGGACCTCCGGATTGGCCCTAATCCTTTCGACCGGCATCGGTAAACGGAGGACGACCTGGTCACCCTTCTCCCATTCTCTGGTGAGTTGGGCATAACCCTGTTCAGTAAGCTGATCCAGCGTAACTTTTTCCCCGTTTAGCTCGAGATCAGGGTTCTTACACCAACCGGGAAGACGCAACGCTAAAGTAAATTCAACCGTTTTTTCGGTACTGACTGTGATAATAACTTCTTCCTCCCAGGGATAATTGGTCTGTTGGGTCAGTTTAACGGTTTGTCCGCCCAGCTCAAAGGAGGCCTGGCACGCTGTATATAAATGAACAAAAACAGCTTGCCGGCTAAACGAATAGACATACTGGCCGAGCGAAGCAATTAGGCGGGCAATATTAGGCGGACAACAGGCACAACCAAACCATTCCTGCCGGGTCGACTCCACATGAGAGAGGTCATAACGCTGCTCACAACTGGCCGGCCAGACTTCCAAAGGATTGACATAAAAATAGCTTTGACCATCTAGTGAAATTCCACTGAGAACTCCGTTATAAAGGGCTTTTTCCATCAGATCAGCGTACTCGGCCTTTGCTTCCAACAATAACATCCGTTGGGCCCAAAAAACTAAGCCGATCGCGGCACAGGTTTCGGTATAAGCAGTATCATTCGGCAAATCATAATCAAAGGTAAAGGCCTCACCATGATCCTGTGCACCAATACCACCGGTAATATACATTTGTCGTTTAGTCACATTATTCCATAATCTTTGGCAGGCCTTAATTAAGTCCTGCTCGCCTGTTTCTACCGCTAAATCGGTCATGGCACAATACATATACATCGCCCGTACGGCATGGCCGACGGCAACTGTCTGTTCCCTGACCGGGAGGTGTGACTGGCTGTATGAATAATCAAAAAGGTCATTATAGTGTTTTTTTGATTCTTCTTGTCTTTCTTCCGCTTCACTAGTAAAGAAATGCGGTTGGCTCCCCCTTTGGTCAATAAAATATTGACTTAAAGCTAAATACCGCTTATTTTTTGTGAGATGATAGAGTTTGACCAGAGCAAGCTCTATTTCCTGATGACCGGGGTAACCCGGCTTTTTCCCTGCTTCTTTCCCAAAAACAGTATCAATATGGTCGGCCAGTTTACACACTGCATCCAACAGTTTTTGCTTTCCGGTAGCCTGGTAATAGGCAACAGCCGCTTCAATCAAGTGACCGGCACAATATAACTCATGAAGATCCCTGACATTTTTCCAGCGCTGATCCGGTTCGGCGATTGTGAAATAAGTATTTAAGTAGCCATCTGCTTGTTGAGCCCTGACAATTAAATCAATTACTTGGTCGGCCAGTTTTTCTAGCTCGGGATCAGCTTGAGCAGCCAGACTATAACTAACCGCTTCCAACCATTTGGCCACATCACTATCCTGAAAAACCCGACCATAAAAATCTGCCTTTATTTCTCCGGCGGCAATTCGGAAATTTTCGATCGCATGGCTGGCTTCGGCCTCGGGAATCTGATCGTTTAATGCTTTCCACTGGCCCGGGATGACTGTCTTGCGAATTAATTCTATTCTATCATACCAAAACCCTTTTTTAAACTTAATATTTGCGATTGCCATTGACTTTACTTGATTATCTTCGCTGATTGGTTCTTTTTCCATCGCTTAAACTCCTTCCAAATTATAAAATATAAAATCCTATCCTTTCATCCCGGATAGTGTAACCCCTTGCACAAAATATTCCTGGGCTAAAAAGAACGCTATCAATACCGGTAAAACACTGATCACTGTACCGGCCATTAAAACAGCCCAGTCGGTCGAATACATCCCCTGCATAAAGGCCAGTCCAAGCGGAACAGTCATCTTCGGGATTGAGTTAATAAATATTAACGGGCGGATAAAATCATTCCAACTCCCCATAAAAATAAATACCCCCAGGGTAGCAATAGCCGGTTTAGATAACGGCATAAAGATCCGATAGTAAACACCGAAGGGGGTACAACCATCGATCTTGGCCGCCTCAACCAGATCCTGTGGTATTGTCAGAAAAAACTGGCGCATTAGAAATGTGCCAAAGGCCGAAACCATACTGGGTACGATCAAAGAGTAATGGGTGTCAATCCAGCCAAAGGTACGCATTAAGATAAAGGTGGGGATTAAGGTTACATGGTAGGGAACAATTAAGGTTCCCAGATAAAGAGCAAACAGGCTGTCCCGCCAAGGGAATTTCAACCGACTAAAAGCAAAGCCGGCCATTGAACTGGTAAATAACTGCCCCAAAATTACCACCAGAGAGATCTTTAAGCTGTTTAAAAAAAACAGGCCAAAGGGAAAGCGCTCAAAAACCCTTAAGTAATTCTGCCAGAGCAATTTCTCTCCGAAGAGAGTCGGCGGAAAAACAAAGACCTCACTTAATGCTTTAAAAGAAGTGCTGACCATCCAGATAAAAGGCATGATCATGGTCAAGGCGCCTAAGCCCAAGACTAAATACGATATGGTAATTAATTTAGTATTTTTCTTCATTGTTCTCCCCCCTTTAATAATAAATCACCCAGTTCTTTTGCCGTTTCAATTGAATTAGGGTCAGGATAAATACTAAGAAAAACAGGATATAGGCAATGGCACTGGCATAACCCATTCGAAAATATTGAAAGGCATTCTGGTATAAATAATGGACAAGCACTGAGGTCGAACGTCCGGGGCCGCCTTCTGTCATTACATAGATAATATCAAAAACCTGGAATGAACTGATCACCGACATTATTACCACAAAAAAAGTCGTAGGTGAGAGTAAAGGTAAAGTTATCTTCCAAAACTTATTAAACCAATTTGCCCCGTCAATCTCAGCCGCTTCATAATAAGTTTTGGGGATCCCCTGTAAACCGGCCAGAAAAAGCAACATGTTGTAACCTAAACCTTTCCAGATACTCGTGATAATAATCGCCGGCATAGCCCAGACCGTACTGGTCAGCCAGGAAGGACCATCAATCCCCAGCAAACTTAAAACATAGTTCAGCAAACCAAATTCCGGGTTATAGATCCATTGCCAGACCACGGCCACGGCCACCGTTGAAGAAACAACCGGCAAAAAATATGCCCCCCGGTAAAATTTGACTCCCCGTATTTTCTGATTTAGAGCAATGGCCAGTAAAAGGGCAATAGCAATCCCGAGCGGTACTGTCCCTACTGAATAATAAAGGGTATTCCAGAAGACCTGAATAAAAATTTTATCCGATAATAATTCAGTATAATTACCCAGACCTACCCAGCTGATATCTCCCAACAAATCCCATTGGGTAAAGCTTAAGCCAAATGAAGCCAGAATCGGAATCAAGATAAAGAGCAGAAACCCGAGTAAGTTTGGCAATAAAAATACTAAAGCCCAAAAATTATCACAATAAATAATCCGCCGAAATCTTTCCATTTAACTCTCCTTTCTTGAAAAATCCCAGGGGGATAAACCCCCTGGGTCGATAAAGGTTTACTTTAGCATTATTTATTGAGAATCTTATTGACATCTTCAACAATCGTGGCTAAAACTCGCTCTAAAGGCTGGTTGTCATACCAATAATAATCAAGATTATCGTTGGTAATATCTTCAACCTTTTGGGTTAAAAATATATAGGGATAGGCTTGAATATCTTCGGAGAAATAAGTTAACATTTCCTCAAAATTGGCCGGATGGACACCTTCATTGAGCCATTGCTTAGCCCCTTCTTCCGTATACAATGACATCCGGTTGGGCAACCACAGTCCGGCCCTAATTAAATTAAGCTGATACCACTCCGAAGACAAAAAACTAACCAGTTTCCAGGCTGCTTCCGGATGTTTAGTTCCTTTGTAAACAGAATGCAAGTGAGCAAAATCAGTTGTAGCCGGCTTGGCAAAGATCGGCAAGACCCCGATCCCTACCGGGAAATCCATCTGTGACAATTCCTGTAGGGCCCATGAACCATCGGCAATCATCGCCACCCGACCGGTCTGTAACATCTGGGCCGAATTCATCCCGATCTTTTCTAAGAAACTGGCTTCAGGAGCAACACCGTGTTTTGTCCGGAGTTCCAGGACACTCTGTAAGACTTCACGGACCTGAGCGTTATTCATCACACATTCGGTAAAATCGTTGTTAAATAAACGGGCTTCATTGGAAAACAACAAGGAGACCAGTGGAAACATATATTCAAAACCATAGGCACCATATTGAACGGTTTTACCACCTTTTTGAATTGTCAATTTCTTGGCTGCTTGGACAAACTGCTCCCAGGTCCAGGCTTGGTCAGGGTCACTGGGCGGATAGGCCAACCCGGCCTGATCAAAAATATCTTTATTGTAATAAAGTTGTGGGACAACAATGCAACTACTTACCCCATAGATTTTGCCGTCTACTACCATTTTTTGGCGATCGCTGGGAACAAATTTATTTAGACTGTATTCCTGATCAAAGAAATTGGTTAAGTCAAGCAGGACTCTCCGGTTGACAAAATCACGATAAGACCTGGAACCGAGAAAAAATACATCAGGGGCAGCATTGCCGGCCATCATCGTCAATAATTTAGAATGGTAATCACCCGGTACCGGAGTGTATTCTACCTTGATCCCGGGATTATCGGCCATAAATCTCTCGAGACCCCGCCGCACACTCTCTGTTTCAAGCGGACTTGCCTCCCAACCCATAAACCTAATCGTCACCTGTTCTCCCGCCTTTACCACCATAGCACTAAAGACTACTCCCATTATCAATATTAAGATCAAAAATAAAGAAATATTCTTTTTCATCGCTACTTATCCTCCTCTATTAGTAAATCATTTTTCAATTTTTAGAACCGTGTCCCGCTCTTTCAATATTGTAGGAATGGATATTTTGATCGGGTAGTCACGTTGGTAAGTTAAATGTTCAAGGATTAGTGTGGCTGCGACCTTCCCCAGTTCAACCTTCCTTACCGCCATCGTAGTTAACGGTGTCTTGATCTGGCTAGCCAGTTCAATATCATCAAATCCGATCATCGAAATATCTTGTGGTATGGCCAGGCCATAATCTTTAACCGCATTGATTGCCCCGATCGCTAACAAATCTGAGGCGGCAAAAATAGCTGTCGGGCGAGGTTGTCTGTTCAGAAGTTTTACTGCACCGTTATAGCCGTCTTCCAGGCGCCAACCACCGGATATCTGCAACCCTTGCTCGAGTGGCCGATTATGATGCTCCAGTGCCTGTAAATAACCTTTTTCCCGCATTTTCGAAGGGATCGACTCAGCCGGACCACCAATAAACCCGACTAGATGGTGTCCGGACTCAATTAAGTAACTAACGGCACTCTCGGCACCACCAATATTATCTATCTCTACAATATCAATTACACTTGATATAATTGAAGGACTAACTAAAACTACCGGTAGCGGAACCTTAAGTAAAAAATTTAAAAACTCCTCATTATGAAGTTCGCCACAGACAATTCCATCGACATTATCAAAAACCTTCTCCAACTCCTGTTGATTAAAATTGTTTTCATTGATCGTTTTGATGATACAGTTATAATCACTGGAAGAAGCAGTTATTTCAACGCCGATTAAGACTTTGGGATAAAATACATCATCTTTGACTGCTGAGACCGAACTCTCGATATTACTGTGAACACAACGCAAAAACAGGATATTACCGGTTTTTTCTCTAACTTTAATTTCCTTGTCTGTGACGAAAGTTCCTTTACCAGATTTACGGCATAAAATGCCTTCTGCTTGCA
Source organism: Halanaerobiales bacterium (assembly GCA_022360715.1). GTDB lineage: Bacteria > Bacillota > Halanaerobiia > Halanaerobiales > DTU029 > JAKSCG01. The sequence continues at coordinate 33,104 of JAKSCG010000142.1, forward strand.
GTTCATCGATCGCTTTCCTGATTGTGGTTCTGCTAACTGAATAAATCTCACATAACTCTCTTTCAGAAGGGATTTTATCGTCAGGTCGATAGACATTTTCTTTAATTTTATTGATAATTTTCTGCTTGATCTGTTGGTAGTATGAGATCGAAGTACCCCGTTGGATTGCCATTTCTTTGACCACTCCTTCTGAAATTAGTTAATAGACACAACAAGTTAACTTTAGTTCTTAGTTTAATTTCTACCAAATCCTCCGATATTCCTTTTTCTTATTCCAATGTTATCTTTATTTTGCCGCTCAACCACCCCCTGTTTTTGGGATTAATATAATATTGGTTATTACCAGTTATTTGCGTTTATTTAGCAATTTTATCCCTTTTATTAGTTGATTTATCCTTTATTTTTTATTTTTATAAATATTTATTCGTTTTAAGACCGATTATTTTAAATTTAACTAAAGATATTGGTAACTACCAGTTACTTTTATCATACACCATTCTGATTAACTAGTCAAGGATAATTTGCAATTTAGATAAAATTACAAATTGCAATACAAAAATGGCGCTTGCCAGGCGCCATTATTTGATGCAAAAAAATATAAAATTTTTCTTGATTACCGGCCCGGTCTAAACCCCTTTTCCAGTCCAGTAAAGAGCTGTCTTAATCGCTTGCTTCCATCCCCGATATAGTTCTTCCTGCCGGGCTTTATCCATTTTTGCCCGAAAGGTCTGATCTATTTCCCGATTGGCGATTAGCTCTTTTTGATCAGTCCAGAATCCGGTAGCCAGTCCGGCCAGATAAGCCGCTCCGGTAGCGGTTGACTCAATACTGGCCGGTCTTTCCACCAGGGAAGCAGTCAAATCAGCCAGAAACTGCATCATTAAATCATTTTTGGCGGCACCGCCATCTACTTTAATTGCCCGCAATTTTATTCCGGCATCTTCTACCATGGCCAGCAATACATCTTTACTCTGATAGACCAGTGCTTCCAGGGTAGCCCGGATCAAATGGTTCTTATTACAGCCGAGGGTAAGTCCGGTCAATATCCCGCGCGCTTCCGGGTCCCAGTATGGTGCCCCCAGACCGGTAAAGGCCGGAACTAGATAAACCCCGTTGTTGTCATCAACCTTACCGGCAAAAAATGCCGAGTCTGCCGCCTGATCAATTAAACCCAGTTCATCCCGTAACCACTGTACCGCTGCCCCGGCTACAAATATACTCCCTTCCAGGGCATAATCAACCCGGTCCTTAATCCCCCAGGCAATGGTAGTCAACAGCCCTTTTTTCGACCTGACGATATTACTTCCGGTATTCATTAACATAAAACCACCGGTACCATATGTAATCTTGGTCATTCCCTCTTCAAAACACCCCTGGCCGAAGGTAGCTGCCTGTTGATCCCCGGCAATACCGGCAATCGGTATCGCCTGACCATCAAATCCGTTGGCCGTGACTCCGTAGACTTCACTAGATGATTTAACCTCAGGTAAAATTTCTTTCGGTATATTCAGAATCTTAAGCAATTCCTGATCCCATTTGAGGGTGTTGATGTTAAAAAGTAAAGTCCGGGAAGCATTGGTATAATCGGTTAGATGGACCTTGCCCGCTGTTAATTTCCAGACCAACCAGCTATCGATCGTCCCAAATAATAATTCTCCTTTGCCGGCCCTTTCTCTGGCCCCTTCGACATGATCGAGCAGCCATTTAACTTTAGTCCCGGAAAAGTAGGGATCAAGCACCAGCCCCGTTTTCTCTTTAAATAATTCTTGATAACCCTCATTTTTTAAATGATTACAGATACCGGTACTCCTTCGGCATTGCCAGACAATGGCATTATAGATCGGCTTACCGGTCTTTTGGTCCCAAATAATCGTTGTTTCCCGCTGGTTGGTGAGCCCGAGAGCCGCGATTTGACCGGCGGTTATTTCCCCATCCTGTAAAGCATCTCTAATCACCTCAGTCGTCGAACGCCAGATCTCTTCCGGGTCGTGCTCGACCCAACCAGGAGCAGGATAGAACTGCCGGATCTCCTGTTGGGCCCTACCGACGATCTGGCCCTGGTGGTTAAAGATTAAGGCCCTACTACTGGTTGTACCTTGATCAATGGCCATTATATACTTCTCCATTATCTTCCCCCCTTAAATATACTACTATATATAATTAGACAGCCTGAACAAAATACCTTTAAACTCAGGTATCCGAGATCAACATAAAAATCCAACAACAACAAAAAATGGCCCTTTCTGTTAGGTGCCATTTAATCAACCTCGTTTATATTAATTTACTGATTTAATACCGGAATTACAAAAGGTGCATAGGGGAGAACGATTATATTGGGATGATGACTATGATCGGTATATTGCTTAATAGTTTCATCGAGCGCAGGCTGGAGTTCAGGGTAATAGTTTATCCCCATCTTGGCAAACAATTGCCGATGCTTTTCCTCTGATACAACGCTAATTCTGTACTTCTGCTCTCCCTCCAAATAAATCTGTAGAGCCGCCCTTTCGCTATATTTTGCATCATCCTTTATCAACTCCTGCCAGATTACTTCTCTTTCCGTATTAGACATTACCTCATAAAAATCACCATCACTAACTCCCTGGCAAGCTGAACCGGCCACAATAATCGTTGCCCCCGGTTTGATAACTGGATCTTTAACCCGATACGGTGCCGAAATAGAGTTTAACATCTGGTAAAAGTTAATATCAACCGGGGCCGGTGTTCCACAAATACAGATCTCACTTCTTTCCGTCACCTCCATTCGGGCTATTTTATCAAGGGACCGGACCCCCGCTCGATGGGCTTTAATTGCATCCCCTACTACCAGATCGATCACCTCTTCTTGATAATTGAGCACAACATTGACCATCGTTGTATCACCCAATTTAGGTAAAACCTCTTCGATATCTGCCCGGATCGGGTTGCCATTAATCAAGCCCAGACCTGAATTAGGATGGGATACGTACCGATAACTATGATTAGCTAAAATAGTAGCGAGCCCACAGACCCCAGGTAAAATTGACTTTCCTCCGCCGGAATAACCAGCCTGATTATGGGGTTTGATCATCCCGGTTAAGATTCGAAGATCGGCTTGATATACCTTTTTATTAAGCAGGAGCGGAGTTCCAAAAGAGGTTTTCCCTAAATCAACTAAACCCTTTTTCGCAATCGGGTCATGATTCTCGATGTGATAAGTACTAACGATCTCTGGACCTAACAGCTCGTTTATCTCTTGGTAACTTAACTTTTTATGCGCCCCGGTAGCAATAACGATCGTTACATGGTGAGCGGGGACACCTTGCCCTTTGATTAAGGCTAAAATCGGTTTTAACATTATTTTGGTCGGGGTGGGTCTGGTCTGGTCATCAATGATAATCACGAGCTTGTCTGTCGGTTTTATTCGTTGTTTAAGGGGAGCCTGACCCAGTGGTTTTTTTAAAGCCGCTGTGATAACATGCTCCAGCTCAGTTATTAATCTCCCCCGTTTCGGCTGCATAATATCGACAATTCGTCCCCCGGTGAGCTTGGCTATTTTTTCGCTGTGGCCGTAAGCAACTTTAATATCCACTCAACTCACCCTTATTTGTTAACACAATAGTCAACTGTCTCACCCAGTAAGGCTTTTTTCACCTGAATCGCTACTTTCCGCTGGAGTTCAGCAATCGAATCTACCGAATACCATCCCATATGTGGTGTAATCACTACATTTTCAAATCTAAATAACGGATGGTCTTCAGTTCCTACTTCTTCTGTTAAGACATCAAGGCCGGCCCCGGCCAGTTTGCCGCTTTCCAGGGCCTCTACCAGGTCTTCTTCCTTGACTAAAGCCCCGCGGGCGGTATTAATAAAAAACGAACCGTCTTTCATCATTTTAAAGACATTTTGATTAAACATATGCTTGGTTTCTGCTGTTGCCGGAGAATGGACGGAAACGATATCCGATTTTTGCAGCAATTCCTCCAAGGAAACAAATTTAACCCAGGGATAATTGGCTTGCTCTTGATAATAGGGATCATAAACAAATATATTCTTAAAGTTGAAGGCTTTAACCATCTCTACTAACAACTGGGCAATCTTTCCGAAGGCGACCAACCCCAGGTTCATGTTCGATAATCTTAACAGGGGTTCGGCCTTTTGATAACTCCACTGACCCGCCCTGACCCCCTGGTTCATCGGAATTACTTTTCTAACCACACTGAGTAAGAGGGCCAGGGTCTGAGTTGCCACCTCTTCCAGGCAGTAGTCAGGCACATTAGCGACCATAATACCGTGTTCAGTTGCGGCTTCAAGATCAATAATATCAAGTCCGATCGCATATCTGACTATTATCTGGCAGTTAACCAGTGACTCAATTACCTTCCGGGTAATCGGAACAAACTGGGTAATAATAGCATCCGCATCCCGGGCATATTTGATCAGAGCTTCTTCGGTCTTACACTTACCGTTACCGTCAATAATTGCAATCGCTGTATCTTTAAAAACATCGTGCTCCTGTTTTAAGTCAGGATAATAATAATCAGTAATTAATACTTGATAAGACAAATTAAACACTCCCTTTCAAATAACCGTTTTTCCTGGCAATCATAATGGCCCCGGCAATACTTAGCTGGTCAATTTCCTCTTTATGATCAATGGTAATAATCCGGGTGATGTTATAGTATTTTTTCAAGAGATAACTCATAATTCGACACCTGATCTGATGACCTACCAGCACAAAACTACTGTCGGACGAAAATCTCAGATCTTTAAACTCACCCAAGGCCCTTAAATCTTCGGAAACAATCGCTGCTTCGACAAATAGTTTGCGCTCATACCAGTTGGTATTGATTAATACTTCCATAAACCTCGGCATCAATAGTGTTCTGAGAAAACCGGCATGTCGAACCGAATCATAAGCAGTATCAATTATTTCTTGATTTAAGTAGTCTTTGACCTCAGCCGGGCCGTTTGCCTGGATTGATTTACCGATAAAGGTCTCCTTTTTAACTGCTTCATAGGTTTGTCCGCTTAAAGTGGTTATACTACCGCATATCTCCTGTTCTTTATTTAAGTGAATAAATTTAGTATGGGAACTTAAAACTACCATATTAAGGGGCAGTTCCAATTCCGGATATAAAGACAACAAGCCGACAACCTGTGTTTCCTCTCCGCGCATAAAATCGATCTTCCTGATATCACGATAGGTCGTTTCGGCCGGAAAATAGTTCTTAACCCCCCTGATAAAAAGCAACGGTAAATCTATCGGAAAAACCCCCTGGTCATTCACTTCTTTTACACCTTCGGCCAGCTCTTCAATCCCTACCGGTGCCCATAAATGAGGAATCTCCAGCAATCCGATCTCCGAAGTTATCATTCCGGAAGTTATCGCAAATTTAATTTGCTCAATCGTTAACCCGGTTCGGGCAACTGTATCCAGTAAAACCTCTTTTAAGCCCTCTTTCAGGACTTGGTTACTTCCGTTAATCGCAGTATCTTTTACTCCCACTTTCTTTTCCCCTTTGTTTATTACCCTGAAGTTATGATCAAGGATATAAATCCTGGAGTTAGTTGTTCCACAGTCAATTGTCGCAAAGTACAATTTCTGATCCCCCCCTATTTGACTGAACTAGCTTATCCGGCAGCTGGAATTAAAGCATCATTAAATTTTCTAATTCTTTTTTGATCTCTGCCTTCTCTTTGGTCGAGGCCGGTATAAAAGGCGCCCGCGGATAAGCCTTAATTATCCCCCTGATTTCCAGCATGGCATACACAGCCAATTGAGTAGAGCGAGCCAGATACATAATCTCCCGCAGTCGATTGACCTTAAATTGAGTAGCCCGACAAGCGGCCAACTCGCCGGCGATCCCCTCCTGGTACATCTTGCGGCAAATCTCCGGAAAGACATTACCCAGACCGGGGATAAAGGCTTTTGTCCCCAAAACACAAGCGGAAAGCCACATTGCTTCTGTCCCGAGCGCTATATCAAAATCCTTATCTCCCAGTAAACGGTGGTAAGTAGCATGTAAAATAATATCAAAGGTCGCATCCTTAATACCGGCAATACCAATAGCTTTCATTTTCTTTAGAAGGTCCAGGCTCATCTCATATCCCTGAAATTTCGGGTTATTATAGACATAAACCGGGACCTGATCATCGACCGTATTCAGAATATCACCAAAGAATTTCAATAAATTGTCCTCATTATGATGGAAATAATATGGTCCGACCGCAGCCACCGCCTCAACTCCCATCTTTACGGCATGTTCGGCTAATGCACAGGAGGTTTTACTATTAGTGGACCCAACCATGACCACTATCGGAACTCTGCCGTCTACCACCTTTTTGGTAATCTCTACTACTTCTTTTCGTTCTTCCAGATCCATCATGGCCCCGGCTCCATAAGAACCGGTAATAAACAAACCGTCAACTCGTTCACTTAAAAAATTAGCCAAAGTCTTCAAACTTTGCCGATCTAGTTCTCCATTTTCTTTAAATGGAGTTAACATTGGTGGTACAATTCCTTGCATTTTGAACACTTTACTCCATCTCCTTTTATTTTTTTGTCATCTCAACTAAATAACGATTAAAATTTTTCCAGTCAAACAATTTACTTAAATTTAATTCTCCCTCGGAAATACTAATTAATTAAACCAAACAAGCGGGGCAGAAAGAGAGAGATGGCCGGAATAAATGTTACCAGCATCAGGATTAAGAAATGACCCAGCAAAAATGGCCATAGTTCTTTTAGTAACCCTTTTAGGGAGACATTGCTGACCGCCTGGGCCGAGAAGAGGGCCATTCCGAATGGCGGAGTCAATAAACCGATCATTAAGTTAAGGATTACAATTACCCCAAGGTGGGTCGGATGAATCCCTATTGTACTAGCTATCGGCAGTAATAACGGCATTAAGACCATAATTGAGGGAGCAGTGTCCATCCACATCCCCCAGAAAAGTAAAAAGAGGTTAATAATAATTAAACAAGTAATTTTATTACCAGCAAATGAGGCTAAAAAGCTGGCTGCCAGGGCAGGGATATTCTCCATTGATAAAATCCAGGCAAAAATACTGGCTGTCCCGATAATCATATATATTTTAGAAGTAGACAGAACTGTCGTGACCAGCACCTCTTTCATTTTTTTCCAGGAAAAAACCCGATAAGCAACTGTCGTTAAGACCAGGGCATATACTACTGAAACCGCTGCTGCTTCAGTTGGGGTAAAGACCCCCAGTAAAATCCCGCCCAAGATTATTAAGGGGGTCAACAGGGGTAAAAAAGACTGGACCAGTGCCTTTATAAAAAGATTTAAGGTAATTTTTTCTTTTTGTTGGGGATAGTTCCTTTTCTTCGCTAAAATAGCTACAATTAGACAACAAAAAAGTCCGAGCAAGATTCCCGGAATAGCACCACCCAAAAAGAGTGCCCCGGTGGACGTACCGGTAACAGCAGCAATTAACACCGCCGGAATGCTAGGCGGAATGATCGGTCCCTGAATGGCAGAAGCAGCTGTCACGGCTGCACTAAACTCCTTATCATAACCCGAGCGCTCCATCGCCGGGATCAACATTGAGCCGAGGGCAGCCACATCCGATAGGGCCGAACCAGTAATCCCGGCAAAAAACATACTACCAACAACATTGACATGGGCCAGCCCCCCCCGCCATCTACCGACCAGAATATTAGCAAAGTGAACCAGTTTAGTGGTAATTGTACCCTGATTCATAATCTCCCCGGTCAGAATAAATAACGGAATTGCCATCAAAACAAAATTATCCATCCCTTTAAATAAATTATGACTGATGATATACAGGAAATCCAGATTACCGGACAGGAAACAATAAGCAACTGATGAAATCCCCAAAACAAAGGTTACCGGCAGTCCCAAAAATAACAGAATGATAAATAATAAAATAACTATACCGATTATACTCACCTACTCACTCCCTTTGCCCGTGCTTCACGATATTTTTCTTGATCAAGACAATACATTGACAGATCATTAAGAATCCGCCAATCGGGATCGCCAGATAAGGAATTGCCAGTCTAATCTGTAAGGCCGGCGTATAATCATTCCAGGTAAACAGAGTGGACTCGATCCCTTGCCAGGTCAAAATACCCAGAAAGACCAGAATCAAGGTGTAAAACAAATAATTAACCCAGTACTTGATCCCCTCTGGCAAAAAGTCATAGATCAGTTCAACACGCGGATGCTGATCTTTTTTCAAGACAATGCTTGAACCCATTAAGGCCATATAGATAATTAAATACCGGGAAAGTTCTTCTACCCAGACAAAGCTAAAGGAGAAGAGATAACGGGCCAAAACCTGTAGGACAATAATAAACGAGGAAAAAATAAAGAAAATAATTGACAAAAAAACAGTAATTTCTTCCAGTTTTGAAAAGAAGCCCTTGATGACCTTAATGAACATTCTTCTTTTCCTCCTATTTGTTAATAATAATATACAGCCCGGCAGTAAGCCACTACCGGACCATATAAAGTAAGAATTCCGGACAAAACTTACTCCGATTAAGGCATTAATTCTTTCTCCGCTGCCGCCACTGCTCCCTGGATTCGTTCAATCCAGATGGTATCATCAATATTTTCTCTGATATAAGGGAGGACCGCCTGCTGGGTCACTTCTTTAAAGAGATTTAATTCTTCGATGGTCGGGGAATAAACCTGCATTCCTTTTTCTTTTAATTCCGTTAAGCCGACCGTATCCTTCAATTCAGCCATCCCCCGGTTGGTTAAAGTTGTTACCTGTGCTGCTTCAAAAATGGCCGCCTTAATGGCCGGGGTTAATTTATTAAACCATTTCTCATTAACTACCCAGGTATTCAGTAGTGTTACATGACCATCCAGGGTTAAGTATTTTTGCACTTCATGTCCTTTTAAATAAAGGATATTGCCGATCGGGTTTTCCTGTCCGTCGACTACCCCGGTCTGAAGAGCACTATAGAGTTCCAACCAGGAAACAGGGGTGGGAGAAGCACCCAAGGCCTCGACCATTTTCATATGGGCCGGAACTTCCATTGTACGAATTTTAAGGCCTTTTAAATCATCCGGTCTTTTTATCTCCCGGACATTGTTGGTAAAATGCCGCTGACCTTCAATAAAAAATCCCAGTGGACGTAGTCCAACCTTGGCAGCCATATCTTCCGATATGTCTTGAAAGAAGTCGGTTCTTGGGTTTAAAGCATTCCAGGCTACGGCATGACTTCTAAAAAGGTAAGGTATATCAAAAATATTGAAATTATTGTAATAACGAGAGGCGATCATCCCACTGGGAATACTTGCACAGGATTGGATTAGTCCCCGTTTAACCTGTTCTAAAAGTGATTTAGCATCACCTAACTGTCCGGCCGGGTAGAGCATAACTTTAAGCTCCCCGCCAGTTAGTTTTTCGACATATGTTTTAAAGACGTGTAATCCGGCTGAAGTCGGGTGTCCATACGGGTCAGCAGTCTCAGCATAACCTATTTTCATTACCTCTACTGCCAAGCCGAGTTGACTAATGCTTAACAAAGCAATCAGAGTTAAAACTAAGATTAAAGATACCTTTTTCATTTTGTTTCCTCCTTGTAGTATTTTCAGTTAAATACACTTTCCTCTCTTCCCGAACTTAAATTGGTCACCCCCTTATCTCTGATCTTATTTATTCTAAGTTCACCAGCTATCAATATCTTTATCCCGAAATAGTTTGTTTTATTATTTAAAACATAATATTGTTTATTAATACTAGATCATATTCGCTTTAATTCCTCATTTTCCTGCCTGTCCAATTTATATTTTTGATTTTTGGTTTTAATAATTGAAACTAATCCCAAGCTGCTACCCCAAATAATAAAAGCACTATGAGATGATTAAGCTCATAGTGCTTATTGACGATAGCTGCCAGGACGATCTCAAATGAGCAGATCTTCAGCTTTTATTCCTGGAAAGATGGCACAATTTTTGGTAATCAGCTGGCTGATCGAGATCAAAAAGTATACCCGGATTATCAACAGCCAGTCGATAAACCTGCTCCGGATAGCGCCGAATAATCTCTCGCCCCCCCGTATCACCTTGAATTTTCAATAATTCTTTAAAAAACCTGCGCTGAAAAAAAACCGGATTGCCAGCCTGGTTTTGATAGGTAGGGACCAAAATACCCGGTTTTTTAGCTTTAAAGACAGTAATTAATTGATTATAAGTCTGTCTCTCCATCAACGGTTGATCGGCCAGGATAAATGCGGCCCCTAACAGATCAGGCCGAACATCTTCTAACCCCTTTTTGATTGAAGAACTCTGCCCCAGGCGATAATCAGGATTATAGATTATTTTTACATCCAGATCAGCGAGATGGGGTTCTATCTTGGCAGCATATGCCCCTAAAACTACTTTTACCAGGTCAAAATTACTAGCCAAAACTTCTTTTACCACCTGACGTATTAAGGGTTGACCCCCCCACTGCATTAGTTGTTTAATTAAACCCATCCGTAAAGCCTGACCGGCGGCTAAAACAATTCCACAAACCATCTACCAACCCTCCCTGCTTATCTTTGCTTTACAATATAATTAAATCCGTTCGAGCAGAATTACCTTCAATTCAATCATATCATTTTTCTGTAAATTTTGCTTCACTAACGGTCATTAACCGTCGTTAGCTGGCCCGGCTTTTTGGCCCCTCTAGATTTAACACACCTTTAACATGTTGTTTTAATTATTCTTTCATAGTATAATCAACATAATAAAAAGAAGAAAGATTCAAAAGCATGTGTCTATTATGTTGATCAAGAAAATTTTATGGGCTTAATGTTAGTCGGAGAGATCGAAGTACTGCAAGATGAAGAATCAAGAAAAAGGTTATGGTTTGAGGGGGCGGAACGATATTATCAGCAGGGAATAAATGAACCCGATTATTGTGTACTACGTTTTAAAGCGGAGCGAGGGAACTTTTATCACCGTCTGGAAAATATTGATTTTGTAGTTGAATAGTACTTGAGCAATTTTAAATATTTTTTAACTTATATTGATATTTATCCATTTTTTTATATCATTAGAAGTGAGGGATACTACCGGCAGATTAGAGCGCATAGAAAAAAGAGTTGATGCTACTTTTAAACAAACTGCCGGCTTGAGTGAATTTCGCCCTACCACCAATGAAAAATTAGACAATATTAAAGAAGATATAAACAGATACAAATTTTAGTTTCACCTTATAGGAGTAGTATTTTTGTAATTAACCATTTGATAAAAGATTTTCTTAAATTGCGCAAAGTCTTTTGCTTTGATGGCAAGAACCATATTATAATGTGAATTATCGGGCACTTGAATCCTTTTAGAGTTTTCTATATTAATATTTTCTTCGACAAAAAAGGTTTCTAGTCTGGACTTAATGATACTTTTAAGATATTGAATAATGGGCTCTTTAGCCGCAGTATAAGCCAATAAAAACAGTGAATTATTTGAGATCTGACAGAGTTTATAGTGGAAACTATAATCAAGAGCGGCCAGACGATTTACATTATACTCTAAGCCTTTTTCACCATTAATGATAAAGTCATTATAATGCTTAACCGCCCTTTCCAATTCCATTATTTGGTGATTGGTTGCCTGTTTAATCGCCAACCGACCACATTCAATCTCAATATGCCTTCTAAAATCTTGAACATCATCCAACATTTCAGGTTTCATCATAATATCGGATATTTTTTTTACATACCCGTCAAAATTAAATTCTTTGACAAAAGTACCTGCTCCCGCCTTTGTTTCTAATATCCCAAGAGTAACTAGCTTTTGAATCGCTAACCTGACCGTTAGTCTACTGACATCAAATTTATCTGCTAAACTATTTTCCGATGGAATCTTTTTCCCGATCGTCCATTTTCCCTCTACGATCAGTTCTTTTAGTTGATTACTTACCTGGTCTACTAAATTTACTTTTTTTACTTTGATTATTTCCTCATCCATATAATCATAATCCCCTTTTATCAGTAAGTACCGCTTCCGGCAGCCTTCAAAAGTCATTAAAATAATTGTTTAACAAATTATACCATAGAATTAATTTAAATGTCTAGTTTGCCGCGGCAGTTTTTCCGAATCAAATATCTTTAAAAATTACCAACCAACTCTGACCATTCTGTTCGGAAGCCAGGTAATAATCTCCGGGAAAAGGACCAGCAAAAGTATTGTGATCATAATTATGCCGATAAACGGTAAAACACCTCTAATGATCTGGCCGGTATTTATCCCCATCTCTTTGCTTACCATACCGCGTAAATAAAATATTGCCGGAGCCATTGGCGGTGTCATAAAAGACAATTGAAGGTTTACACAGACCATAATCGCAAACCAAACCGGATCAAAACCTAATCGAGTAACAATTGGTGAGATAATCGGAACCATAATGAAGATAATTCCGATCCAGTCAATAAACATACCGGCTGCAAAAATGATCGCCATTATAATCGCAAAAGCTCCCCATTTACCGCCCGGCATACTTAAAATAAGGTTTGCTACCACTTCTCCACAGCCTAATTTGAGAAATACCCCGACCAGGGCATTGGCAAAAATACCGATAAACATAATAAAACCGGTCACCTTGAGCGTATTTAATACACTTTCTTTTAACACGGCCATGGTAAATTTTCTATAGGCAATCCCTAAAATGATCGCTCCGGCACTTCCGACTGCAGCTGCTTCAGTCGGAGCAGCTATCCCTAAGTAAATCACACCTAAAACCGAAAAAACCAGAAAAGCCGGAGGAAGCAATGATAATAGCAACATTTTTGACTTTTGAAGTAAGGGTACCTCCCTTTCAGCTACTGGTGCTGCCGGTCCTAATTCCGGTTGTAATGAAGAACGGATTAAAATATAGAGGACATATAAACCGGCCAGTAATAACCCGGGGGTCATTGCTCCCAGAAATAGTTTTCCTACAGAAATATTGGCCATTGGGCCATAGATAACTAACATCACACTGGGTGGGATTAATATACCCAACGTACCCCCGGCAGCTACCGAACCACTGGCTAAACCCTTATTATATTTCTTTTCTACCATTGATGGTAAAGCTAAAACTGACAAGATCGCAATTGATGCCCCAATTACACCCACACAGGCTGCGAGAACAGTTCCGATGATAATGGTAATCGCGGCCAGTCCACCTCTTAAACCACTAAAAATCAAATATAAAGACTGATACATTCTTTTGGCTATACCGGTATGACCGAGGATATACCCCATAAAAATAAAGAGGGGAATTGCTAACATGGTATAGTTCAGTAAAAAACTAAAACTCCTGATATACATCAGATCAAAGATACTTGTACCAAAGTTGATATAGCCAATAAATAACGACCATCCGCCCAAGACCAGACCAATCGGATAACCACTCAAAGCCCCTACTAAAATAGCGATTAAAAACAATAGGGTAATAATTTCTACGCTCATAAATGTTCTCCTTTCAGTAAGAAGTAGCAACGCCTAATCAATGTATTTAGAAATTGGAGGAAAAAAAGAATAAACCCGATTAAAATTATTACCCTGATCGGTACGGCCGAGGGATACCAGAAAGACAACTTCAATACTTCACCACTGGCCCAGGCTCTAATTGCCCATTGATAGGAAGTTCTAATATAAACAATAATTAAGGGAAGGCCAAACAGCAAACCACCAATAACATCAACTAAAGATCTACCTCTTTCGGAAATACTATCATAAAAAACATCAACCCTGACGTGTTCTTCTTTCAATTCAACATACCCCCATGCTAAAACAGCCAGTACTCCTCCGGTCATACACATCATGTCATAACCCCATATGGTGGGAGAACCCAAAAAATACCTGGCAAAGACTTCATATATACCTATTAGCACTAATAAAAAGGCGATCCAACGTGTAAACTGACTTAAGCTCTGACTAACCTGCTTAGTAATTTTAAGGTAATATCTCAATACTTTTTTCACTTCTCTCTCCCCCTCCTTACTATAAAGCGTAATCGGCCGACAAATCGATCAGTCAGGTTTTAAAAAAGGTAAACCTGACTGATCGTGATAGCAGAATTATTCTGCAAAAATTATCCGGGACTTACGATTCTGAGTCAATTACATACTTTTTCATCTCTCTATATTTAGTTCCGAACTCTTTTTGTGAATTATACACCTTTTTAAAAAACGGGTCTTTCTCCCCCTGTTTTTGGTAAAACTTCTCGGCCTCTGCTAATAATACCCGGACCACCGTTTCTGGAACTTCGATAATTTGCACACCAAATTCTTTGATCTTAGGTAAGGTGGCAATTTCTGATTCAATTTGTCGATTATATCTCTCTCTTTTAAATGCTTCAACCCAGTGCTTTAATAATTCTTGTAGGTCATCAGGCAGGGAATCATAAGCATCTTTATTTACGGCAAAAACTTGATTATTCGACGGAGCCCGGGTGGTTGAAACATACATATATTTGCAAATTTCCTGAAAGCCAAAATCCCAACCGGCGCGCATATTTGCCCATTCCGCCCAATCGATTATCCCTCTCTGCAAGGCTTCATAAATTTCACCGCCAGGTAAAAAGACTACTGATGCCCCCATATTATTAAATATTTCACCGGCATCGCCCATACAACGCATTCTTAAACCCTTTATATCTTCGGGAGATTCAATCAATTCCGATGAATATCCCCATATTTCACCTAAAATTTGTCCGGGGGGACCGATGATTCGAAGATTAGGATAAGCCTTCCCATAAGCTTCATCCATTAATTCTTTTCCTCCACCGGCAGTATACCAAGCCCGCATTGCTTGGTCGGACAAACCACCGACTGCCCCGGAAAAAAGAGAAGCCGTCGGGACTTGCCCTTTGGCCCAGGCACAGGGAATTGAGATCATCTCTAAAATCCCATTATTAAGCCCCTGTAACTCTTCTGTGGCTGGAACAATCGAGCCAAAAGCCTGTACTTTAATATCAAAACGTCCTCCACTGGCTTTCTTCAGTCTTTCCGCATATTCATTTACTAACTCCCATTCCATTGTCCCGGGGTCAGCAGCAACAAAAGTCCATCGGTATACCTTCTCTGCCCATGCTTTTTCAACAAAGAACAAAGTTGCCGCAACTACAATTAACAATGTCAAAATTATCGTAATCTTGCTTAATGTCTTTCCATTATCGACCATTTTTTGCCCTCCTTTTATTTTTTTATTTAGGTTGGTAACTATTCTTTAATGGTAACTATCCTGGCCTGCTCCAGTGTCTCATCAGTAAGTTCCTGCCCAATACCTGGTTTTTCCGGCACCTTAAAATAACCATTTACCGGCTGGTAATCATATTTGCATATATTGATGGTAGCATCAAGGAGTGCGACCGCATGGTGTTCATGAATAACAAAGTTCGGAATAACAGTTTCAAGATGGAGCGCGGCAGCAGTTGCAACCGGACTTCCACATACATGAATCTGTACCCCAATATCATAGATACGGGCCATATCACAAATTTTCTTTCCTTCACCAATACCACCACAGGTACCCAGATCCGGTTGAATTATATGAAGGGAACGCTCTTCTAAAAACGGACGATAACCCCAACGACTATAGATCCTTTCGCCGCCGGCATTGGGTATTTTAACCTCACGGGCAATTTCGGAAAAGAGCTTTGTATTCAAGGGAGTTGTCGCTTCTTCAAAATAAAAACAATTAAGATCTGCTAATTTTCGACCCAGTTGGATCGCGGTATTTGTATCGGTAAAACTATGGAGTTCAATAATGATATCCATGTCCGGGCCACAGGCATTACGGATTGCTTCCACCCGTTGATAAGCCAGCCGCACTTTATCCTGGGTTAACACTCCGGTCAGTTTCCAGTCTTCATGAGTGGTTACCCACTGTTTCTCCAGATTAAAACCGACCGGATCAACTTTAATACAATCATAACCTTCTTTTTGGGCTTTCAGGGCCGCTTCGGCATACTCAGTCGGTTCGGACAAAGGATTACTTTGCTTACCCCAATCAAACTGAATTTGACTGGCATAAGTCCTTAACCTGGTGTTTGTTTTTCCACCCAGCAGTTGATACACGGGAACACCCAGTGCTTTCCCCTTGATATCCCATAGCGCAGTATCCAGCGCACTAATCCCACCAAATACTACTGTTCCTCCCCCCTGTCCCCAAAAAGTTTTATTCATTAATTTTTCCCAAATTTTTTCTGTGTCAAACGGGTCCATTCCCACCACCAGCGGTGCAAAGTCCTGTAGCATCCCAAATCCGGCTTGGTGTGCATTACCATAAGCCAGGCCAACCTCACCAATACCACTAATCCCTTCATCGGTATTGACTCGAGCGATAATTGGATACCAGGGTACTCCTGCTACCACCGATTCTGCGGTCATAACTTGAATTGCATCAATACTGGTAATTTTCATTGCTAACCCCCATCTTCAAGTTTTTGCTGTCTCCTTTTTTCATAATTATGCAATTACTTCACTTCCCCCACCCTCCTTCCGCTTATTTTTGTCAAGATAAACTAGGTATTGCTAGTTATGGTGAGACGATAACAGTCGGTTGTACGCGCTCTCTCGCTAATTATTATACTTTTGAAAATATATTGAATATTATTGCTAAACAAGTGTCAAATTGCCCTTTGGCTGGCGGTTAACCTAGCTACATGTTTGCTTGTTCGCCCACTTTTATTATTATATCCTTTTTTCTAAATAGTGTCAAGTTATAAACTATTTAAAATTTATTCGTAACTTACTAATTCCCGGCTTTGAAGTTATAAATAGGTTTGATAATTAGCTCGACTTTAACGGCAGCCTGCATATTTTTAACGATCTCATCCAGCGGTTTATAGACCATCGGGGCTTCATCAATAGTTGTCCGATTGACCGACGTTGTATAGATACCGGCCATTGTCTTTTGATATTCCTTTAGCTTAACAGTCGCTTTAGCTTTTCTCCTGCTCATTAGTCTACCGGCCCCGTGTGGTGCGGAATAATTCCAGTCAGGATTGCCCATACCGGTACAGAGCAGGCTTCCGTCGCGCATATTGATTGGGATTAAGACCCTTTCCCCTTTCTGCGCCGAAATAGCACCTTTTCGCAGAATCATCTGATCCAGATCGAGATAATTATGGATTGTGGTAAACTGCTCTTCGCTCGTTAAAGCGAGACGACTTAGAATTTCCTCAATGATCGCTTTTCGGTTATAAAAGGCATATAATTGAACTATTTCCATGTCATGAATATAGCGATTGAAGCTTTCTCCCTGGAGATAGGCTAAGGACTTATTAGTTTTAAGGGACTGGAGTGCTTTGCTTGTTCTTCCCTTTCGATTAAGCAGCTCCTGGCAAGCCAGTTGTTGATAATATTCGGCTACCTGTTTTCCTAAATGCCTACTGCCGGAATGTACGACTAAATATAAATTGTCTTTGTGGTCTTTACCGACCTCAATAAAGTGGTTACCGCCCCCCAGTGTCCCAATACTATACCTGGCCCGGTCGACATTAATTGATTTTCGGCAGTGCAAGCGGTTAAAATCTATTTTACTGGTGTAGCTATGTTCTTTCTTTCTGACCGCAAATCCGCTCGGAATAGCGGAGTAGATCACCCGATCCAGTTTTTCTAAATCGATCCCTTTTGGTTTTAGCCGGACTGTTTCCATACCACACCCGATATCAACTCCGACCAGATTGGGAACAATCTTGTCTTTGATCGTCATGGTTGTTCCAATTGTACAGCCAACACCGGCATGAGTATCCGGCATGATCCTTATTTTACTCCCCGCGGTAAATTGCTGGTTACACAGTTCGGTAATCTGGGAAATAGCTTTAGAGTCGATCTTATCTGTAAATACCTTGGCCGTATTGTATTGACCCCGTAATTCGATCATTCTAACACCCCCTTTTTTCCAATACCCTGGTCATTGGTCCTTTAGAATTAACTTGATGATAAGAGTAAAGCACGTCAGCTCTTGACGTGCTTTGACTCGGATCATTTTGGCGGAGGGACTGGGACTCGAACCCAGACACCTTTCGGCTTCACCGGATTTCAAGTCCGGCTCCTTAGCCAATTCGGACATCCCTCCACAGGATAGTTCGAATAAAATTCTACTATATTTGATTACCGTTGTCAAGAATA
>JAKSCG010000205.1 GCA_022360715.1 Halanaerobiales bacterium
AGAGCAAGTGTCGGATTTAGATCTTTGTTATGCACCACCTTTTGCCTATGTTTGGGACGCAGTTCAAATAGCTACAAATGTGATCTTAAGTAAGTAAAAAGGAGTTGAAATAGGTTGAGTAAAGTAACTTCGATTGAAAAGGCTATTAATATTATAAAGGATGGTGACTCAGTAGCTATAGGAGGGAATGTACTGCATAGAGTATCCCATGCAGCTGTAAGAGAAATCATTAAGCAACAAAAAAAGAATCTTGAAATCATAAAAACAGCCGGTGCCCATGATGTGGATATTCTATGTGCTGCAGGTACTGTAGAATCAGTCTCAGCTGGTTATATCAGTTATGAGACCGAATATGGGCTGTGCAATCATTACAGAAAGGCAGTTGAAAATGGAGAGGTGATTGCTAAAGAGCATGCTTGCTATACAGTGATCTCAGGATTACGAGCAGCTATTCAAGGCATTCCATTTATACCTGTAAGAGGGATGACAGGAAGTGACTTAATAGAAGCCAGAGGATTTAAATTTGTAAAAGATCCATATTCAAATGAAGAATTGGTTGCTGTTCAAGCTATTCAACCTGATGTTGCAATCATTCATGTGCAAGAAGCTGATAGTAGGGGAAATGCAAGAATTTCAGGACCTAAGTATGAAGATGTATTAATGGCAAAATCAGCGAAAAAAGTGATTATAACTTGTGAAAAAATTGTAAGCACTGAAACATTTAATGAATGCCCTCAATGTACGGATATACAAGAATTTTTAGTCACACATGTGGTTGAAGTATCTGATGGTGCAAAGCCGGGAAGTTGTGCAGGAGTGTATGATATTGATCGTGAAAAACTAAATAAATTTAAAAAATTGAAGACAAAAGAAGATGTTATTAACTTTGTCAATACGTATTAGAGGAGGTAAATTATATAATGGGTCAATATTCAACTGCAGATATGATGGTTGTTGCTATTGCAAGACGTTTAAAAAATAATCAAAAAATATTTCACGGTGTTGCATCTCCAATTCCTATGGTATCTATTATGTTATCTAAAAAATTATATGCTCCGGAACTGGTATATTTAAATATAGCAGGAGGTGTCAATGCATGTCCGACTAAGCTTCCAAAATCAACGGATTGTTCTGAACTTTTAGGAGGAAGTGCCAGTATGTTCACACTAACGGATATTTTTGATTTATCTGCAAGAGGAGAACTAGATGTTGCGTTTCTAAGTGGTGTACAAATAGATAAAAAAGGTAGATTAAATGTGAGTGCAATTGGAGAGTTTAATAAGCCTAAAGTAAGATTGCCTGGTGGAGCACATGGAAGTCTTGCTTGTTGGCAAGGAGAGGTTCCTCCTGACCATCTTTGAGAATAAGTCGATTCAGATTTATGACATAGAGACCTTTGAAGCAGTCTACACGTTCAAATTTGTCAGTGACTACACTCTTCCAAAGGCCAAGAAGAAAAGCTAGAGATCAAAGGTTGATTGAAGTGAGACAGACAGCTTCATCTTTGACACCAAGCACTGACACCTTCAGAAGACAGTCGAAAAATTTGTTGACG
>JAKSCG010000136.1 GCA_022360715.1 Halanaerobiales bacterium
CAATGTGGACAGCTATCAATAAAAATAAAGAGCCATTAGTCAAGTTCTTATCCCGAAAGAAAAAGCTGTTGGGTATTGATAAGATGAGCTGGCATGATTACACCGCTCCGATTGGTGCTTCCAGCCGAACATTCAGCTTAGAAAAAGGAGCTAATTTTGTCGTAGAACATATTTCTAACTTCAGTCCCACCATGGGTAAACTGGTAACTCGGGCTTTTAATGAAAACTGGGTTGAGAGTGAAAACAGAGATAATAAACGAGCCGGGGCTTTTTGCTCCAGTTCCCCCGTCAGTAAACAGTCCAGAGTGTTTATGACTTATTCCGGAACTGCCCGCAATATCAATACCTTGGCCCATGAACTGGGGCATGCCTATCACTCTTCTGTGATGGCCGACCTGCCGCCTATCTCTCAAAGATATGCGATGAATGTGGCTGAGACAGCTTCAACATTTGCTGAGTTTGTTGTTGCTGATGCTTCATTAGCAACAGCATCTACCAAGGAAGAAAAGATAGCCTTACTCAGTGCAGATTTACGAAGAGCTGTTGCTTTACTGATGAACATTCAGGCCAGGTATCTGTTCGAAACCAGATTTTATGCCAAAAGAAAGTCCGGTTCTGTCAGTGTTCAGGAACTGAATCAGCTAATGCTAACTGCCCAAAAAGAAGCCTTCAGTGATGCACTGGATGTTTATCATCCTCACTTCTGGGCCTCTAAACTACATTTTTATAGTACTCGCGTGCCTTTTTATAACTTCCCCTATACTTTCGGCTATCTGTTCAGTGCTGGAGTCTATGCCCAGGCCAAAACCCAGGGTGCTGATTTTGAGCAGAATTATATTAACCTGCTGCGTGATACCGGCCGCATGAGGGTTGAAGATTTAGCAATGAAGCATTTGGGAGTTAACCTGGAGCAGGAGTCGTTCTGGCAGGATGCTCTTGATGTGGTGTTGGATGGGTATCAGGAGTTTATGCAGTTAACAAAATAGTTTTACCTTCGTTCTGCGGTGGCTTCCATAATCATACCCATCTGCTGTGTCATACGAAGAAATTTTCTCAAAGATATACTGACTCGTATTATCTTTGCAGAAAATTTCTTCTATTCCTTGATCTGGGCATAATTCTGAAAGCCCAGGCTTAATGAGGCTCTGCGCCGGTTATTTACAGAAGCACCATGGGGACGGCTGTTTTTTGTAATACCCATTACTAATAAGTTCTGCTCAAAGATATACTAGTTGTATTATCTTTGGAGCAAATTTTTTCTTTTCCTTGATCTAACCTCAATTCTGTGAGCCACGTTATACCTGACTATTCGTCGGTTATTTACAATGGGACGGCAATAGGTTGGCAGTAGGGCGGCGGTTGGCTGGCAGTTGGTTGGCAATTGTACTAGTGTGGGAGCAAAATATAAAACTTGGAATATAGCAAAATGCAGAAGCAACTCCTTAACAAGTGCAACATTGGGGACGGTTCTTTTTGTTGCAAATACAACGTTTTTTACATAG
>JAKSCG010000074.1 GCA_022360715.1 Halanaerobiales bacterium
AGTTAGTGATTGATAATAGAACAGTGATGATTCAGGGAACCGGCTCAGATGTCGGTAAAAGCATACTCGCTACTGCTTTTTGCCGGATCTTCGCCCGGAAAAATCTTAAAGTTGCTCCTTTCAAATCCTGGAATATGTCCCTTAATTCCTATGTGACCGCAGACGGGGGAGAGATCGGGATTGCTCAGGCGATCCAGGCCCAGGCAGCCGGGATTAGTCCGACTGTGGAGATGCAACCGATTCTGGTTAAGCCGCGGGGGAAAGGCTTGAGCCAGATTATCGTCCGGGGTAAAGCGATTGG
Source organism: Halanaerobiales bacterium (assembly GCA_022360715.1). Lineage (GTDB taxonomy): Bacteria > Bacillota > Halanaerobiia > Halanaerobiales > DTU029 > JAKSCG01. The sequence continues at coordinate 302 of JAKSCG010000074.1, forward strand.
CGATCGGGGGCATCATAAAGATAAGAGATACATCAGTTGGGCCTTGCTGAAGATCAGGGAATCATTAGCAAAACTGCGAACAGAATATGATCTGGTAGTGATCGAAGGGGCAGGAAGTCCGGTTGAGCTTAATGTCAAAGAACAGGATCTGGCTAATATGAAGGTAGCTGCTTTATTTAAAACCCCGGTAATCCTGGTGACCGATGTTGACCGGGGGGGAGCACTGGCCGCCCTGGTCGGGACTTTGCGGTTGCTGGAAGCGGAAGAAAGGGATTTAGTACAGGGACTGATTATTAACCGTTTTCGCGGTGATCTAGACTTACTTAAACCCGGGGTGAGCTTTCTGGAAGAGTATACCGGGAAACCGGTACTGGGTGTGATCCCTTATATTAAAGATATTAGATTGCCGGAAGAGGATGCTGCTTCCTTGCAAATAAATAACGGGATCAGGCCGGGACAGAATTTAATCAAAATAGGGGTAATTCACCTGCCCCATCTGGCTAATTTTACTGATTTTTCGGCCCTAACCCTGGCCCCAGATGTTAGTTTGAAATATATTAAATCAGCGGGCGAGATTGCCGAGCTGGATTTAATCATTATTCCGGGAAGTAAGTCTACTACTACCGACCTGAGTCACCTTAAAGCAAATGGCTTAGCTGACGGGATTTTGCAGGCGGCCGGCCGGGGAGTACCGGTAATCGGGATCTGTGGCGGTTATCAGATGATGGGTGAGAGGTTATATGACCCCGATCATACCGAGGGTGATTATAATCAGATCGACGGACTCGGTTTATTGGCCATCGAGACCACTTTTTTTAAGGAAAAGACAACTCAACAGGTCAGGGCCCGGATCAAGGGAGAGGGTCTTTTCTTTGACGGGTTAAAGGGGGAGGAGATTGAAGGGTATGAGATCCATAAGGGCGAGAGTAGTTACTTACCGAATAGCGCAGGCCAATTTAATCAAAACAAGATCCCATTTATGATCCGACAGCGGTCACGGCAAAGGGTGCGGGTTGAGGACGGTTTAATTTCTGGCGATAATCTCCATTTTGGGACTTATCTCCACGGGTTGTTTAATAATGATAAATTTCGGAATAACCTGTTGAACAAGTTGCGGGAACAGAAGGGGTTACCCCCTCTCCCCGCTCGTTCTTCCTATTACCGGGGATTAGACGCTGATTATGATCAACTGGCCGCAATAGTTGCCCAACACCTTAGGATTGACTTAATTGAACAGTTATTGGCGCAAGGGGTTATTAGCGATGGTTGCTAGGTGTATTATGGTACAGGGGACAGGTTCTGATGTCGGAAAAAGCGTAATTACAGCCGGATTATGCCGGTTAATGCTGCGGAAAGGGCTGCGGGTTGCTCCCTTTAAGTCACAAAATATGGCCTTAAACTCTTTTATCACCAGGGATGGTGGTGAGATCGGTCGGGCCCAGGCGGTCCAGGCTGAGGCGGCCAGAGTGGAAGCAACCGTCGATATGAACCCGGTACTTTTAAAACCTAATCAGGATAATAATTCGCAGTTAATCATCCATGGTAAGGCGATCCGGAATATGACGGCAAAAGCATATTTCGCCGAGCAAGAACTGCCTTTCAAGGCAATTAAGGAATCGCTGACCCGTTTAAAAAGGGAATGGGAGCTGGTTATTCTGGAAGGAGCGGGAAGTCCGGCCGAGATCAATCTGAGGGATTATGACCTGGTCAATATGAAGATTGCTGAGCTGGCACAGGCTCCGGTACTCCTGGTAGCCAATATTGACAAAGGCGGGGTCTTTGCTTCGATTGTCGGTACGCTGGAGTTATTAAATCCGGTCGAACGAGACAGGATCAAAGGGCTTATTATTAATAAATTCCGGGGAGATCCAGCCAGGTTTGAACGCGGTAAGGAGTTGATTGAAAAATATACCGCTCTACCGGTAATCGGGGTTATCCCCTACTTTGAAGATTTTTACATCCCGGAAGAAGATAGCCTGCCCTCCCGTGAACAGGGCAGTAAGAATTATCAGATTGATATTGCCGTCGTCTATTTACCACATATCTCTAATTTTACCGATTTCGATCCCTTGCGCTATGAACCGGGGGTCAGGATTAGATATATTAAAGATGTCACCCAACTGGGGACAACTGATCTGCTCATTATCCCGGGTAGTAAAAATACGATCGAGGACTTGCAGTACCTTACTCAAAGTGGTTTTGTCAATGAAATCAGGGAGAGAAGCCGACAAGGGATACCAGTGCTGGGCATCTGTGGCGGTTTTCAGATGTTGGGGAAAAGGATCAGTGATCCTTGGCAGCTCGAGTCTAAGCAAGGCTTTATTCAGGGGATCGGTCTCCTGGAGCTGGAGACAGTGCTGGAGCGGGAAAAAATCACCAGACAGGTCAAAGCAGAGATAATCAGCGATATCTCTTTCCTGGCCGGGTTAAAAGGCCAAATGATCAGCGGTTATGAGATCCATCAGGGGAGGAGTATTCTGAAATCGCCAAGCAGTCCTTTGTTTAAAGTCTATCCGGGAGGAAAAGACAATCAGCAGATTTTTGACGGGTTGGCCAGTGCGGACGGTCTGATTCTGGGTAGTTATCTGCACGGGCTTTTTGATAATGACCATCTTCGCCGGACTTTTGTTAACTGCTTACGGGAAAGAAAGGGGCTTAATCCCCTGCCAGAGGGTTTTTTATCAGTGTGGACCGAAAGGGAGAAGGCTTATAATCAGTTGGCCGATTTGCTGGAAGCAAATTTAAAGATGGAATTATTAACAGATATTATTTTTTCTTGAGGTGGCAGGATGGATTACTATTTAATAGCGGCTGTACTGTTGGATCTGCTGATCGGAGACCCTGCTTGGCTCCTCCACCCGGTTCAAATAATCGGGGGTTTGAGCACTTGCCTGGAAAGGTTGTTGCGGGGATTCTTTAGAATTAAGGGTAAAATTGCCGAAAGATTGGCCGGGATAATACTGGTAATCGTAGTGGTTGTCCTTGTTTATCTGACTACTTTTTATTTAATCAAACTATCTTTTGCCGTCCACTATCTGTTGGGGGTAATCGTTAATATTTACCTGCTGGGAACAACGATCGCCCTGAACGGACTGGTCCGGGCCGGTGCCAAGGTCTACCGGCAGTTATCATTGAATGACCTTGCCGCTGCCCGCAAAGCGGTTGCGCTGGTAGTGAGTAGGGACTGTGCTCACCTCAAAGCAGAGGAGATTATTCGGGCTACGGTTGAAACCCTGGCCGAAAATACCTCTGATGGGATTTTGGCTCCGGTTTTTTTCTATCTTTTGGGGGGCACACCCCTGGCGATGAGCTATAAGGCTGTGAATACACTGGACTCAATTTTTGGTTATAAAAATGAAAGCTACCACTATTTTGGCTGGGCCGCAGCCCGGCTCGATGACCTGGCTAATCTAATTCCGGCCCGGTTGACCGGTCTGGGTTTTTGTCTCACTGCTTTTTGGGTCCGGCAGAACCCGGTCAAGGCTTTTCGGACGATGTGGAGGGATGCGCGAAAACACCCCAGTCCTAATGCCGGTTATCCGGAAGGGGCTGTAGCCGGGGCTTTGGGGGTAAGGTTAGGCGGGGTGAATTACTATTATGGTCAACCCAGTTGTCGGGCTTTTCTGGGTAAGCAGGAAACCGAATTTTCTAATAACCAGATCCTGACTGTAATTAAAATGATCTACTGGAATCTGGGTTTGTTTTTATTTTTATATATTATTATTTCAACTTTGGCAGCATAGTAAGTAACTATTGCTCAGTTAGCTAACTTTAATTCTGATGATAAGACAGACGGGGAGTTGAGAATCCAATGGAGATACAGGCGAGTTTGCGGGCCCCCGGTAGTTGTGGTGAGCTGGTTCAAGGGACCATCGGTAGACAGGATTTTTTAATCTCCTGTCCGATTGATCTTTACAGCCAGGTGGAAATTGAGCTGAGTCCTTTAAACCAGGGGATTAGAGCAAATATTCCGGCGGGAAAAACGCTCCGGGCTGTCCGGCAAGCACTGCAATTGTATAATAAAAGCTATTTAGGGGCTACAATAACCATCAACAGTCAGTTAATCCGGGGGAAAGGGATGGCCAGTAGCACGGCCGATATAACGGCAGCGGTCGGGGCGGTGATGCTGGCCCTGGGGAGAACGATTGACCTGGTAGTAATAAAAAGGATTGCTTTGGAGATCGAACCGACTGATGGGACCTTTCTGCCGGGGTTATCTCTATTTGATCATAAGCACGGGAGCATAGTTAGCTATCTCGGTAAACCACCGGAACTTGATATTTTAGTCTTCGCGGAAAGGGGTCAGGTTGATACAAGTGGTTTTAATTTACGCCGAGATCTTGCTAAATTAAATAAAGACAAAGAGGAATTGGTAGAAGAGGCTTTGTTATTGGTCAAGAAAGGGATTGTAGGCAATAATCCACGTTTGCTGGGGCGGGGAGCTACCTTAAGCAGTCTGGCCCATCAGTCAATTTTATATAAACCGAGTCTGAACCGTTTGTTAAAGGTGGTCAAAGGGAATGAGATGGTATATGGCGTCAATATTGCCCATAGCGGAACCCTGCTCGGGGTCCTGATCAATCGAGATGTTCAGACCGGTCCATTAAGCGTGGATATTTGTCAAAATTGTCCTGACATTGAGTTTATCCGCAGGACATCATTGATTTCCGGTGGATTTATTTTTAAGGAAGGGAGGGAGCGAGATGGAATATGCTCCGAAAAGATGCCGCGATCTCTCAATTATTGCAATGGGAGAAAGGGTTTTGGTAATTGCCTGTGATTCAGCCGGGGGGATTGGTCCAAAAACCGGTGATCAAATTAAGGTGTCCGGTGAAATTATTGGGAAATTCACCACAAGGGTTGCTTTGATGGAAGTCCTGGCGGTTGGCGCAAAACCAATCAGCATCATTAATACTCTGTCTGTCGAATATAACCCGACCGGAAAGGAGATTATTAAGGGGATCAAAGGGGAGCTGGCCCAAGTAGGATTGGATGAGACGATCTTAATCAACGGGAGTACCGAAGAAAATATCCAGACTGGGCAGACCGGACTCGGAGTTACTGTAATCGGGATAGCCGACCAAGATAAATTACTGCTTGCTTCTTCCCAAAATAATGATCTGTTGCTGGCAATCGGATTACCATTGGTAGGTGAGGAGGTGCTGGCTAAAGGTGATTTATGTGCTGACCTGTCTGATATCAAGAAATTGCTCGCTATTGAAGGGGTACATGAGATTATTCCGGTTGGCTCAAAGGGGATTGCCTATGAGGCCGATTTGCTTGCCCGGATGTCAGGTTTAACTTGCCGATATCAAAAGGACTTGGCGCTCGCTCTCGATAAATCGGCCGGTCCGTCCACAACTATTCTGGCCAGTGTCAGCGAGGATGGATTGGAGCAAATTGAATGGGAAATAAAAAAACCCCTTACCGTGATTGCTGTCTTGAAAAGTTGACAATTTTCTGCAGGATCGGCGCTCTTCTTGCCCGCCCGGAGTGGCGATTATTCTTGACAAAAGAAGGATAGTTTGTTATACTTCTTACGATTAAAGAGTAATATTAAGGAGAAAATGTATGCAACCTTATGTAATGGCAGAAGATTTATACCAGCATAAACTAGCTATAATACTGGGCCGGGGAAAAAGACTAAGTAAGATGTTAAAAAAATATCCGACTGAGAAAAAGTTTAAAGCGGCTTCGATCGAGGAGATAGCTGACGTAATTGGGATTAAGAACCTTAACGCCAGGGTATTAAAGCAATTAAAAAAAATCGACATAACCTATGATGAAATGATTACCTTTAAAATTAATCCTGCTTTGAGCAAGAAACCCAGAGCCCGGCGAGTGATGGGAATTGATACGGAGTATCTTAAGAGCAAGTTGGATTCGATTCAATATGTACTGATGGAAGGGTTGGATTGCGTTTCTTCCGGAATTATTTTTACTAATAATAAAATTGCTTCTGCGGTCAGTATCGTAGAAGGAATTAATTTTTTGCGTTGTGTAATTGAAGATTTTAATCCGGAGCTGATTGTTGGACATAATTTTAATTCAGATATTTCGATCCTGGAGACAGCCTATCAAGATGAATTACCTGAGTTATACTATTATGATGATACGATGGATCTGTTATTAGCGAGTAACCTCGCTAATATTATTGGTAGTTCCAGTTTAAATAAAGCTACCAAAAAGATTTTTGATATAGATGCTATTGGGCTGTTTGAGGCCTATAACCGTCTGGATTTACTAGTGGAATACGGGATTAAGGATGCCTTATATCCGGTTTTTTTGCGTTATTATATCATCAATGGTCAGATATCAGAATTGGATTTCGCTTTAAAAGTAGGGGCTATTTTAAAAGAACAAAACCGGTCTTTATTGAAAACCGATCAGTTAAAAATATATTTAAAGGAGCAAGGGGGATAAGATGACAGATTTACTTACGATTATCCTGGCGGCTGGCCAGGGAACCAGGATGAAATCCAATCTGATTAAGGTACTACACCAGTTAAATGGGCAGCCGATGATCCAACATATCGTTGACCAGGTTAAAGGATTGAGTAGTAAAGTAATCGTTGTTGTCGGTTATCAGGCCGAAAAGGTAAGAGCATCATTAAGTGACCAACAGCTTGTTTTTGTCGAACAAAAGGAACAACTCGGAACCGGGCATGCGGTTATGCAGGCCCAGGAATACATAAAAAAACATTCAGGCCCGGTATTAATTCTTTGTGGTGATACCCCGCTGCTGACTGCGGAAAGCCTTAAAGTATTAGTGGATACTAAAAAAAGACAGGAAGCTGCGGCGACGATCTTAACTGCTTATTTTGATAATCCGGCCGGGTATGGTAAAATTATCCGCAACCAGGCCGAACAGGTGATTGGCATAGTTGAAGAAAAAGATGCCAGTCCGGCTGAGCAGCAAATAAAAGAGATCAATAGCGGTGTCTATTGTATTGATAGTTTAACCCTAAATCAGGCCCTGGAACAGTTAGGAAATAGTAATGCCCAGGGTGAGTATTATTTAACTGATGCCATTAGTTATCTAAATGAGCGGAGACAAAAAATAATACCGGTTGTCATCAATGACGGTGAGGAGATTATTGGGGTTAACGACCGGATCAATCTGGCCCGAGCGGAAAAGGTATTAAGAGAGAGAATTAATAACGATCATATGAGAAATGGTGTTACGATTATCGATCCGGCGACAACCTATATTGATAGCCGGGTAGAAATAGGATTTGATACGGTAATTTATCCCTTTACAACTATCGAGGGTGATACTAAAATTGGCCAGGGCAATAAAATCGGTTCCTATTGTAGAATAAAGGATGCAATAATCGGTAATAATGTAGAAATAATAGATCATTGTATTCTACTTAATTGCAGCTTAGCTGATCAAACAATGATTGGTCCTTTTGCTTATATTAGACCGGGAACTACAGTTGCTCAAGGAGCAAAGGTAGGTGATTTTGTCGAGTTGAAAAAGGCTTTTATCGGTTGCAATTCAAAGGTGCCCCATTTGAGTTATGTTGGGGATGCAGTGATCGGGGAAGGGACTAACATTGGTGCCGGTACTATTTTTGCTAATTATGACGGAAAAGTCAAGCATAATACGATTGTTGGTAGTTCAGTTTTTATCGGTAGTAATAGTACACTGGTGGCCCCGGTTAAGATTGCTGATGGTGGTAAGACTGGTGCCGGAGCAGTAGTTACTAAAGATGTTCCTCAAGGTGAAACTGTGGTTGGGGTACCGGCCAGGGTAATCAAAGAAAAAAAAGAGGGAGGGAGCAAAGACCATTGATGTCCACCTATAGTGACAAATTAAAAATATTTAGCGGGACTTGCCATCCTGAACTGGCTAAAGAAATATGTGATAATCTGGGTACTGAATTGGTAGATGCTGAGATTATTCGTTTTCAAGATGGTGAACTTGGTCTCACTATTTCGGAAACCGTCCGGGGGGCAGATGTTTTTGTGATCCAACCGACCAGTCCGCCGGTTAATGAAAACATTATGGAACTACTGGTAATGATTGATGCTTTAAGAAGGGCTTCAGCCCGGAGAATTACGGCTGTTGTTCCCTATTATGGTTATGCCCGCCAGGATCGCAAAGCCCAACCCCGCGACCCTATTACCGCCAAACTAATTGCCAATTTAATCACTACCGCCGGGACCAGACGTCTACTGTCAATTGATATGCATGCCCCGCAGATTCAGGGTTTTTTTGATATCCCGGTTGATCATCTCTATTCTGCCCCGATTATGATTGAATATTTTCGGAATAAGGGGCTGGAAAACCTAACTGCCGTTGCCCCTGATGTTGGTGCTGTGAAAAGGGTACGTTCTTTCGCCGAATCTCTTGATATACCGATGGCTATTATTGATAAAAGACGCCCCAAGGCCAATGTAGCGGAAGTACAGAATGTAATCGGGGATGTAAAAGGGCGCAATGTGATTTTGTTTGATGATATTATTGATACTGCCGGGACGATCGCTGAAGCAGCCAGAGTATTGAAAGAAAAGGATGCTACCAATGTTTATGCTTGTGGGACCCATGGTCTTTTTTCCGGTCCGGCGGTAGAAAGATTGAAAAAGGCCCCCTTTACCGAAATAATTATTACTAATACGATTCCCCAGCAGACCGACCACGGCTTGGACAACCTTAAGGTTCTTTCGGTTGCCCCCTTATTAAGTGAAGCGATTGACCGTATTTTTAAAGACCTATCAGTCAGCGTATTATTTTGAGTGATTCTGCCCAATAAAGAAATGAGCAAGTTAAAAGATTGTTTAAACTTGCTGATTATAGGCGGGAGTGGTATAATATGATTCGGAACAGCTCAGCATTGGCTATAAATAATCGAAAAAATAAAGGAGAGGATTGCTTACATGGAAAGATATAATTTGAGTGTTGAAGTGAGGGAAGATACCGGCAAGGGTGTAGCCCGTAGTTTGCGAAGAAGCGGTCTGGTACCTGCCGTAATTTATGGTAAAAGTCGTCCATCCCAAGCGTTAACAGTTAATCCGGAAGATTTAAAAAATAAAATGAGTGGTAATGCTATTTTTGATCTGTTGATAACAGCAGAGGGAGAGGAAATTAAAGAAACCGTTATGATCAAAGAAGTTCAAAAAGACCCAATCAAAGGAGAGCTATTGCATATAGATTTTCATCATATCTCAATGGATGAAAAGATTACTATTAATGTAAGTCTAAATTTGACCGGAGAAGCACCAGGTGTCCGTGAAGGTGGTGTATTGCAGCAGTTATTAAGAGAAGTTGAGATTGAGTGCTTACCACTGGATATTCCGGAAGCACTTCAACTGGATATCAGTAAGTTGGAAATGGGTAATTCAATGTTGGTCAATGACCTGGAAGTACCGGAAAATATAGAAATTAAAACCCCCTTTGATGAAGCAATTGTAACTATTGTTGTCCCGACTGAGGAAGAAGAAGAATTAGAAGAAGAGACCGAAGGGGATGAATTAACTGAACCGGAAGTTATTGGTGAAGAAGAGGAGTAAGATCAAAGTACCGATAAGCGTAATCTGCTTAAGATTACGCTTTAAGCATCGCCTGGAGGGATTGAGATGTATTTAATAGTAGGTCTTGGAAATCCAGGGAATAGATATATAAATACCAGGCATAATCTTGGGTTTAGGGTGATATATTATTTAGCAAAAATCCATAACATTAAGACGACAACCTTTAGATTCCAGGCAATTATCGGAAAAGGGATTATTGCTAGCAAGCAAGTTCTACTGGCACAACCCCAGACATATATGAATAATAGTGGTGAAGCGGTTAAATTATTGGTTGATTATTATAAGATTCAGCCGGAAAAAGCAGTGATAATTTATGATGACCTGGACCTGCCGCTTGGAAAGATCAGGGTAAAGGAAAGAGGGAGTTCTGGTGGAAATAATGGGATGAAATCAATTATTGCTCGTCTAAAATATGATAATATCCCAAGGATACGGATTGGGATTGGCCGCCCTCCGGAAGGCATGGAAGTGACAGATTATATTCTGGAAAAATTTAGTGCTGAAGAAGAAAAACAGATTAGTATTTCCCTGCCGGATATTCTTGAAGTAGTTGAAGTAGTAATTAAGGATGGGCTTCAGCAGGCTATGAATGCTTTTAATTGATATGGTGCTTATTCAGGCCCGTACTTTGGTAGGGGCTGTTTTGGCATTTAACAGGGAGATATTATAAAAAATGAGATTGAATACAGTGTTTTTAAATAATGACAAAATGAACAAGATCTTACAGTTAGTTGATCGGAGAAGGAATATTGCCGTAGCAGGTTTAACCGAATCACGGCTTAGTCTGTTTGTCGGTAATTTGTTTAAAAAAGTTAACCAAAACATCTTATTACTAACTGATGATAATGTTAGAATTGATCAGCTTTATCAGGATTTAATTCGCCTGGTTAATAAAGAGAAGATCCTGGTTTTTCCAGAGATCGAGGTGCTTCCCCATGAACAGGTGATTACTGACCTGGTTGAAAAACGGGATCGTTTACAATTATTAAAGGAACTTACTTTTAATAGCGGGGAGGCCAGGCTTGTTTTAACAACTGCCGGCACGATGTTACGCCGGTTGATCCCGATTACTTATTATAAAGCTAATTCTCTTGAGGTAAGCCTGGATCAGGAGCTTGATTTGAAGCAATTAGCTTATGACCTGGCTCAGATTGGCTACAATCGGGTAGGAATGGTCGAGGAAGCGGGTCAATTTAGTATCCGGGGTGGGATCCTGGATATTTATACGATTACTGATGAAAAACCGTGGCGGATCGAATTTTTTGGTGACCAGGTTGATTCGATTCGGCAATTTGATGCTGTCTCCCAACGTTCGGAAGATGATCTGACTAAGATTATCATAACGCCGACCCGGGAGATGTTAATCCTACCTGAGAAGATAAAAAAGGTTTTGCCCAAGATAAAAAGTGATTTTGACCAGGCGATTACCCGGTTACGTGAACTTGGTAGCAGTGAAGAGGCCGACTATCTTTTGGAGAAAAAGGAAGAAGCCGTCGAAAAATTGGAGGAACTTCATTTTTTTCCGGGGGTAGAGCAGTTTTTACCTTACTTTTTTCTGAACCCGGCTACTCTTTTGGATTACTTTAATCAAGAAACCCTAATCCTTTTTGATCATTCTGATAAAATTTGGCAACGTCTGAAGGGATATCACCGCGAAATAGCAGAAACACAGGCCAGCTTGTTGGAACAGGGGAGTATTCTGCCCAGTTGTGCTGATAATTATATCACCCCAGAACAGTTTACCGCCAAAACTAAAGCTTATACTAATATATTCTTTACTACCTATCTGCAGCAAACCCCTTTGACCGGGAATTGTGCTGAGTTTCACTTTGAGAGTAGGGGTGTTGCTCCTTTTCACGGCAAATTAGATCTCCTGATTGTTCGACTACAGGAATTGCTGGAGGAGCAATTTAAAATTATCATTACCCTTAATTCAGCCAGTAAGGCGAAAAGGATTGCTAATTTTTTGCAGGATAATAAATTGCCGGCGATCTATAGCCAGGGGGAATTTAAAAAGGAAAAGATTATTGTGACTGCCGGTAGTCTGGCTGAGGGTTTTATCATTGATGACCTTAAACTGGCTTTATATACCGAAAAAGAGGTGATCGGAAAACCTCAGCGCAAAAAACGCCAGTTAAAAGACCTTGAAGAAGGGGTCAAACTTTCTTCTTTAAATGAATTAACTGTTGGGGATTATGTTGTCCATGAAAACCATGGTATCGGGAAATATCTGGGTGTGAAAACGATGGTAATTCAGGAACAACACCAGGATTATCTGGTGATTAAATATGCACGAGAGGACAAATTATATGTACCAACCGACCAGGTAAATCTGGTTCAAAAGTATATCGGTGCTGACCAAAATGCCCCTAAATTATATAAACTTGGCAGTAATGAGTGGAAAAAGATCAAACAAAAGGTGAAAAGTTCGGTGAAAGAAATGGCCATAGGCCTATTAGAGCTTTATGCCAACCGGGAAACGGTTGAAGGTTTTGCTTTTTCCGAAGACACGATCTGGCAAAAGGAATTTGAAGAGGCTTTTCCCTATGATGAAACCCCTGATCAGCTCAAGGCGATCGAGGATGTAAAAAGAGATATGGAAGACAGTAAACCGATGGATCGCCTGCTCTGTGGTGATGTAGGGTATGGCAAGACCGAGGTTGCGATCAGAGCCGCTTTTAAAGCAGCAATGGAGGGGAAACAGACTGCCGTTCTGGTGCCGACAACTATTCTGGCCCAACAACATTACAATACCTTTAGAGAGCGAATGGATAATTACCCGATTACAGTTGAAATGATCAGCAGGTTCAAAACACCCCGTGAGCAGAAGGAAATATTACGGAAACTATTAAGCGGAAAAGTGGATATTATTATCGGCACCCACCGTTTGTTGTCCAAAGATATTATTTTCAAAGACCTGGGAGTTCTGGTTGTTGATGAAGAACAGCGTTTCGGGGTAAGCCATAAAGAGAGATTAAAGGACCTGAAAAGGAATGTCGATGTCTTGACCCTTACTGCCACTCCAATCCCGCGGACATTACACATGGCTCTGGTTGGAGTAAGGGATATGAGTGTTATTGAAACACCGCCGGAAAACCGATACCCGATCAGAACCTATATCCGCGAATTTAATCGACTACTGATTAGGGATGTAATTCGAAAAGAAATCGGTAGAAACGGTCAGGTCTATTTCGTGCATAACCGGGTGGAAGATATTGATGACAAGGCCGATTTAATCACCAAATTGATTCCGGATTGCCGGGTTGCGGTAGCCCACGGACAGATGAATGAACACCGCCTGGAGAAATTGATGATGAATTTCTATAATAGGGAATATGATGTCCTGGTCTGCACTACAATCATCGAAACAGGTCTTGATCTGCCTAATGTAAACACTATTATCATAAACCGTTCGGATCAAATGGGTTTAGCCCAGTTATATCAGCTTCGGGGAAGGGTAGGTCGTTCTAACCGGATTGCTTATGCCTATCTTTTCTTTGAAAGGGATCGGATCTTACCGGAAATAGCTGAAAAAAGATTACGGGCGATCAAAGAGTTTACCAATTTAGGGTCCGGATTCAAGATAGCGATGCGCGATCTGGAAATACGGGGAGCCGGCAATTTATTGGGGGCAGAACAGCATGGACATATTGCATCAGTTGGTTTTTCTCTTTACTGTAAACTGCTGGAAAATGCAGTGGAAGAATTAAAGGGGAAAAAGCAAGAAGAAAATACTGAGGTTGAGATTAAATTGGATGTCGATGCCTATTTACCTGATAACTATATCGCCGATTCCCAGCAGAAGATCGAAATCTATAAAAAAATTATGGGAATAAAGAAAGTGGATTACTATTTAGAAGTTGTCGATGAATTAATCGACCGTTTCGGTGAACCGCCAAAACCGGTGTTGAATTTAATTGTAATTAGTCGGGTTAAACTAAAAGCGGTTAAATTAGGGATCGGTAAAATAAAGCAGGAAAAGCAAATAATTAATTGTTATTTGAGAAATCTTGAGCAACTAAATGGAGAGAAGATTTTCCGGATAATAGAAAAATATCCCGGTAAAATTAAAGTAAAAAACGGGCGAGAACCGGTAATCGGAATCAAGGTTTCTACTGTTAAAGAACTGGAGAAGGTTCTTGATGACTTTCTGGAAATAATCTGAAGGCCAATAGTATAAATTTACCTGTCCGGGGAAAGCTATTTTTAGAAAAAGTCCCAAGGGAGGTGAAGCTGTTTTACAGCTAAAGATGAAAGCAACAGGAATTGTAAGACGTATTGATGATCTTGGTCGGGTTGTTATACCTAAAGAAATAAGAAGAACTATGCGAATTAGAGAAGGAGAACCACTGGAGATCTTTGTGGACCGGGAAGGAGAAGTTATCTTAAAAAAATATTCTCCGATTGGAGAATTAAGTGAATTTGCCCAGGAATATGCTGACGCATTAGCCGAAGAAACAAACCATGGTGTATTTATATTGGATAGAGATGTTATTATTGCCGTTTCAGGTGTTCCTCGTAAAATATTTATGGACAAACAGATTAGTAATGACGCGGAAAGGGTTATGGAAGAAAGAAGGGTAACGGTTATTAACGGTAAAGGAAGTAATTCTTTCTGCCAGGGAGTAGGTAATGTCGAGGGTTATTCTTTTTCTTCATCTGTATTAGCACCAATAATTGTCGAAGGAGATCCGATCGGGGTTGTCGTGATTAGCGGGAAAGATGAGCGAGAAGAACTGGGGGATCTGGAAATGAAGCTTGCTAATACTGCTGCCCTTTTCCTGGCCAAGCAGATGGAGCAATAAAACAAAGTCACTTCCCCCCCGGAAAGGGGGGATTTTATAAAGCGGCATACTTACTTATATCAGATTTTATGTATGTTGAAGCGAAGATAATTTATAGATGGCAATAACGAAGGGGGAGGTAGTAGTAATGGGGGAGGAAAAAGGGAAAAATTTTTTAAAAGGGGCAGTTATTTTAACAACGGCCGGATTAATCGCTAAAGTGATGGGCTTTGTCTATCGGGTAATCTTGACCCGTCTGATCGGAGCGGAGGGGATGGGTTTGTACGAGATGGCTTATCCCTTTTATACAACGATGTTGGTTGTTTCCCGTTCCGGTTTACCTGTTTCTTTGGCTAAGTTGATATCCGGACGGATTGCTCTCGATCAAAAAAGAGTAGCTTTTAAGATCTTCAGGGTGGGGAGGCTGTTAAGCCTGCTCGTCGGAATATTATTTTCCGTTTTAATGATTGTTCTGGCCCGACCGCTGATTAACCTTTTGAAATGGGATCCCAGAGCCTATTATCCGGTGTTGGCTCTTTCTCCGGCCATTTTTTTTGTATCAATTATGGCGATCTATCGAGGTTTTTTTCAGGGATTACAGGATATGACCCCGACCGCCATCTCCCAAGTCCTGGAACAACTAGTTCGAATGATTACAATGATTACGCTGGCTTATCTCCTGGTACCTTACGGTTACGGTATGGCTGCGGCCGGTGCTACTTTTGGTGCTGTTACCGGATCTGTAACTGGACTTTTAGTCCTAATTTTTATATACTATAAGAGGAGAAAAAAAATCTGGGAATATGTTCAGACCGGTTCTGCGCGGGATGTTGATTCCTGGAAAATAGTAAAAAATATTGCTGCTTTGGGTATACCGATCACTTTGGGAGCAATGGTCCAACCTCTGATGAAACTGATCGATACGATCATTGTCCCGCAAAGATTGCAGCTCGCCGGGTATACTATTGAAAAGACCACGGAATTATTTGGTGACCTGTCAGCTGTTGCAATGACATTGGTTAATTTCCCTACGATTATCACAGTCTCACTGGCAGCCAGTCTAGTTCCTTCCATTTCCGAAGCCTTTGCTTTAAACCAAGACTCGTTAATAAAGAAAAGGGCACTCACTGGATTTCGCCTGACCATTTTAATTACTTTACCGGCGGCAGTCGGCTTGTTTGTAATGGCCAAGCCCTTAACCGAGGTGATCTTTGCTGTTCCTAATGCTGCTGTGCCACTAAGAATAGTCGCCTGGGGAGTGCTTTTTATCGGATTACAGCAGACCAGTTCGGCTGTTTTGCAAGGGATGGGACACACGACAATTCCGGCCCGTAATTTATTTATTGGCGCGATTACTAACGGAATAATTAATTACACCTTAACCGTACAACCTCAATTTGGGATAAGGGGGGCGGCTTTGGGAACTGTTACCGGATTTGCGGTGGCAGCCTTACTTAATCTGATTTCTGTCAAAAAACATACCGATTTTAAGTTTAGTTGGAAGGGGCTTTTACTTAAACCGTTTCTGGCCGTGTCGATCATGGGTATTGCCGTCCAACAGAGTTTTCCTTTAATCAATAATTTGTTGGTCGGACTAAGCAAGTATAGCTATCCGGTGGCGACTTTTACCACTGTGTTTCTAGCAGTATTAATTTACCTTTTTCTATTATTTCTTCTCCAAGAAATTAGATATAATGATCTAATAATGATCCCAATTATCGGCGAAAGAATGGCCCGATTGTTTAAAAAACTTGGCTTAGTAAGGAGTTAAAGAATGAATATGGACGAATTAGGTAAAGAACTGGAAAGACTGGTCAGGATTATGGCTACTTTAAGGGGACCGGAAGGTTGTCCCTGGGATAGAAAACAGGATTATTATTCGCTGCAACCATATATTATCGAAGAGGCTTATGAGGTAGTTGAGGCTTTACAGAAAAGAGATATAAAGCTGCTCAAGGAAGAATTGGGAGATTTATTACTACAGGTAGTTTTTCAGGCTCAGATTGCCAGCGAGAACGGCGACTTTGATTTAGCTGATGTTTTTCAGGTGATCAGTGATAAATTAATTCGGCGACATCCCCACGTCTTTCAAGAACAGCAGATTGATTCTGTTGAGCAACTTAAAGCCGTCTGGGAAGAGATTAAAAGAAAGGAAAAAGGGGCGGGAGAACAGAAGCAGAAATCTTTATTAGAACATGTATCCAGGAGTAATCCGGCTTTAATTCAGTCTTATCAAGTGCAGGAAAAAGCTGCTCAGGTCGGTTTTGACTGGGATAATATTAATGATGTTGTTACTAAGATCCAAGAAGAATTGCTTGAGGTTAAGGAAGCAATTCAAGATAATAACGAGCAAGAGATATTTGAAGAAATAGGAGACCTGTTATTTGCTGTGGTAAATTTAGCAAGATTTAAAGGGATTAATCCGGAATTGGCTCTTTTGAAGACTGTTTTAAAATTTAAAGACCGATTTAGCTATATTGAGAAAAGGGTTGCCGAAAAGGGCTTTAAATTTGAAGAGCTGACCTTAAATGAATTAGACGCTTTCTGGGAAGAATCTAAAGATAAAATAATATAAGGGGGATACCGATGAGTAGGTTTAAGATAATAGTTACCGTTTTGTTCGTATTCTGCTTTTTAATACCATTATCAGAACAGAGTGAAGCATTTGAGTTGGATATAGAGGCAGCAATTTTAGTTGATGCCGAAAGCGGACAGGTTTTATATGAAAAGAATGCTGATCAAGCCCTTCCTCCGGCCAGTATTACCAAGATTATGACTTTGTTGCTAGCTATGGAACAGGTAGAAAAAAACACAATTAGTCTCGATGATGAGGTTATGATCAGCCAACTTGCCGAATCAATGGGGGGTTCGCAGATCTATCTTGCTGCCAATACCAGAGTTAAATTAAGCGCTTTACTAGAAGCCATAACGATTGCTTCAGCCAATGATGCCAGTGTGGCTGTTTCGGAAGCGATTGCCGGGAGCTATAACAATTTTATTGATCTGATGAATAAAAAAGCGGAAGAACTGGGGATGGTCAATACTAATTTTGTTAATTCAAGTGGTCTACCTTCAAAAAACCATTATTCTTCTGCAAGAGATATCGCGGTCATGTCGCGGGAATTGGTTAAATATCCTAAAATATTGGAGTGGGCTTCGATCTGGGTAGACTATCTGCAATTACCCGGTCGAAAAGCAATGCTGGTAAATACCAATAAGCTGATTCGGGATTATCCGGGGATGGACGGCATCAAAACAGGGCATACTGATGAAGCGGGTTTTTGTCTGGCGGCAACTGCCCAAAGAGATAATATGCGCTTGATTTCTGTAATAATGAGGGCTTCTTCCGAAAAAGAGCGGGAAGAATTAACATCAAGATTACTTGATTATGGGTTTAATGCTTTTATCAGCGAAGTAGTAGTAAAAAAGGGAGAACAGGTGCAGAATATAGAAATCCCTGATGGAGAAAAAACGATTACTGTTGCTGAGGTTGCTAATGATCTAAAGGTAATCTATCAAAGGGGGACAGCGGATTCTCTGAAGAAAAAGATTGTAATTTCTGAGCAACTCCAGGCCCCAATTAAAAAAGGGGATGTACTTGGTAGACAGTCGATTATGCAGGATGATCGATTACTGGCATCGGTAGATTTAATTGCAACGGAAGATGTAGAGCGGGCCGGTTTTTTTACTCGCCTGTGGCGGAGTTTTGTTAACTCAGTTAGCAATTTGCTCCAGAGAATTCTCGGCTAGGCTAATAATCGCACTATGAAGATGTTTAAAAATTCATAGTGCTTATTTTTACCCATAACTTTTAAACGCGCTTCTTTTTGAATAATATTTATAACTTGTAGATAAACTAGATCATAACAGTATTGTTCGAAAAGGGGGATATATATGCCAATCACCAAAAAGCTTTATCTGGTATTAAGCATCATATTAATGGTTGTATTTATTTTAAGCGGGTGTGAACAAAACCAAAATAGGGTTAAAGGGATTAGGGAAAGGAATAAGTTGCCGGGTGAACCGGAGATTATTGTTGAGTTAAGAAACGGTGAAGAAAAAAAGATGAAATTTGAAGAATATATTACCGGAGTGGTTGCCGGTGAGATGAAAAGAGACTGGCCGGACAATGCCTATGCAGCCCAAGCGATTATTGCCCGGACTTTTGCCCTTCAGTATATGGATCAGAATAATACCAATACTATTAGTGGCAGCTATGAATATGCCCAGGAATATAAACCGCAAAATATAACTGAGCAGTTAAGGGAAGCTGTCAAAAAAAGTCGGGGTGAGGTAGTCGTTTATAAAGATGATTATATCAAAGCATGGTTTCATGCCAGTGCAGGTGGACAAACTACTTCAGCTAAGGTTGGACTTGCCCTTGCTGAAGAAGAGCCTCCTTATATTAAAAGCGTTAAATCCCCTGACCAAGCTGCTCCTGATGATGTTAAAAACTGGAAAGCAACTTTTAGTAATGAGGAGATAACGGCTGCCCTGGCTAAGCTGGGTAAAAATATTGGCTTACTGGAAAAGGTTGAAATTGTGAATAGAGATAATACTGGCCGGCTCATAGAACTAAAATTTACCGGGAATAAAGGAAATAGTATGGTTAAAGCAGCAGATTTTCGTAATGAACTTGCTCCTAAAAAATTAAAATCAACTAAAATTTCTAAGATTGAGCAGGAAGGAAATAGTTATACTTTTACCGGTTCCGGTTTTGGACATGGTGTCGGCTTGAGCCAGTGGGGGGCTTACACTATGGCTAAACAGGGTAAAAGCGCCGAAGAGATTATCATTTACTATTTCAAAGATATTGAAATAGTTAAAGAATATAATTAACAATAATCGAACAAAGACATATAATAAATAATTATAAATTCGTTGGTAAAAAAGTACTTGACAGAAGATTGAACAGGTGATAAGATAAGCAATGTCGCTGTCAAACAAATGTTAAAAAAAAGGGTTGACAGTGGAGAGGAAAGGTGATAATATAAACGATGTCGCCTCTAGAGAAGAGGAGCAAAGGGCAGGAGAAAAAAAGCCCTTGACAAAGGAAAAACGAGATGATAAGATAGGAACTGCTCTTAAGCAAGAAA
>JAKSCG010000120.1 GCA_022360715.1 Halanaerobiales bacterium
AGAACTCTCCGGTTTGTAAATTCATTTGGTGAATAAAGCGAATTTTCAAACCATTTTTTTTACAAAAATCTTTTAATCGAAGCATTTCCCCATTGGGTTCTCCCAGAAGCACAGCATTTACTTTTATGGGGGATAATTTTGCTTTTTGAGCTGCTTCAATTCCCTGCAGGACTTTGTTCAGATCGCCATTTCTGGTGATTTCACAATAGCGGTCGGGATTGATGGTATCCATACTAACATTTACCCGTGTTAACCCGGCTTTTTTTAAGTCTTCAGCAAATTCCTTCAGCAAAATTCCATTGGTTGTCATTGAAAGATCTTCGATTCCTTCAATTTTTGAAAGCTTATTAACCAAATCCACAATTCCCTTCCGTACAAGTGGTTCTCCTCCGGTTAATCTAATCTTTGTTATACCATTGGAGACAGCCAGACGAGTGAAATCTTCAATTTCTTCAAAGCTTAAGATGTCACTGTGCTCAAGCAGTTTTACTCCTTCTTCAGGCATACAATAAGTGCATCGAAGATTGCACCGGTCCGTTACCGAAATGCGCAAATAGTTGATATTTCTTTTATAGCGGTCGTACATTCACAGTCTCTCCCTTTTTAATTAAGCCAACTCCTTTTGGAATGTTCATGACACCAAAAGCTTCATGATACGCATGTATATGAGCTGATCCATTGTATTGGATGGTTTCAGCTTCATTATTTTTGTTTATGGTAATTGGAATAAATTCTTCGCGGTCTGTTTTTCTTCTTTTATAATCAGAAGCTAATGTGATAGAAAGGTTTGCAGTCTTGAAATCGTGCCCCATTAGCTTAAAAAGAAATGGTTTTGCAAATAGTTCAAACTGAATAAATGAAGAAACAGGATTGCCGGGAAGCCCAATGATGTATTTGTCGTTTTTAATAGCAAAAGTGGTGTGTTTTCCAGGTTTTACAGTTAATTTGCTAAAAAGGATATCGAAGCCAAGTTCGTTGATTACCAGCGGGACATAGTCAAAATCACCAACTGAAACACCTCCTGAGATTATTGTAACATCATTCTCGTCTGTTGCTTCTTTTATAGCATCGAATGTTGAGTTGCGGTCATCTTTTACAATGCCGTAATAATTACATGTGCAGTTGCATTCTTCAACCTGTGTTGCTAATTGGTGACCATTCGAGTTTCTTATTTGTGAAGAACTAACAGGCGTGCCAGGCTCAACCAATTCAGAACCGGTTGAGATAATGCCGACAGATGGTTTTTCATACACTTCAGGAAAAGTACATCCAACAGCTGCAAGCATTGCAATATGTTGTGGTTTTAGCAATGTGCCCGCACTTAATACCAAATCCCCTTTTTGCAAATCTTCTCCTGTGATGCAGATGTTGCTACTTGTTTTTGTGCCCGTAAACCGAACTTTTCCTTTGGTTGTTTCTTCACTGTGTTCGACCATAAATACTGTATCAGAACCTTCAGGTACTTGTGCCCCAGTCATAATTTTGGAACATTGACCGGATTCAATTTTATGGACTGGCGATTTCCCTGCCGGGATAACTTCCAACACATTTAGCTCTTTGCCTAAATCTTCTCGTTTACAGGCATAGCCATCCATGGCCGATTTGTTAAATGGCGGCATGTCAATATCCGAGAAAACATTTTTAGCCAGTATTCTTCCGGTAGCTTCCTTAAAATTTACTTTTTCAGTGCTTTTAGTTTTGGCCTTGCCAAAAGCAATATCAATGGCTTCAGCCAAACTTATTATGGGTTGATTTTCCATGTTTGTTCAAATTTTAAGCTTGAAGGAGAATGACTGAAAGATGAGCCATTTGATTGGACTACAAAATCCGCAACTTGTAAATTGGTTTTGGTAAAAGGCTTATCCGCACTTTCTTCATTGTAAATATATAAAAACAGCCCGGCTTGTATGTACTTGTGCAAAGCTGCTGATTCGATCAGGATTGGTTTATCTGCTTCAAGAAAAGGCATTAGCGATAGAAAGGCATCAGCAAGCTGTTCGTCATCCGCTTGCAAGTAAAAGGAACGAGCTGCGCCATGCTGTAAATAAAGTGAGCTGTCTTTTGCAGTTTCTCTGTTTGTTTCTTCAAATAGTTGATAATGGTTGGTTTCAGAAATTAATCTCAAACCCTCTGTGGTTTTGTGAAAATGAGGTGAAATTTTAACAGCAATAGGTTTTTTCGCTTCATGTTTTTTTAAAAGATTACAGATATAGCTTGTTTTGCCGACATTACGTCCGGAGCCAGCAATTAGTAGTATGTTTTCCGAGTTGACCATGCCATTGTGTAATTTTGTTTTTTTAAGTTGAAGATCTCATGTTGTACA
>JAKSCG010000107.1 GCA_022360715.1 Halanaerobiales bacterium
GGTATTGTAAACTATAATGGTTTTAAGAAAGGGGTGTTCAAATGAACAAGATCAAGATCGGTAGCATTATTGCAACCAAGCGGAAACAAAAAGGACTGACCCAGGAAGAACTGGCCGAATATATAGGTGTTTCCAAGCCGGCAGTCTCCAAATGGGAATCCGGGCGGAGCTATCCCGATATTATCCTTTTGCCGGCATTGGCCGCTTATTTTAATGTAAGTGTGGATGAATTGTTGGGATACGAGTCTCAGATGACCCGGGAAGATGTAAGAAAACTGTATACCAGGCTGGCCAACGCTTTTGCTGTTGAACCCTTTGATCAGGTCCATGCAGAATGTATTGAATATATTACAAAATATTATTCCTGTTGGAATCTGCTTTTTTCAATGGGAGTTTTGCTGGTCAACCACGCCCCGTTGGCTGGCACCCCAGCTAAGTCGGAGGCTATCTATCAGGAAGCTATCAAGCTATTCCAACGGATTGAAAATGACAGCGGTGAGACCATTCTGGCCAGACTATCTCTTCAAATGCAAGCTGCTTGTCATATCGCAATGGCACAACCTACTATGGCAATCGACTTACTGGACGAAATCGTTGAACTGCCGATATCATCAAAAGTTTTGTTAGCCAGAGCCTATCAAATGAAAGGTGACCAAGCCGAAGCCAAAGGCTTGTTGCAGGGCTATATTTATCAAAACATTATCGGTATTTTGGGGGCCTGTCCTGATTTAATGATGTTATCTGCAGAGTTGCCGGAAAAGACAGCAAGCTATTATAATAACATGATGGAGCTGGGACGTATTTTTGGAGTAGAAGAAATGCACCCGGCCCTTTATTTCCCCATTCACAGTACAGCTGCTCAATTATTTATCAGACAAAATAAGAAAGAAAAGGCCTTAAATGCGTTGGAAGCCTATGTTGATTTAGTGTCAAACCAAGACCTTTTTCCACTAAAACTGAAGGGTAACGAATTCTTTGATGCCCTGGACAGCTTCTTCGATTCAAGCGAACTGGGAAGAGCAGCTCCAAGAAATGACGAAGTAATCAAACAAAGCATTAAAGATTTAATACTAAATAATCCTGTGTTTGAACAGCTGCAAGCTGAAGAAAGATATCAGCATCTTGTCAAAAAACTGAAAGAATTTTAGGAGGAATCTTTATGAAAGAAATAATGGAGTACTGGCCTTTTCTACTGCCGGTTATTGTCATCCAGGTGATTTTGGCCGTAATCGCTTTAGTTGATCTTCTCCGGCACAAAACCTACCGATTCGGCAATCAGTTTTTTTGGATAATTGTCGTACTCTTTGTACAGCTAATCGGACCGATTCTCTACTTTACAATTGGTAAGAGGGATAGCTAATGGAAATTCTGAGACTTGACCACATCGAAAAACATTTTGGAGACGTCCGGGCCATTCAGGATTTAACTTTGACTGTTACCGCACATTCTGTTTTTGGCTTCATTGGAAAAAACGGGGCCGGTAAAACTACCACCATGAAAATGATTATGGGCTTTCTGCCCCCTTCCAGTGGTGAAATATATGTCTGTGGAGAAAAAGTTAATTACGGAGATACCAAAACTAACCGGCACATCGGTTATTTGCCGGATGTGCCGGAGTTTTACGGCTATATGTTTCCTGAGCAGTATTTAGAATTATGCGGTGAAATAGCCGGACAAAAACCGACTCAAATCAAAAAAAAAGTAACTCAACTTTTGAAGCTGGTCGGTCTTAAAGGAGTCAGACGAAAGATTGAGGGTTTTTCCAGAGGAATGAAACAACGACTTGGTATTGCCCAGGCATTATTGAATCAGCCTAAACTCCTGATTTGTGATGAACCAACATCAGCACTCGATCCAATCGGCAGGAAAGAAATACTTGAAATCTTAAGTAAAGTAAGCGAACAAACAACTATTTTATTTTCCACCCATATATTATCTGATGTCGAGCGGATTTGTGACAGGATCGGTATCCTTGATCAGGGAAAATTAATTGTCCAGGGCAATCTGGCGGAGATCAGATCGACCTATCGTCAGGATACTATCTTGATTGAACTGGCTGACCAAAACTGTCCTGCTTCTTTCGCTGCTAAACTGAGAAGTTTGCCTTTTGTTTCCGAAGTAGTGATGAAAGAAAATACAATCACTATTCATCTTACCGACATCACTAAAAAGGCCGGTAAAATCTTGGAACTCCTGGCCCGAGAACAAATTCCGGTGATCAAATATGAAGTGCTGGAACCTTCTCTGGAAAATGTCTTTTTGGAGATGATCAAATGAACGGTTTGCTTGCTTTTACCAAAAAGGAATTTCGGGAACATATCTATAATTATAAAGCCCTGATCTTGCTTGCAGTGTTTTTTGTTTTTGGCATGATCAGCCCTCTTTTAGCCAAGATGATGCCTGAAATATTTTCTCACATGTCAATTGAAGGATTGACTATTACTATTACCGAGCCAACTTACATCGAGGCCTATAGTCAATTTTTTAAAAACATAACACAAATGGGAATTATTGTTATCTTATTGATTTTCAGTGGAATTCTCTCCCGGGAACTAACCAGGGGGACTTTAATCATTGTACTGGCTAAGGGGTTATCCCGCCATGCGGTGATTTTAGCAAAATATTTCGTTGCCCTTACCTTATGGACGATTAGTTATAGTCTGGCAGCCATCATAAATTTCGGATACACCTTTTACCTTTTTGGTCAATTTTATGCACCTAACCTGCTTTTTTCATTGTTCTGTCTGTGGCTGTTTGGTGTGTTTATATTGGCTGTTGTTATGATGACCAGTACGTTAACAAGTGGTAATTACGCCGGATTACTGCTAACTGCTGCTATTTTAGGAATTCTGTTGACCATCAACATCTTTCCAACGATAAAAAAATTCAATCCGGTTAGCTTAGCGTCAAATAATATTGCTTTAATCACAAATACAAAAAGTGTAAGCGAGCTGTTGATAACAATCTGGATCACGTTGGCATTATCAAGTTTTTGTTTGCTGATCTCCTTGATCGTCTTCCGGCGAAAGAAATTGTAACAAGCAAATAAGCGTATCAACCCAGATAAGAACACTACCCCATTTAATTTAATCAAATTTTAATGATTATTTAATATTATCTTAATATCCATGTAGTATGATTTAATTATCCCTTAAGGGATGGCATAGATCAATACTTATTTTATTGTGATCCTCCTTCGAAAGAGACAGCCAACTCCATCCAGGTTGGCTGTCTTGTTAATATTATCTCAATAAACTTCTTTTTTTGTTGCTCAGAAATTTTTTTAAAGTTCCTAGTAATTATATTGAAGAGGAATTATCAATAATCCCTTTAGTGATCCCACCGACACTCCTTGGGGATGACTCCGAACATGGATTCAATCGTCTGAGTCACGTAAAACGGTTCTCTACCGGATAAAATCATCGCATCATAAATCCGTTGGTCCATCGGCCAAGGCCAAAGACGCTTATTAGTAAGAACACCATTTTCGTAACGTTTGCAGATTTTAGCTCCACGGGGATTATTATAAATACTTCCTACCTCTGCAACGGTTGCACCTTCATCAAGGTTACTTACTTGCCATTGATTGTCGATAGAACTACCGGCCCCGCCGATACTGGTGATATTACGGGCAGTAAGATTCTGTGCCACTCCATCCTTTAAACCGCGCAGTTCAAAGGTCCTTTTTTCCAGGTGAGACCCTGGTTCAATATAAGCAACAGTATCCGTTATTTCGATAGAATCAAGTTTTATCGCAAAAACAAGCCGTTTTGCTTGGAAACGATCATTTGAGCGAATATAGGCAATACTGCCCAAAAGTTTTGCCCGGGCGTTCTTATCATCTCCGTCCATACGGTCTATCCCATAGATCCCATAGGGTTGATCCACTGAATAATCTCGAAACTCAGTTCCACATTTTGGGTCAGTCATCCCTTCTCTACACTCGAGATTGTATATCTCCTTTAAATCATTACTCCCCCAGCTCATAATACAATTCTCGATCGTCATGTCCCGATTATTATAGACCATGGTTAAAGTCAACTTCGGACCGATATGATGGCAACCGTCCCATCTCCCCCAACAGCGACGAACGGTAGTATGGTTACCGTTCTGAGATGAACTGTATGTTTTACGGGCAATCCCCCAACCCGCACAATCTTCAAATAAATTGTAATCACCGTTGTTAACCGCAAAAATATAATCATTAACCCCTTTAGCATCCCAGCCACACACCCGACGGATAATATTATAATTAGATCGACTAAGTGAGACCACACTCGCGTTATTAGTACCGCCGGCACTGTGAGCATTTACTCCCTCAATCACAAAGTAGTCTTTCCCCCGAAGACTGATCGGTTTACTTTTTTTCTCTCCGTCTATCTCCACCTTACCGTCGTTAAGGGCTTGAATGGTGATCGGATTTCCCGGTAGACCGCCGAAGAACAAACGCTCTTTACCTCCTATGGTACGAGTTTCTGGCGGGACGATCATCGAGCGCCAGCCGATATATCTTCCATCAAGCAAAATAAGGGTGTCCCCCGGCTTCGCAACTTCCCAGAAGTCCGCAATCTGAAAAGGTCGAGATTTGGTCTGACCGTCATATCCACCCGAAGGTGATGCATAATAGGTTGCGGCAAAGGTATATCGGCTTGAAAGAAACAAAACTGCCAAAACAAAAAACATTATCATTATCATAGTTGTACCTCCCATGATGCTATAATTGTTTTAAAAATCAATAATCCTAATGTAGATTTTTGTTCTTTAGATACCTCCTCTCTGCTGGCAAAATATCATTACTTTTTCTGCCAGTTAGCAGATTATCTGCTCAAAACATCTCCATATCCCCCCTTTTCTGTCTTCTGGCAATTAAATTATACACTTTTTTCTGCCAGTTGTCAATATTTTAATCGCGTTTTTTGTCTGAAGACAGAAAAGGGTTTTAATAAAAATTGACTATTGTCAATTAGTATTATAAAATAATGTACAGGAGGCAGAATATGAGTTTAACCATCGGAGAGTATCTTAAAAAATTAAGAAAAAAACAAAATATGACTCTGGAATCCCTTCAAGAAAAGTCTGGGGTTAGTAACTCTCACATATCAAGGATAGAACGTGGTTTACGGGAGCCTTCCCCGGACACTCTTAAAAAATTATCAACTGCGTTAGGGGCTGACTATGCAGATTTGATGGAAATTGCAGGTTATCTTCCAATGGATTGTATTACCCGAAGATTGGAAAGAGTAAATAGAATTGATCCTGCTACCGCCAAAATCAAATCCGTGCTCTCAGAAGAGCCGGAACTGGCTATTTTTTGGGACCAGCTATCGAAACGGCCAGACCTGCAGTTGTTATTTAAGCAGACAAAAAATATGAGCCAGAAAGGAGTTAAACAGATCATCAGAATTATTCAGGCTATCGAGGAAGAAGAAGGAAAATGATATCAAAAGGCAGGTGACATAGGGTGACAAACCTCAAAAAATATATTCGTACATCGATCCAACGGACTTATATAAACTTCCGGGAATGGGCCAGGGAAAATAATATATTCCATCAATTTATTAAATTAGAGTCTGAAATATACGGGTTTGTTTACAGATCCTCTGGTGGTAACTATTACATACTCATTAATAAAAACTTAACCAGGGAACTTCAAAAGGAGGTATTTCTGCACGAAGTAGAACATATAGTTTACGATATGCCTGAGGTAGGTTATATCATAGGATTGGACATGCAATATAGCCCAATGGAAAAGCAGACTAATAAGTGGGCTCAGCTGGTTGCGGAAAATAAAACTGGGTATTTTTTTGGGCGATAGGCGAACGTTTGTTTCGACATATTAACTAAAATTTTGATATTTTTGTTTATTCTAACTTAGGAATAAGCAAGACGTTTCTACAAAGACAATTTCCTTTTAGGTATAGGGATCGTGGAGTATAGCAGAACATTTTTATTGGGCGCAGGCTTTTCTAAAGCGGTGGCTGGAGCGCCACTAATGAATGAAGTTTGGAATGAAATGGAGAATGCTTACTTAAAAGAAAAAATCGAAAAGCTGGGAGGCTGAGAGTAAAGTGCCTTAAAAAATTAGATAAGTTAATTACCTTTCTTTATAAGGTATTTGTTGATTTAGAATCTAGAGATAATAGTTTATTAGATAATGCTATAGCATCTTATTGTCATAGAGAAGAACATTTTGGAAGGAAAGTTATTCTAAGGAGGTCGTTGAATTTTTTCATGATAAAAGTTACTGCAGCAATTTTTGTTCAAAATGGTAAGATACTAATTGCCCAACGAAAAGCTGGTGATAAATTAGCATATAAATGGGAATTTCCAGGAGGTAAGATTAATCCTGGTGAAACTCCTGAAGAGTGCTTAGCCAGAGAATTAAAGGAAGAATTTTTGGTTGAATCTTCTATTGGTGATTTTTTTGGAGAAAGTATTTATCACTATAATCATGGAATTATTCAACTATTGGCTTATTGGGTATCATTTAATGAAGGAGAGCTAAAA
>JAKSCG010000181.1 GCA_022360715.1 Halanaerobiales bacterium
CAGATATTGAATTTCCCAACTATCAAGAATATTGGTACAGTGCTGATAAGAATGGTTACTCTGAAACAGCAGTGTTTACAAAACTACCTCCGCTTGCAATCTCCTAAGGAATGGGTATAAATGAACATGATTATGACGGACGTCTAATTACATTGGAGTTTGAAGCGTTCCATATTGTCAACGTTTATGTCCCCAACTTTTAGCGGGATCGGTTAAGGTTGAAATATCGTATGCGCTGGGAAAATGATTTTCGTTCATACGTCTGTGGTTTAGATCAAAAGAAATCAGTCATCATCTGCGGGGATATGAACTGCGCTCATACAGAAAAGGATGTCAAGAACGACAAGTCGAATACTCGCAGCACAGGGTTTACACAGGAAGAGCAGAAAAATATGACTGAAATTAATTTTTCTGTATTCACAGATTACTTCAGATATTTTGACCCGGACAAGACGGATGCCTATGCATGGTGGTCATTGACGCCAGGGGTACGGGAACGCAACGTTGGATGGCGCATTGATTATTTTCTTGATTCTAGTCGGTTAACGGATCGGGTTACGAGCACCCCGCTTTATTTTGATATATATGGTAGCGACCACTGCTCCGTTGGATTAGAGGTTGAAATATAAAAAACACCGGAGTTAAAACAATCAATCCTTGAAGGATTAAAAGAAACTGTAATAATGATAGCTCAACAAAAGCATTTATATAAAGGAGCAAATTCATGAATATATGTCTGATAAATCCAGTAAATCTCGACGCAAAAAGACCATACTTAGAGCTAGATTTAATGAATCAATATTTTATTAGTCCTTATTCGATTTCGCATATAGGGTTGGGCTATTTACATGCCGTTTTAGAAAAAGAAGGGCACAATGTAATAACCGTGGAAATGTTGCTTCAAAATAAAAACATGCATGATGTAAAGAAAATTATCATTGATAATGAAATAAAACTTATCGGAAATCTTCTTTCTTTTATAATTTAAGTTATACGATCCGGCTTGCCATTTTTATTAAAGAAAACTTTACTGATGTTTTTTTGGTTCTTGGTGGGTATATGCCTACATTATCAACAGATATAGTCATTAAAAATATACCGGCCGATTGTTGTTTCGAGTTCTAATTCCAGCCCATCGGCATATCCGGCCTTGGCAAGCAGTTCCTTGGCCTTTTCCGGATCG
>JAKSCG010000143.1 GCA_022360715.1 Halanaerobiales bacterium
CTGTTTCATTATACACATAAATCTTCTCAATGTTAAAATTGGGTAATCTCAAATAAAAGTACGAATTTGCTATTATCTTCCGGATTTACATCAATTGTACGAATTCTTGCCAATATAGATTAAAGTATCACCTTTAACAAGTATATGGCTCCCGTCAGGATTTACCTTAGTTCCCTTCTCGTTTGCAACTCCAATGGGAATTCCTTTATTTTTTTGCATAAAATCGTCAACCAGTTGTTTAAAAGTCATTCCAGCACATTCATCGGACAAATCCATCTCGTAAAACTCACTGCCCCTGCTGTTGGTAATCAGTTCGTTAACAACATGGGATACGCTGGGATATATAGCTCCCCGTACAAGAAGCTTGCTGCTTAGCACACTGCTTACAAATACTTCATCAACATTTGCTCTTTTGAAATGGGGAAGATGCTCTTCATTGCCTACCTCAGCAACCAGACGGAGCTTGGGATTGATATGGTTGACGGCAAGGCACACCATTACGGCCTTTGCGTCCGCCCCCTCCTCATCTGCAGCCTTGTCGTCGGCAAGAACAATAGCCAGGGAGGCATCCTTCACAGATGCTTTTTCAAGTACACAGTCCTCAGTACCCTTTCCCTTTACAAAATATACCTGCTTATATTCAGTCTCCAACTGTTCGATTTCATCTATTACAACAATTTTCCTCTCCGGTGTTTCCCTCGCAAGTTCTTCTACAATATTCAGCGCCTTCTTGTTCCACCCAACAATAACAACATGGTTACACAAATCCAGTTTCAAAAGCCCCATCCTCCTTTTAATGTTCAACTCAACAAAAGCCGAAGCTACCGCCGCAGTAACAAAGCCAAAAGCTCCTATCCCGGTAATCATAAGAATAACGGCCATTATTCTTGCGGGAAAGGATACGGGAAAATAATCTCCATATCCTACAGTAGTCACAGTAACGAAACTCCACCAGAGAGAATCCCAGAAGGACAATTCCTCTATATTGGGCCGCTCAAAATAATAAAAGCATACCGTACCTGTCAGCATAATAAACACCATGCCGATTAAAACCTTATAAACGTTATTTTTTGCCAGGGATACATGCAATGTCTTAAAAAAGACAACTACAACTGAAAACATTTTCA
>JAKSCG010000171.1 GCA_022360715.1 Halanaerobiales bacterium
GTCATTCTTCTCCGATATTAACTTTTTCCACCCGGTCGAGCATCAGCTCCATCTCTTCCCCCACGTCTTCTTCCTCTTCGGTCATAACATGGGGTGTTATATAGATTATCAACTCGGTTTGATTGACATCACTATTAGTTGACCGGAACAGTGAGCCGATTAGCGGTAAATCTCCCAGGAACGGGACCGCTGTTCGGGCGTTAGAACCGACGTCCTGGATCAATCCCCCGATTATAATCGTCTGCCCGTCTTTGATCCTGACGGTGGTACTGACTTCCCGCCGACTGATCTGGGGGAGGCCCTCAGCCACAGCTGCCCCGATATTACTGACCGTCGGCCGGAGTTTAAGATTGATCTCACCCGTACTACTGACCCAGGGGGTTACTTCCAGGGTCACACCGGCATTAACACTCTGGTATTTGGTCTGATCCTTGCCCTCACTATCGGTATCAATCACCCGGTAATACTGAACTGTCCCGACATCGATCCTGGCCTGCTGTCCGTTCAAAGTGGTAATATTGGGACTGGCCTTGACGGTAGCCATTCCCTGAGCCACCAGATTATTTATTTCCAGATAAAAATCACGCGGCAACTGCAAAATTGAGCGATAACTGAGCTGGCCGAGTAAACTATCAAAGAGCAGGGTTTCTTGATCATAGTCCATCCCCAGCCCGATCTTAGGATTTTCATTACGATTGTGGGAAAGTTCGATTATTAAGGCCTTAACCACTATCTGCGGTATCTTCTGGTCGATCTTGGCGATATATTCTTCCAGATACTCAATCTCTGCCTGGGTTCCGGTCACCAGAATGGCATTCTGTTCGGTGATCACTTTGACATTAGCGGCCGGGAAGTTATTAGGTAAGAGCTGGGGGATATTGGCTGCTTCCTGGTATTCCAGGGGAATAATCCGGCTGGTGGTAAGGAGGGCGGAAGCCGGACTGTTGATATTCTTCTCCCCGATCAGATAGACCCCGTCAATCTGGCGGTAGGTAAACCTGGTCCCGGCCAGAATGATATCGATCGCTTCTTTAATCCCGATTCCGGCCAGTTTTAAATCAACTACCTCCCGGATTCCGCTGAACAAAATCATATTGATCCCACTTAAGCGGGAGATCGTTCGTAAGACTTCGCCCAGATCGGCCTGCTCCACATCAATATTCAGCTTGCCGTCAGTATAGGAGATCGCCAGATTATTCTGCATCCCCCGCCCGGTACTGAAAACCCGGTAAATCTCATTACTTTTACTGAAAGTAAATCCATTGGCCTGGAGTAAAGTTAACAGACCGGCTTCCAGTCGGACATCTCTGATATTGGCGGTGACCATCCCGGAAACCTGATTATCGATCACCAGATTGATCCCGCTTTTAGCCGCGATCTTGTTTAAGACCTCAATGATATCACCATTTTCCGCCACAACACTCAACAACCCGTTCCGATAAGTCACCTCAGCCGGTGGTGTATAGCCTTCACTGCTTACCAGATAAATATTGGGAGAGACCTGATCAAATTGATACCCATAAGCAATCGTCAGGGTTTTTAAAGCCTCCTGGAGCGCCACATCCCTTAAATCAATGGTTACCAGCCCTTGTACCGTATGATCAGGGACCAAATTGATCCCGCTTTGCTCGGTTAGCATCATCAACACATCGCTAATATCGGCTCCGCGCACCGTCAGCGTAACCTCTTGTCTCTCCTCGCCTTGCACCGGATGGAGTAAGAGTAGTAAGATTATTATACTATAAAGAAAAGATAAAAGACTTGTTCTGAGCCCCTTTTTATCATTACACATCATTATCACCCTCAATTGAAATTACTTCAATTATGATCAAAACCGCTAAGCGGGAGTAATTATCTCCCCCTTTAATCTCCAGTTGCTGCACCCGGTAGTATTTTTGATATTGATTCAACTCAGTGAGGAAATTAAGTACTGCCCGGAGCTCCCCCTCTAATTCGGCCTGATATCTGATCCGGGTTAAAGCACCTTCCCCCCGCTCGATCAGCTCCAGCTCCTTGCTTTTTACGGCCAGGGCATTTTTCTTTAACTCCCTGTCCAGTTGCTTGATCACTTCCAGTCTGACCTGTCCGGCTTCCCCCCGGTAGAAATTAGCGCTCAGGTCAGCCAGTTCAGCTTTTTTGTTGGCCAATAGTCGCTGGTATTTCTGAAAATCACGGGCAATCAAGGAGTTAATTGTCAGTTGCTGTCTTGTCTGGACGAGCTTTTCCTGCAAGGCAGTGCCCTTTTGCCGATAAGGGAGAATCAGGTATCGGCCCAGTAATAGGGGTAAAATAATGATTAAAGCGAACAGCAAAAGCCTTCTTTCCCGCTTATTGAGCTGCATAACGGAGATCACCTGCCATTCTGAATTCCTCTTTCCCCTGTTTACTGATTATCCTACCGATAAAATGGAGATTCTCAAACAACGGTGATTTCTCAAGCTCTTCCAGTAAGCTGGCCGCGGAGGCGGTCCGACCTGCCAGTAATAATAGTTTATCCTCTTTCAGGCTGAGCGAATCAATCTCCAGATCAGCCGGAATAATCCGGCTTAATTCCAGTAACCAGGGGAGATAACAGTGGTTATTCCGGGCCAGTATCTCCTGATAACTAAGCAATTTTTCTTCAACCGTCTGATATGCTGTTTTTAGTTCATTAACAACTACTACCTGTTGCTCCGTTCGTTCCGCTAACTGTTCCAGCTTATTCAGTTCTTTTTCGGCCGCCGACCACTTAACTCCGGTCATCACTCCCCAGGTCAGTATTACTATGAACACTAGTAGGGAGATACCCAGGTATGACTGCTTGCGCTGCCGGAGCTGAGCGCTTTCTGTTTTGCTCAGGAGGTCCAGCTGTTTTATTTCCCGGCTGAACTGCGCGAGCTCCTCCCACAGCCGGCTCTTTTCGTTCAGAAGCGGCAATTGCTCCCACCTGGCCAGTTCTGAGCAATCCAATTCCCGGCCGTTAAGGACCAGGCGATGACCGGCCTGATCCGCACCGTTTCCTTGCCCATACCGATAAGTCTGTTCCAACTCTTCCCGGATCGCTACTGCTGTTTTATCCCGACAACCGCGGATATAGAGCTCTTCTTCACTGAGCAGGATATAGTGTTGATACCAGGAGTTGGTTTCCGCCCACAATACCCTCTGCTCGCCAGACTCTTGGCTTAAGTTAAGCCGGGAGAGGTAATAAAGGCCGGCCAGGGGAAAAACGGCCTTAATTAGTAACCCCACTTCCCGGATCAGCCGGCAGAACTGCTCAAGCAAGTCTTTTTTTACCGCAAAAACAACCACCTGAAGCTGCTGCCCTTTGTTCCGGGAGTATGATGAATAATATAATTCCTCAGGGGCAAGGGGTAGCTTGGCCAGGAAGTCATATTTGATCACCCCATCCAGTTGTTTAGCCGTTGAGATGGGTAAGATCAGGGATTTGATATAAAAGTGGTTGCCCGGAATCATCAGAGCAACTCTTTTCAGCGGGAAAGGGAGCGATTTGATGATCGCATGCAGACCCTCCCGGCTCCCGTCCCATTGATAAAAACTATTAAAAACTACCTGTCTGCCTCTGATCCTGATCACTTGCAACAGATCATAATCGATCACAATATAATTTTTCATCAAGATTACCTGCCTAGTTTTTAATATGTCTGTCCGATATAGATCTCGGCAGAGATCAGCGGCATGCTAAAATCTGCCGTTCTGATCTTTAGCCTGACCACCCGGGGTAACCGTGCCGTTTCCTGATATGACCAGCTCGGCACCCAATATTTCTTCACCGGATCATAAAAGAGGAATTCAACCCGCTCTAACCGGAGGTCATTAAAAAAGCGCAGTTCTTTGCCATCGGCCTGTCGCTCCTCTTTAGTTGCCTCAGTTTTAAGAGGAACGGTCTTTCGGACCAGCTGGTTATTATAGTAGTCGACGGAATAATCGACCTGATATAGCCGGTCTTCCTCACCAACAAGCAGCCGAAAGCCCTGGTAATCACCCTTAAATTGATATTCCCGATATAATTCAGCAAAAAAAAGATTATGTAGGTCTTTTTCCAATGTCCGCTCCAGTATCCGGTGGTGTTGTTCCCATTCGTTCGATCTTCCCATCCGCTCCCAGGTCGATAAGCCCTGCTCAAGAAAGGATATTGCTACTCCCAGGATTAAACCGGTAATGGTAATAACAATAATAACCTCCAGCAAAGTAAAACCGTTCTCACTGTTCTGCCCTTTACCCACTATTGATCAACCGACTGTTTTGGTAGTGATTGAACCCTTTCGGTCCCGGCCATTCAACATTCAACTCCAGTTCCTGTAGTTGTTCATTTAGATATTTTTGCTCAATCCACCACCGATATTCCCGATTACGATAGCTGACCACTCCGTTCCGGCTGTGGTCAATACCATTGATCACTTCCAGCAATTTATCCTCACTCCAACTATTTAAAAAAAAATAATCCTGCTTTTTCTCAACTGCTGTG
This sequence comes from Halanaerobiales bacterium, assembly GCA_022360715.1. Lineage (GTDB taxonomy): Bacteria > Bacillota > Halanaerobiia > Halanaerobiales > DTU029 > JAKSCG01. Next base: position 4,466 of record JAKSCG010000171.1, read on the forward strand.
CTAATCATCGTAAAACCTTCAACCAGGATCGTAAAACCAATTGCCAGAATGACCATGGCAATCATCGTTTCGATTAGAGTAAATCCCCCCTGTTGCTTCATCTCAATCCCTCCAAGCGCATTTTCCGCTCACTCCGTCTACTTCCAGATAAGCGCGACTCCCGTCATTGAATTGAAAGGGCCAGTATGCTCCGGTACTGCTTCCGTCAGGGTAAAAGGATATTGTCGCATTATCAAGCAACTGCTGCTCTGCTACCATGCTCTCCAGTCTATATTCGATTTTCTCCAGCTCATCTACCCGGTAGGTAATAACATTATCTTCGATATCTATATCCTGGGCAAGCCCGCTAGTAATCGCCCTCCTTCTGGCCGTATGCAGCAGGTTAATTATTTTACGTTGTTCTGTCTCTTTTTCCACTGTTTCGAGCAAACGATTAAATGACGGCAGGGTCATACTGAGGACCAGACTAATAATAATCAGGATAATCAAGGTCTCCAGCAGGGTATAACCCCTTTCGTTACCAGTTCGTAACATCAGCCTTTTCCCCTGTTCCTCCTTCGCGGTTATCCGCACCATATGACCAGAGATCATATTTATGTTGATTATTTTTACCGGGAGATTGATAATTATATTGATACCCCCAGGGATCGAGCGGAAGTTCTTGTTTTTCCAGATATGGTCCTAACCAGTTTCTAGCCAGCGGTGGGGTAGTCGGGTTGGCAATTAATGCTGTTAAGCCCTGCTGGGTAGTGGGATACTGCCCGTTATCAAGCCGGTAATTATCAAGGGCAATCTTTAGAACATTAATCTGATTTTTAGCGGCGGTCTGTTCGGCCTGATTAACCCGGTTAAAAAGTTCCGGACCGACCGTAGCCACCAGCACACCGATAATGATCATCACAATCAATATCTCCAACAGGGTATAACCCTGTTCATCTCTCCTTACTCTTCCCATCAACAAAACGCTCCTTTTACAATAGATTTCCGATCCCCATAATCGGCAAAAGCATTGATATTACAATAAAACCAATTATACTTCCCATTAATAATAATAAAAGGGGTTCAAATAATTTAAGCATTCGCTCCAGCGTATTCCGGTATTCCTGTTCGTGAAAACTGGCTACCTGCCTCAACATTTCGGTCAACTTACCGGTTTGCTCCCCCACTCCGACCAGGTAAACACTCATCTCGGAAAACAGTGCCGCATCTTCCAGTGAACTTGACAGGCTTTCACCCCTTTCCACCCGCCGGCTGATCCGCTCAATACAGTTGCGGTACAGACAGTTATTACTTACCTGGGCACTGATCTGTAATGCCTTCAGCAGTGGCACCCCACTCTCCAACATCGTAGCCAGACTATCGGCAATCCGACTGATCGTCAGGTCAATAACTAATCCTTTAACCAGCGGGACTTTTAAATAAAAGCGGTCCCTTAACTCCCGGCCGGTCGGGGTACTCCGGTAATACAACCACCATAAAATTACCGCTGCCATTCCCAATAACAGCCCGCCACCGTTTTCGGCTAAAATATTACTGAATTTTAAAAGCAGACTGGTTGTCCAGGGTAGAGTCCGGTTATATGTCTCAAAGATCGAAATAAAGCGCGGTAAAACATAGAGTAACATTACCATAATGGCAGTTGAGGCAACAACGATCAGGACCAGGGGATAGATCAAACTGGAGACAATAAAGCTTCTTAAACGACTCTTTTCCTCCAGATTATCGGCTAAGCGCTGACAGGTCAGTCCCAGAAAACCGCTCTCTTCTCCGGCCCTGATCATACTGATATAACCGCTCGAAAAGTAGTCGGGATAGGCCGCCAGCGATTCCGCTAACCCCTTTCCCCCTTGCAGGGAGTGATAAATTCCATCGACAGTCGCTTTCAGCCCCCCTCCTTTAAGTATTTTCCCGATAAATTGGAGGGCTTCTCCCAACTGAATACCGGCCAGCAGGAGATTAGCCAGTTGTCTGGTAAAGATAATCAGACCGTCACTCCGCTGTTCCCGGCTAAATCTAAAAGCAGTTTGAGTCTGCTTTTCCCCATCTTTTTCTTCGATGGCGAAGAGATGTAATCCTTTTCTTTCCAACTCAGCCAGGGCCAGTTTCTTCGTATCAGCCCGGAGTGTGCCGCTCACCTCTTTCCCGGTCCGCTCATATGCCCGGTAGCTATACTCATTCACCCTAAACACCTTCCTCCGGCTTAATTCCTGGTAACCCTCAGCAGTTCCTGTCGGGTAGTAATCCCCCTGCTTACCTTCTCTTTACCGTCGGCCAGCAAAGTTTTAAATCCACATTTACTGGCTACCGCCCTGAGCGCGGAAGCATTACTCTGCTTAATAATCTGCTCTTCAATCATTGGATTGACCGCCAGGAGCTCATAAATACCGGTTCGACCCCGGTAACCGATTCCGTTACACTTACCGCAACCCCGGGACTGGTATAAGTGCTCTTGCTTTAACCCGCCCTCGGCCAGGGGAGTCTTGCAATCAGGACATAACATCCTGACCAGGCGTTGGGCCAGCACTCCTTTCAAAGTCGCTGCCAACAGGTAATCCTCAACCCCCATATTTAACAAACGGATTATTGCTTCCGAGGCATCATTGGTATGTAGAGTTGCTAAAACCAGGTGACCGGTCAGCGCAGCCTGAATGGCAATCTGGGCCGTCTCCAGGTCTCGGATCTCACCGATCATGATAATATCGGGGTCCTGTCTTAGGATCGAGCGCAAACCCCGGGCAAAGGTCAAATCAATCTCCGGTCTGACCTGGATTTGATTAACTCCGTTTAATTGATATTCTACCGGGTCTTCCACTGTAATCAATTTCTTTTCCGGGGAGTTGAGCTGTTGAAGGGTGGCATAAAGGGTCGTTGTTTTACCGCTCCCGGTCGGACCGGCCACCAGTATAATCCCATTAGTGTGCTGAATTAAATCCAGATATGTAGCAAGCGTCTCAGCGGCAAATCCCAGGTTGCCCAATTCCAGTAAATAGGCTGCCCGGTCCAGCAAACGTAAGACAATACTCTCGCCGTAAAGGGTGGAAATAAAGGAGACACGGATATCGAGCTCCCGGCCGAGAACCTTGATCCGGATCCTCCCTTCCTGGGGCAGACGCCTTTCTGCTATATTTAAGCGGGCCATAATCTTGATCCGGGTAGCGATGGCCGGGAATATTTCCCTGGGGGGAGCCGGATTTTGATATAAGACACCATCAATTCTGTATCTTAACTCCAGCCGACTTTCAAAGGGTTCCAGGTGGATATCACTGGCCCCTTGTTTAATCGCCGCGGTGAGCATCGCATTAACCAGCCTTATGACCGGGGCTTCCTGGGCCATTTCCTCCAGATTTTCCACCGATGAATCGAGGTCAAGTTTGCCAAAATCATCCAGCATCCCTGCTTTCAGATCACCCAACATTCCTTCCACTGTTTCCAGGGGAGCGGCCAGATATTCGCTGAAAAGCTGCTCAAAGAGAATATCGGGAATCTTCTTTACTTTTATTTTTTCTCCACTATAGACGGCCAGTTCGTCAATCACCGGCAGGAGCGGAGTTATATCACTTAAAAAATACAGGTAATCACTCTCTTGCCGGAAGGGGAGCAAGCGATTTTCTTTTAACTTATCGCGCGGAAATCTCCCGATCAGTTCCAGATTAAGTTTCTCCGCAATCTCTTCATACCTCATCATATCCCCCCGGACTTCTCAAAAGTAACCTTAATTTGCTGTCCATCCCTGGATAAAACCAACTGCTCTTTGTGGATCGTTTCTACGGTAAACCCGTCAATTACTTCTCCGGTTCCGACAATCTGACTTTGATTGTTAAAGATATTCAGGATGATTGCCCGCTCATCCTCCGGATACTGGGAAACCGCCAGTAAGATAAAGGGATTTTCCAGCGGCCTAATCTCCGGAAGGAGGGCTACTGTTTTTTCCTGGAACGGGGGCTCCGCTTCGATTATCTCTTCCGGTCCGGTCAATTCCCGCTCCGGCTCGGCTGGCTGCTCAGCCAATACTTCCGGGGAGCTTAACTCTGCCTGCAACTTAAACATTGACCGCTCGAGGATTAGATTCCGCTCCTCTTCGGTCAACAAATAGGGTTTCAACTCAACTTGCTCCCCCGGCACAGTTTCGGGGATAATCGGCTCAGTTAACGTTGTGCTGAAAGGGATAGCCGGTTCTTGAGCCCCAAGCCAGGCCGCTCTTAAATTCCAGAGATTAAAGAGCAAAAGAATCAGAAGAATTAATTTAACCGGTAGCAAGTGCTTAGCAAACAATTTATAATCACACCCTCCAATTATAATTCCTGCCATTCCAACACTTTGATCTGCCATTCCCCGGCCTCATTCCGGGTCCGCTCCACCAGTACACACAGCTCCACTTCTGCTTTTTCCTGAGCGGAAAAAGCCCGGGACGAAATAATAAAGTAGCGGGAAGCGGTAGTAAAATAACCCCTGATTTGGGCCATCTCCTCTTCGGTCAGCATCCCGGCCAACTGTTCCACCCCTGTGATCTCGTTCTCCTGACGGTATGCGTCAATTCTGTCCGCTAAACCGGACCTGAGCTCGAACCCCTTCAGAATAAGTCTTAAGGGCTCAAGCGGTACCAGGTTAATATTGACCCGTCCCTCTACTGTCAAATAAGGTTTGAGCTGTTGATAGACAATCAGGTCCAGCCCTTCGATCCGGAGAGGAAGTTGGTCGAGGGAATCAAGATATAGGTTGGTATGCTCGCTCCGCAATTCCTGCAATCCGTTGCTAATTACCTTGATCTGCTCCGGCTCAATCTCCAGATAAAGCAATAACTTGCCAAGCGAGGTGAGACTATCCCGGTTAATATTGAACTTTCCCAGAGTGCTGACCATATTTTGGGCCTTTTGATAATCTTCCCCGAACAAATCCCTGATCAGCAACAAATGCGGAATTATCGTTTCCCGGGTAACCAAAGATAATTGCTCATTCCACCAGGTTAACGTTGTCAGGAGTTCTTCTTGATCATAATTAAGATTGATCCGGCTACCAACATCCGCTATCTCTACCAGGTAGTCCAGGCTATTAAGCGAACCGGTCAGTTGCTGGGCCCAGTCGTCCCGATCGCTATCAGCTAATGTATCATCTTCCTGCAATTTAGCAATCCCGGCGGCAATACCGGAGAGCGCAGTCTGTCTGGCCAGCTTTTCCTGCTGCTGATAACTGAGCAGCAGGTTATCCAGTGTAATTTCGTCTACCAGATTAAGCAAAATAATCGAAAGGATCACCAGGATCCAGATTACGATGATCAAAGTATATCCCGCTTCGTCTTGACGATAATTGCCCATTATCTACTCCTATTTCCCATCTCTTCTATAATCTATTATATTTTGGCAAAAGATAATTATATAATTCTTGATCGGCCTTTTTTTTCCTGCCTATTTCTTGAAAATATTATATTTTTAAGAGACCCCGCTTTCAAAATTGGAATCGATCGATTCGATATTATCCAAATAAATGTGTTCGAGGGCTTCGATTAAAAAAGGGATGTTCTGTTCTTTTAAGATATCAATTACCTCTTTCGGGGCTTCCGGATTTTTCACCAGGGCAAAGATGTATTTAATCCCGTTATAACCGAGGTTTAAAAGAGCCTCTGTCGCCGAAATACGAACAATGGCACTGTTATCAGTCAGTGCCTCGGCCAAAAAAGGAGCTGCTTTAAGCAATTGTAATTTCCCCAAAGTTTTGGCCGATTGACTTCTAACTCCCCAGTTGCTGTCATGGAGTGACTCAATAATTTTATCGGAAATCTCCTCTTGCACCTGGTAATTGGCTAGTTTTTGAATGACATGAATTTTAACCTCCGGATTATCACTATCTAAAAGGTTTACTAAAATCTGCTGGAATTTTTCATTCTGGTATTCCCCGATAATATCAACACACCAGATAATGATGGTGGGATCAGATTGATAAATAAAGGTGGTTAATTTATCGGCTACGGCAGTCCCGGCCTTTTTAAATAATTCTTTCATATGGGCGAGGACATTACTGTCTTTCGTATAGGCTAAGTATTCAATCAGCGAATAAATAACCTTGTCTGATTTGAAAGTTGCTAAACCATCGATCACCAGGTTAATAATCTCTAAATTATCTTCATACAGAAAGGTTATTAGGTAATCCGCTGCCTGTGGCACCGATAACCTGGTAAAAATAGATATCCCTAACTCGATTTGATTTTTTCTACGCTTACCGGTGGAGTTGAGCACGGCCAGATATATTTTTTTGACATTTTCTATTCTGTTTAAATATTTTTTTACGGCAATATACTGGGCTGAATCTAAATTATCCTGATCCAAAAAGTAGTCGATAATCGCTAAATCGCTGCCGATCAATTTTTCTAACGCCCGCTCGGGATTTTTCAATAACAGACTCCTGATTTTATTGATAGTTAATTTTTTGCTATATTTCTCTCTTACCAATAAAAATACCATAAAAACAAATAGCAGCCCGGTCAGACTGAAATAATATAAGGGATACTGTCTCAATAAAAAATATATCCTGCTCAAAAAACTAGCTAATAACTCCATGCTCTTACCTCCAGACAGAAAAATTACCGTATTTTTTATTATCTTATAATCTTATTATATAACAAAATATACATTTTTTTTGCTCAAAATGTCGAGTTAACTAATTTTAGGTCTATTTCCCTACCAAAATATAGGTTAATAAAAAAAACCAGGTGATATATAATATCCCCTGGTCGTATACGCTGCCTTATCTTGAGCTTTCTATTTACTTTGATGCGATTCTACTTTTCCGCTGGTCAGTGTTAAGCAATAATAATATTTAATAATAATGATTAAAGTTACGATTAAAACCAGACTAAAGGTATAGACTAACGAAATTATCGTCATTTCCAGCTGTCTTAATACTATCCCCAGTGAAGCAAGTAGTAAAAAGGTTGAATAAAATCTTTGGAGGTTAGCCGGTGATATATTATTGAGTGCGCTAACCCCAAATTTAATGCCAAAGGCAGTCCCGACACATAAAACAACTACTACAAAAAAGACGACCACGCCTGATAACAAATAAAGATAGGTCCCGAAAACAGAAGAAATCAAAATGACCAGCAGGCTTGTCCCAACTGCTTTATGGCTATCCATCCCCAGGATCAGGATAAAAAGCGGAACGAGGATAAAACCTCCGCCCACCCCCATAAAACCCTGCAAGAAGCCGACAAATAGTCCGATCAATAACAAACTCCAGAGCGATACCGTAAAATCATACATTTTAAGATAGGGGGGGAATCCCTTAACCTGCTCCTGCGACGGAACCGCCTTTTTCCTTTGATTTTGTTGTTTAAGTAAAGGGATGCTCCCTAATAGAAAAAGCAGGAAGATATAGACCAGTCTAATATAAAAACCGGCGACACTTAATTGATCCAGATAAACAACCAGCGGCTGGGATAGACGGACCCCCAGCAAAGTACTTGCCCCGACAATCAGGCCCACTTTCGGCAATATATTCCTCTGAAAATAGTGCTTAATCCCTCCGACCAGCGAAGAAAACACTGTAAAGGAAATACCGGTCGCGACCGCATTAATCATCGGCAATCCCAGAATATTGAGAAAAGGTGTGATAATAAAGGCTCCCCCTACCCCAAAGAATCCGCTCAATACCCCACAACAAAAACCTAGTGCTAATAAGATTAAACCATTGAACAAGTTCATTTCCAGATTCATTTAATTCCATCTCTCTTTCAGCAATTAATCAGTCCTTACCAGATTGCTAAGCGCGTTCATCATCTTGCATCATCAGGTGAACCCCGGCTGTTCGGAAAGTCTTAGGTAAGGCTAAAATCCTGGGTTCTTTCCCCACATATTTTTCAGCATCTTGTAAGGCCGCTGCAAAACTACCCTTCGTCTTCATCCCCATTCCCCGCGCATATCCCGGTTGATAAGCACCGACAATATAAATAGCAGCTGCCTGATCCTGGGCAATTTGACCGCATGAAATCATGGAAAAAGCGTGAAAAGGGTGATATCCATAATTATACCGGTATTGATCAATATATTCCTGTTTGCGGGCGATATACTCCCCTCCATATATTATAACATCTTCCAGGGAATTTTTATAATCTTTTTGATAAGTTTCATAAACCTCCCGATAGGAGGGGAACTCCTCATCATGAAAATACCCGTTACAGATTGAAGAACAGATAATCACAAAATTATCTTTCAGCACCCGCTTATGCCTAATTACATTAGCCGCAATTGCCTGTAGCATCAAGATCGGATTGGTCCCATGACCATTTCCGTAATGGAAATACTGAGGCATACCAAAGAGCATCACATCAAATTTCTCCCTGGCCCAGGGAATATATGTCCGCTGGTCGGCCACTGCCCAGGATAGGGGCTGGATCTCTTTGCCATAACCGCTAAAAATGGCAATCTGTCGCTGGTAGGTATCCAAAACGGCGTCACAAACAAAGAACTTATGACCCATCCTTTCTTCCATATGTTGTCCGATCGCGTCAAACTTTTGGCGCATTAGACTATCGGAACTGACCGGGGTAAAATCATGACGATGCATAACTGTCGGGACATGGTGGGAAGCGATACTTTCCCAGGTTGTAATCCCGGTCGCACAGTGTTTATAACCCCCGGAATAGCCGCCGTAAGGGTTACCAAGGGTATGGCCAATCAAAACAGCCAGATCGGATTGATAAACCTCTTTATTCATAATTACCCGGTCCCCTAGCTGATCATAGCCCAGGTCAACCAGATTGTCCCACTCCTCGGAATCATGATTAACGATTTGATGAGTCGGGTAAAACTGATTAAATACCTCTTCCCCCAGGAGGGATTTAATCTCTTCCGGGGTATTCTTGCGGTGCAATCCGTTAGAACAGATCAGTTTTATATCCTGTTTTTTCACACCGGCTTTCCGACATTCCTCAATGATGATCGGGATGGCAACTCTACGATGTGAATTATCCTGAAATCCCCCTTTGACTCGATCCGGAAAAATAATTGTTACTTTGGACCCTTTTCCGACCAGTTCAGCAATCGGGGGCATACCAATCGGATTTAGAATTGACTCCCGGGTAGCCGGCCGCGGATCTGTTAAATAATCCGGATCCGGAACAGTCTCCCCCGGGATAAAAACCTCCGTTGAATCAGGCAAATTTGCTTCCATCAATCCCTGACCATATTCCAACATTATTTTTTTCATCTACAATTCCTCCTTAAATATTATTATATTTTACCTTAAATATCAACTTTTACCCCGCTTAAATCCTCATAAACCTTGACAATGCTTGAGCTATCTTCACTCCCCAGCCCTTTGAATAAAGCAATTTCATTTACTTTCTGATTAACCTCTGAAATAAACAACGGTGCTGCTGCCTTTTTAGCCATCTCAATTCCAAGTGCCATATCTTTATGGAGCAGTTCAACTGAAAACTTAGGCTCAAAATTCCTCTCCAGTATTTTAGGACCTAATTCCAGAAAAAGATTACTGACAGTAGCAGCACCACTTCCGGCAATCGTTTCAAACAAAACTTTAGGATTTAATCCAAGCTTAGCACTTATCGCCATAATTTCCGAAGTTACTGTATTTATGGCGCCAAACATCATATTATTCAATAATTTAAGGACATTACCGGAACCGGAAGAGCCTATATATACGATATTTTTAGCTATCACATCTAAATCCTCTTTAATTCTTGCTAAAACCTGTTTTTCACCTCCGATCGGAAGTGTCCAGTTACCACATCCATGTGGTCTTCCTAGTACAGGCGCATCTAAGTAATCAAACCCTCTCTCTTTGGCCTTTTCTGCATTTTTTTGTGTAGAAAAAGGATCAACAGTGCTCATATCTACGATACAATCCCCTGTTGAGTAACCTGCAAAAATACCATTTTTACTGGTTAAAACATCTTTGACTTGCGCAGGCCCGGGCAAAATAATTAAAACCAGTCCGGCTTTTTCCGATACATGCTTGGGAGCTTTTTCACCAATTGCACCGATTGTGATCGCTTTTTTTACCGCTTCCATATTTATATCATAAACCAATACCTGATAACCGGCTTCCAGATACTTTTCCACCATAGCCATGCCCATATTACCCATACCAATAATCCCAATTTGTTTCATTTATTGCACCTCTGTTTAATAAATTAAGATTTATTTATTACAATAGCAAATTTGGTAGCCACATAACAATATTCGGGAAAAAAACTAATAACAATAAAGTACAGACCAGGACAATAATAAACGGAATTGTCTCGCGAATAATCGCGGCAAAGGGAGCTGAAGAAATTTTCTGGACAATAAAGATATTTAGGCCAAATGGTGGTGTTAAAAGACCAATCATTAGATTTAAAACCGCAATAACCCCAAAAAACACCGGATCAATACCCAGCGCAGTAAGAACTGGCAAAAATACCGGTACTGCAATTGTTAAAATTGCAATTAATTCCATAAACATCCCCATAATTAATAATATTACATTTATGATTAACATCAAGATAATCGGACTCTGTGAGATCGAAAGAAGCCCCTGCTGGATTATCTGTGGAATCTGTTCAACTGAAACCAACCAGCCATAAAGACTGGCTGCGGCAACTATCAACATAATTGAAGCAGTAGTATGACCGGCCTCGATAAAAATACGTGGAACTTCTTTTATTTTTATATTACGGTAAATAAAAATACCGAGAAATAAGGAATAAAAAACTGCTACGGAAGCAGCCTCAGTCGGACTAAAGACCCCACCCCAAATTCCCCCCAGAATTATAACCGGTAAAAGCATCGCCGGAAATGATTCCAGAACAATTTTACTCAATTTCCGCCATCCCGGCCATTTGCTTTTTATGTTTAACTCGTGTTTTCGGGCAATAAAATAAATAATGATCATCATTGCAATCCCCATAATAACTCCAGGAACTGCCCCGGCAAGAAATAAGGCCCCAATTGAGGTTCCCGATATAACTCCGTAGATCACCATTGGAACACTGGGCGGAATAATTGGCCCAATCGTTGAAGAAGCGGCTGTTACTGCTGCACTGAAAGATTTACTATATCCTTGATCATTCATTGCCTTAATTTCAATCATTCCTAATCCTGAAGCATCAGCAACCGCTGAACCTGACATCCCGGAGAAGAGCATACTGGCTAAAACATTGACATGAGCAAGCCCGCCTGTGATATGTCCGACCAGGGCATTAGCCAGTTTAAAAATCCTTTCGGTTGCTCCCGACACATTCATTATTTCAGCAGCAAGAATAAACAAGGGTATCGCCAACAGCGGAAAACTGTCCAGAGAATTGGACAAACGCTGTGCGATTATCAAAAGGGGTAAAGAACCTTCATACAATATTAAAGCCAAGCTAGTAAGCAAAAGCGAAAACGAAATAGGTATCCCCAGGATCAAAAAAAATATTAGTCCACCAACTAAAATCAAAATAGACATAATTGTTACCTCCTTTCAAACAAAATTCTGATCAATTGCTCTGACTACCCGAATGAGTAAATACCTTTTTAGCCGTGTTAAATACATTTATTATCGAATATAACATCATCAGAAAAGAACCTATGATCACCGGAATAACCATCATAATCATCGGTAAATTAGTTGCTGACAACCTAATATTTGAAGTTGTCAGGACAATTTTAATTCCACCATAAAGTGTATAATACATAATTATTCCAATTAAGCAACCTCTGATCACATCCAAGATGTTTTTATATTTATCCGGGAACGAAAGACTATCAATTAAATCAATCCTGATATGTGTTTTCCTTTTTGAAGAAAGTGCTCCCCCCAGGAAGACCAGAAATATAAAAATTATTCTGGAAAGTTCTTCCGGCCAGGATAAGGGATTATCCAGTATAAAGCGGTTAAAGACCTGAAGTAATACAATTATCGTAATTAAGGCCAGGCCAAGTCCTACTACCCACTCCACAAGTTTATTTAGCCAGAAAAGAAGCTTATTCATACTACCTCCTTAATATAATTAATTAAACAATTTGTTAAATAGTGCCCACTAATAACATGTTCATCAACTAATTTACTTGCCATTTCAAGCTATACAATCAGTAGTAATGTTATCGGGGGCACTATTTAAGATATTAACTTAATAAAAAATATTGATAATATTTGATAATTAGTCCCAATATTCCATAATATGTTTTAATAAATCTTCGGAATAGCCTACCTTTTTGGCTAACTCAGGAATAATCGATCTAAAATGACTACGCCACTTTACCTGGTTTACTTCAATTATATTGACACCTTCTTTGTTCATCTTCTCTTCTGCCGCTTTAATTTCAGCTTCAAGCATAATATTGTGCCATTCCGTTACTTCTTTAACTGTTTCAGTTATAATCTTTTGTATCTCCGGGTCCAGAGAATTATAAACCCTTTCTGAAATAAAAACACCGGTTTCTTCGTAGTTATGGTTTGTAAGGGTTAAATTATCGGCAACAGTATGATATTTGTTAAAGAATAACCAGTGTGACGCTTGTTCTGTCGCAGAAACAATCCCCTGTTGTAGTCCGGTAAATGTTTCAGCAAGTGCGATCGGAGTAGGATTAGCTCCGGCCATTTTGAAGTTCTCGATCCAACTTTTTTGCTCAGGAACCCTTATTTTCAATCCATCCAGATCAGCAATGTTCTTAATTGGTTTAGTGGCAATAAAATTCCTGGCACCTCTATCCCAGTCCTGCGTTAGAACCCGGATACCGTGTTTTTTTCTCATCGTTTCAGCCAGTTTATCAAAATAAGGTCCATTATGAATTTCGCGACACTCCTGCTGATTATCGAAAAGATAGAGGGTTCCCGGAATCCAGTAATCAGTTTCAAAAGCCCCCAACCAGGTTACTGCACCAACAAACATCTCGATCGTCCCCAACTGCATGCCCTGCAGAAGGTCGGTAGCAAAGCCGAGCTGTGATGCCGGGTAGACCTCTATTTTTACTTTACCATTGGTTTTTTCTGAAACGATATCTGCAACCCTTTTGATAGCAAGTGTATCAATATGTGAAGGTGGATCAATTAACCCTGCTTTCAAAACAACCTCAGCATCTTTACTCAAAACCATACTACTGAACAGAAAAGTACTAATTGAAACAATTAAAGCTAAATAAAGTATTTTTTTCATTTTTTTCTCCTTTCGAATTTCTTTTTTGATTAGTTCTAGTTTACTCTACCTTCTGCTATCACATCCTTCCTTTGATTTACTGGATTTTCTAACTACTAAATTGGTTGGTAGCACTTTTTGGACAGTTAAATCCTCCTTCTTGCCGTTCTCAATAATTTTGATCAATTCTTTAGCGGCTGTTCTCCCGATCTCCAATTGTGACCAGTTTATTGTAGTTAATGGCGGATCAATCTTGGTTGACATTTTTACATTGTCAAAACTAACAATTGAAAGATCTTCCGGCACCTTAATCCCTAATTGTTTAGCCATCAACACTATCTCTGTCCCAATAAAATCATTGATGGCAAAAACTGCCGACATATCAGCATTTATTTGCAAATACTCTTTTATTTTAGCATTTATATGATCCTGCTCTTGCTTGGCCATATTGGGGGAGTATAACTTACACGGATCATTAAGCTCGGTTAACATCCTTTGTCCACTAATGACCATTTCATTATCAAGCAAGCAATCCATAAAACCTTTTATACGGTCTTCGATCGAAGTCTGGATTAAAGGTTTGTCTGAAACCAGGCCAATCTTAACATGACCCTGGTCAATAAGGTGCTGGGCAGCATTATAAGCACCTCGATAATTATCAGGTACAACATAATTACAGTTAAGGTATCGATAATAACGGGCAGTCATAATTAAAGGTAGTCTTTTAATCGCTTCACAGACCACCTCATTGTAGTAATGAAAATTGGTGGGATGAAGGATAATACCGGCAACATTATTTTCACAGGCTTCTCTTAAATATTTTTTTTCTTTCTCGACGGAATTATCGGTGAGCGATAGATTGATGCGATAACCACGCTCACTGGTCATTTCCTGAATACCGGTAATAATATCACCAATAAAATCTTGTGAAATAACCGGGACAATTACGGCAATAACCCTTTCCGGTTTAGCCGGAAGTTTATTGCTATTGGCCGAAAGCTCATTAACAAAGGTTCCTTTACCTAACAAGCGCTTAATCAAACCGAGCTTTTCCAGCTCTTTCAAGGCTTGCCTGATTGTCGAACGGCTCACATCATATTTACCGGCTAATTCTTTTTCCGTGCCGATTTTTTTATCCAGTTCCCCGGTGTTGATCTTTTTAATCAGATCATCAGCAATTATTTTGTATAAATGGTCAGTATTATTATCCATACTAATAACTCCTCTCTTAATCAATTTCCGTTATACCCACGGTCGTCTTTTTAAAAGATCCCTACTTGTATGCTTTAAGTTTAGATTGAATGTTAATTGTAGTTTATTGTTATGTTTTGTTATTCTATATATTCTATATTTATTATAAAATTCCTGCTTTTTTGCAAAAAAAATGATGTAATTTTAACATTTTCGGCGCTATAATGGGAAAAGTTTAGCTCATAATTTTTTTAATACTTTTTAATACAAATACATACAAACTTAGAGAACAAAGGCAAGAAGACCCCTTTGTCAGGGGTCTAATTTAACTAGCTCTTGAATTTTGTATTGCCAAAGTCCCGAAAACTTAGAGATCCTCACCACAGCTTCCTATTTCAATCGTACCATTACCCGCTATCATAGACCATTTCAATTAAGTTATAATATAGTATATAGCCACAGGACAGGTAAAGTTTCATTGCCGATACATTAGTGCCACTCATTGAAAGAGTGGCTATGTCCTTACCACGCCTTTTTAATTCGTCAAATGCGGTGGCAATTAATTCTCTTGCTATATTTTTCCTTCTGAAAGATGGAATAACAAAAATATTTTCTGTAGCTGCCCGCTGTTCTGTTATATTCCATACGGATATAGCACCGACGACTTCCTTATTACAAGTAGCAACAAAACATTTAAAGCTTGGGTCTCCTGTTTTAAATTTAATATCTGCTTCATTTTCAGGAATACCACTTGCTATTAAATCAGCATTAATATATTTTTTTATACCTTCTTTAGTAAAGGAATACTCTTTAATAATCACATTACTTGGAATATCATAATGTTTTGTTTCTTGCAATAGGTCATATTTCAATACTGGAACAACCGAGTTTAAGGCAAATCCTTTTTCCAAGAAAAACTGCATATCCTCAATTTGATCAGTTTCACAACAAATACGTAAACATAATTTTTTTTCCGGAATAGTTTCCTTGCTTTCGTACAATCTCTTAATAAGACCATCTATCAACATCCCTTTAACCTCTATATCATCTGGAAGTGACTCCTTTAATAATATTGAAAAGTTAAAGAGCTGCTTCCCTTTTGCCGGATAATTCCTATCCAACTTTAAGAAAGCAATTCCGATAAGCTCGTTGCTGTCATTAATAACGGTAAGTATATTTTCTTCCTTAATATCCTTATGATATCTTATTTGAGTAGCGTAAAATGAATCGATTTTTTTAATAGCTTCCAGGTCAGTAACACTGAATTTTCTAAGTAACATCTTTGATCCTCCATTTATTAAGGAGGGCTAACTATAATAGTTGCCCTCCTAATAATTTAAAATTCTAATTGATCTTTATCTTAAACAAATCTAGCTATTAGCAATAATTTTACGAATACTTTCCTCCGAAAGACTGTATTTTTCCATAAGTTTTTCAATTGACTTCCCTTTTAAATATAAATTATAAATTTTATGGTTCCTCGCTTTAAACATTTCTTTCGTTCCGTTTAGCTCGCCCCATTGGGCCCGATTATTTTTCCTTTTAGGGATATAAATCAGTTTGCCTTGCACATATCTTTGTAACTCGCGCAGAAGTTCTTCCGGCAAAACATCTTTCCCATTGATGTAATCCAACGATGAAAACCCCCTTTTTCGATTTAGCTGGATTAACATTATAAGCTCTCACCGCCGATCACCCCCTTAATTTATTAGCCGCGATAATTAACAATATAGTAAGGGAAGGTAATATAACCTTCCCTCTTGTTCAATTTACGAGGAATAACACCTCTTTGTTTTAATCATTTCTTCACTCCTTTCGCTCAAAATTGCCGGCTAATTATATTTTACCACCAATTCAGTCTTATGCAAAGGTAAAGAATTATTATATTTATTATTTCCTGATATTTCTCTAAACCGGTTTTCGATTTGTTATCTTACAGAGTAACAAAATTTTTCCCTAAACATACAATATTGTAAATACTCATTTGCCAGTCAGGAGGTGGATTGAATGGGAGATTTTCAACAAGGTCTTGAAGCGCAAAGCGGTTATTACGGAAGTATTAGTTTTATTTTATTTTTAATACTCATCCTATTGATTTTAGGAAGCTTTGGCGGCTATAGTAAATATTAATTAAGGTAATTAAAGCCCTCAGTTTTGACTCTGGGGGCTTACTTTTTTAAACAGTTATTCAAAGCATATCACCGGCAAGAGCGGAAATCAATAAAATTATTTCATAAAAATATAGGCTACTCCGACGACAGTAAGCAATGCCCCTAAAGCTTCTTTAATTGTAACTTTTTCTTTATGGATAAAGATCGAAAAAGGGATAATCAGAACAGGGGTTATTGCCATAATTGTTGAGGCTACTCCGGCACTTGTATATTGGAGTGAAACAAGCGAGAGTGCTACACCTAAAAATGGACCGAAAAACGCTCCCAAAGTCAGGACCAGTATCGCTCTTTTGTGGTCAAAAGCCCTGACCACCGAACCCCAATTCCTTTTTACTGTAAATACAATTGCAAATCCTAAAATTCCGGCCAGTACTCTAATTTGTGTTGCCGCAAAAGCATCATAGTCCGCCATACCGAGCTTACTAAGAATTAGTCCCAGGGATTGCCCGATTGCTCCACCCAAAGCAAATAAAAGACCTTTAATCGGATGGGAAAGTTTTATATTCCCCTTACCGTTCCCTTTCACTAAAATGACCAGAGCTATTCCGACAAGAGTGATCAGCATCCCGATCAACTGTGATCCGGTCATCAGCTCATCTAAAATAAAAAAGCTTAAAAGGGCAGTAAGCGGTGGTACACTAGCCATAATCAACAAAGAAATTCTCGAACCAATTCGAACAAAAGCCTCAAATAAGAACAAGTCTCCCAGCACAAACCCAATCAGCCCTGAAATCGAAAGCCATTTCCAGGCTGATAAACTGGCATCAGTTGGCAAGGGTATTCCGCGCATGAAATAATTAAAAATACTGAGGAAAATAATAGCGATAAATAGTCTGATTATATTTAGGGGAAGTGACCCCATTTTTTTCCCGGCAAATTCAAAAGATGTAGCCGTAATCGTCCAACAGAAAGCAGTAAATAAAGCGGCGATTTCTCCGATATAATTATCCATTTTAGTCCCCTTTAGTCAATCTTATTACTCTATTCTAAAGTAATTTTTCCTCTATTTTCATATTAAACGTTAGATAATCTTGAAATAGATTATATTGCTCTAATATCCATTTATTTTTGTTTGATTCAAAAGCATGCAATAGTTTATTATGATTGGACAGTAAAGTATTGATGATTGTTTTTTGTATTTCTGAAGTGATCAAATTCCCTTTCTTATTTTCCTCCCATCTTATTCGATATAATAAGTCATACCAATTATCATAGATAAACTTCGTGTATTTATCCGGAATATTAAAGATCGCATCTCTTTCCAGATTTACTACAACATTTATTAATTTAGAATTCTTTGGTAAGTTATTCTTAATCAAATGTCTAACATCATTTACATGTTTTTGATTTTGTTGATATGGATTTTCTCTTAAATCATTGTAGCCTTTATCATAAATTCTCCAGTCCATGTCCCTTGCTTTACCGACAATCAACCCTTTCCATTTTTTAACTTCTACAACATAAATGTTTTGCAAACCGATAATAACTGAATCTATTTGGCGGAAAAAAATATTTTCTCCTTCGAGGTATAGATTAGTTAAAACCTTTATTCTATTATCTTTTAATATATTCATTAATGCATCTTCAAATTGATCTTCTCCGCTGTTTCCTCTTGCAAAACTAATATCATTATTTAGCCTGCCGATATAATCTTGATAAGTTATCATTGAAGTTATTGACCGATTAATATTGTCTTTTAACATTATCACGAAAATAATAGGAATCCATATATAATAAAAAAACGGTATTTTTACCAGCCTTTGTTCATACATAAATAAACATAAACAGATTGAAAGAACCAATAATATAAAGATTTTTACAGACCTTTTCCTTTTCTTTTTTGACTCTTCATTAAAGATAAAATTATCATATTTAGTAAACAAAGGAGAAATACTATAATCATGTCTATTTTTTATTATCTGGGCCATTTTCGTTCTACTCCTTTATTTTATCGTGTTGACACCATATCTTTATTCTGTTACAATAGACTAGCGGATAAAAAAATACCATTAAATCATCGTGCCCCTGTAGCTCAGTGGATAGAGCACTGGTCTCCGGAACCAGTTGCGTAGGTTCGATTCCTACCAGGGGTACCATTTTTTTATCCCTGCTCTGTCGTCTACTTGAATTTTGCTGCTATAAGTTTAAATCAGAATATGACTTAAATCCATAGCGAGAATCAGCCGCTTTAATCGCCCTGATTACTGCCTTTTCTACCACTTTGACCGCCAGTAACCCAATCAGATTAAGATCCGCTTCAACCTGGCCGGTCGCCATCGTAAAGATAGTATCACCATCAACCATCGTATGGGCCGGTTGGATCGTTCTGGCATAACCATTATGAGCGATACCGGCAATTTTTTGGGCCTGGGCTTTAGTTAGAGTAGCATTAGTAAATAACACCCCGATTGTTGTATTAAGAGCAGACCGGTCATTGTTATTACCCTGTTTTAACATCATTTGTTCGGTCCTTAACAGGGATTTTTTATCTTCACTTAACACACCGGCGATTATTTTCCCGCTGACCGGGTCAATAACCTCGCCAAAACAATTGACAGCAACCATTGCCCCCACCTGCAGGTCTCCGGTTTGCAGAAAATAACTTCCAAAACCACCCTTCATTGCATTTCCGTGTCCTAAAACTTTTCCGATAGTAGCACCGGTTCCGGCACCGACACTTCCCTGTAATAACTCCTTTTTTTCCGCATTTAAACAGGCTTGATAGCCCATCTCCCGGTCAGGTCTGATCTTATAATCACCGGCAAACAGATCAAATAAAACAGCACCACAAACAATCGGAACATTAGTTAGCTGAACATTAAAGCCAATCTTTCTTTCTTCCAGATACTGCATAATACCGGCTGCCGCGTCAAGGCCAAAAGCACTCCCGCCGGCCAACAAAACAGCATGAATCTGTTCAACCATGTTAACAGGATTTAAGAGGTCGGTTTCCCTGGTACCGGGAGCGCCGCCCCGCACATCTACCCCGGCAGTAGCACCTTCGGCCGTGATCACCACGGTACAACCGGTTCCCGCCCTCATATTATGGGCATGCCCGACTAATAAACCGGTAATTTCTGTAATTTGAATCTCTCTCATTAAGATTTCCTCCCTGTATTTCTTGTTAAAATTTTTTAATTTTACTCCAATCAATTTATGGGTAAAAATAACATCATATTTTAAACTCTTTCGTGAATAATATTAATGCAGTATACTGCAAAACCAGACAGGAGTTGATGTATTTGGATCAATTTGCACAGTTAAAAAATAACCTCAGACAGACAAGGGACAAATTGAACAATGTGTTAGGACAGGTCAATCAAGACCTGCAAAATTCCGAACAAATAGTTTGGAATATCAGCCACCAGCTGAACAACCAATCGATCGGCAGCACTACGACCGGTGTGTATAATCCGCAGTTTAGCTCTACCAACATGGGTAGTGCCAACTATGGAAGCACCAATTATGGTTCAAGCAATTTTGTTCAGAACCAGCCCTTCCACACAACTGGATATAACCAGTATAGTGGAGCGGGAGCAGGGAGTATGATTACCCGGAGTCAATATAATCCGGGGCAATATTCCGGTGCCCAGTCCGGTATGGGAGGATTTACTGGTACCAGCCAATTCGGAGCAAACAATAATTACTATCAATCCTCCGCCCAAAAGGGTGGCGGAGTAAATCAATATGGTGCCAAGTACAGTTCAGCTAATAGGGATGAAGATGTAGGTAATGCTTTTTATCAATCAGCAGGGATGACTTCCGCCGGAATGGGTGGAACAACATCTGGCGGTTATGGAGCAAGGAGTCAATATAATCCCGAACAAATTTACGGTGCGCAATCCGGCACCGGTGGATTGAGCAATACCAGTCAGTATGGGGCCAGTAATAATTACTACCAGTCCTCTGTCCAGAAGGGCGGGGGAGCAAACCAATACGGGGCCCAATACAGCTCGGGAACCCGGGATGAAGATGTAGGCAGTGCTTACTATCAATCTAAACAGGGATTCTAAACATGGGGGGTAGGGTAAACCTACCCCTTTATATCCCTCAGCCCTTAATTAAAGTGTGTCTTCCCATTCTTGATACAAATTATTTAACTCTTGCTGGGTTTTTTCATATCTCTCCTTTAAATCATTAAGTAGGTCGAGCTTGGTCAGATTTTGCGGCTGAATCATCTCTGCTTCCAGCTCCCGGAGCAGTTGCTCTGTCTCTTCAATTCTAATCTCCAGGTGATTGATCTTACTTTCCTTTATTCTTTCCTCTCTGATTTTATCTTTTAGCCGGTGATATTCAGAACCCTTGGCCGTTTCCTTTGTTAACAAGTGAGTTTTCTGTTTTATTTCCTGTTCTTCTCTTTTTTTGCGCCGATAATAATCATAATTACCGTGATATTTGATTAATTTACCCTTTTCCAGTTCAAAGGTATAATCAATAAAACGGTTAATAAAATAACGGTCATGTGATACAACCAGGATAGTACCCGGATATTTTTCCAGTGTCTCTTCAAGCGCTTCGCGGGAAGGGAGATCAAGGTGATTAGTAGGTTCGTCAAGGATCAAAAAATTATAATCACCATTCATCAACTGCAATAACCTCAACCTACTTCTTTCTCCCCCGCTTAAACTTTCCACTTTCTTAAAGACCTCATCTTCGGTAAAAAGAAAAGCCGCCAGAGCCTTTCTGGCCTCAGCAGTTTTCATATTACACTCCCGACAGAGCGCTGTAATTAAATCATCCTGCGGATTAAATCCTTCAAATTCCTGGCTATAATAACCAGGCCGAACATTAGCCCCCAGCTTAAGCTGCCCCTGATCCGGAGGATAAATTCCCGTGATCATCTTGAGCAGAGTAGTTTTACCGGTACCGTTTTTCCCAATAATAGCAATCTTTTCTCCCCAGTATAGACCGAGATTAACCGCAGAAAATAGTTTTAAATCATTAAAGGCTTTACTTACCCCGCTGATCTGGAGAACTTCCCGGCCACTCCTTTTACTTACCGTAAAGTTCAATTGCATCTTTTTACCGTTTAAAACCGGCTGATCAACCCGTTCAATTCGATCCAGGGCTTTCTGCATACTTTTAGCCCGTTTAAAGAATTTTTGATCACTACCCTGCTGTCCCCATTGATAAAGTCTCTTAATGCTTTCTTCCATTTTCACTATTTTCTTCTGTTGATTTTGATAGTGATGTTTTAACTGTTCATACCGGCGCTCTCTTTCCTTTAAATAATAGGAATAATTACCGCTATAATCCTCATTACGGCCATTTTTTAGTTCAACAATCCTGTCTACTATTTGATCCAGAAAATAGCGGTCATGGGAAATAATTATTACTCCCCCGGGGTAGTCTTTTAAATAATTCTCCAGCCAGTGGATCGCCTGTAAGTCTAGATGGTTAGTCGGTTCATCCAGCAGCAGTATATCCGGTTCGGAAAGTAGTAGTTTAGCCAACCCCAGTCTGGTCTTCTCCCCTCCGCTCAGACTAGCCACCCTTTTCCCGGTAAGCTCATCCAGGGAAAAACCCATTCCGGTAGTGATCTGACGGATTTTACTCTCATATTGGTAACCGCCATCTTGTTCAAAACGGTGTTGGATTTCACTATACTCTTGCATGATTGTCGGTAACTCCGGATCTTTTTGGTGATGCCGGCTGCTTTTGTCAGCAATCAAAACCTCCAGTTCTCTCAGCCGTTGTTCCAGTTCGACCAATTCATTAAAAATGGTTTTGGCTTCCTGTTCCAAAGTACACTCAGGATTAAAGTCCGGCAACTGGCTTAAATAACCCAGCTTTAAACCCCGACTAAGCGCTACTTTTCCCGATATATAAGGTTCAATACCGCTAATAATTTTAAATACGGTCGTTTTACCCGAACCATTAGCCCCAATTAAACCCACTTTTTCTCCTTGATTAAGGAAAAGGGAAAAATCCGATAAAACTTCGCCGGTTCCGTATGATTTTATAATTGAGTTCAGACTTAATGCTGACATAATGGCTTCCTCCGGTTTGCTACCTTATCTTTTACTCATCTATTTTATCATAAAATTAAAACGAGCGCAGTACAATAATTTATAAATGTTTATAAATATAGCCGAACGAAGAAAGGGTTTTCACTTCATTTGGCGAAATAGATGATAGCACAACTAAAAAACGTTAGGAGTTTTTCTATGGACAATTACGATCAAAAAAGGCAACTAATTCTCACCGGGAATATCAATAAGGTCATTTTATCCCTTTCGGCACCGATTATGTTCAATAATTTTATCCAGACCATCTATAATTTGACCGACACTTTATGGATAAGTCGGCTGGGAGGTACCCAGATTGCCGCTATGACACTGGTCTGGCCGGTAATCTTCTTTATTTTAGCAATCGGTATCGGGATTAGTATTGCCGGAACATCTTTAATTTCACAATATACCGGTGCTGATGACAGTACAAATGCCACCAGAGTAGCCGGGCAACTCCTCTCTTTCTCATTAATATTTTCCATATTGCTGGGATTCATCGGTTACCTGATCACTACCCCGATCGTCAGATTTATGGGGGCAGAAGGTTTATTGCTCCAGGAAGGTAGCCGCTATTTGAAAATCATGTTTCTAGGAATGCCGACCATCTTCCTTTTTGTCGGCTTTACATCGATCAAACAGGGCCAGGGTGATACAATCACCCCGATGAAATACAGTGCTATTTCGGTAGTTCTCAATATGATCCTTGATCCCATTTTTATTTTCACCCTGAACCTGGGTATCGGCGGAGCAGCGATTGCAACCGTTTTATCGCGCGGAATTTTTGCTGTTTATGCCATTTATTCATTGATTACTTATGAAAAAGGCATCCGGCTCCGTAAAGCTGATCTAAAACTGAACCGCGATCTATTGACCAGTTTAATAAAAATCGGCCTACCTTCTTCAGTAGGCCAATCTACTACGGCGTTGGGGTTTATGGTTTTAAATATGTTTATCATATCATTTGGTCAATCAACCTTGGCCGCTTTTGGGATTGGAAATAGGATTAATTCACTGATCTTGATGCCGGCAATGGGGATTGGTAGTGCCCTGGTTACCATAGTTGGTCAAAATCTGGGGGCTGATCAGATTAAACGGGCCAAAAAAGCTGTCCAGGCCAGTGCTGTTTTAACCACTGCTTTTATGGTTAGTGGTGGTTTAATCATCTACCCCTTTATTCCTAAAATTATTAGTTTTTTCACCCATGAAAAAGAAATTGCCGAGTTGGCGATCCTTTACTTCCGCCTGATCACCCTCTCCCTACCGCTCATGGGATTTTATCAGATCTTTATCGGTACCTTTCAGGGTTCAGGTCATACCGTTATGGCTATGATTATCATGATGGGCCGCTTATGGGTTTTAAGAATACCGATGATCTTATTATTCAAGAAATATACTAACTGGGGTTCCAGTTCGGTCTGGTATGCCATGATTCTTAGTAATGCGATCATCACCCTGCTCGCTTATCTGATCTACCTCAGCGGACGCTGGGAGAAAAAAGTAATTAAAAAAAGAATAGCTACTAAAGTATTAAGTGAGGCCGACTAACTTAATGGAGTTCTGCCTCAGCGACCTTATCTTTATTTTGAAAGAATACAGAAACGGTATTCCGGCCAACATGGGAACCGATCGCTGCTCCAATCTCTGAAATGATCAATTTTTCCTGCTTAATGCCAAAACGTTCCATGATCTTTTCTTTCATTTTTTCCGCCATCGCCGGGTTACCGGAATGATTTATCCCGATCAGTTCCTGTTCGGGGAGCTGATCACCTCGTTCGGCCATAACCTCTAGTAAATAATCATACATCTTCTTGGAGCCCCTAACTTTATTTAAGGGTAAAATTTCTCCGTTTTGAAAATGGAGAATCGGTTTAATATTGAGGACACTGCCAATTAGGGCTGACGTTTTACTGATTCTCCCTCCCCTTTTCAGCATCTCCAGTGAACCGACAGCAAAAATATGTTCCATCTGTGAACAATACTGAAGCGTCTCCTGGATTACTTCCGTAAGGCCCATTCCCTGACGAGTAAGGCGGGCTGCTTTAATAACGGACATCCCAAAACCGACCGATGCGCACCTACTGTCAATAATGTGAACATCAGCAGAACCAATCTCTTTTTTCGCCAGAATAGCTGATTGTAAAATGCCGCTTAATTTTGAAGAAAAGTTGATTGATAAGACCTTAAAACCTGCGGCCAGAGCTTTCTCAAACTCTTCCTGAAAAGCAGTCGGGGTAATTTGTGATGTTTTGGGGAGATCATTTCCTTGATCGATCTTTTGGTAAAATTCTTCCGGAAATAAGTTTCCCCGGTCATGATAAAGTTGCTCACCAAAATGAACCGGCGTCGGCAGCATGCTTATATCATATTCTTCTACTAATGCTAACGGCAAGTCAGAGCAGCTATCAGTGATAATTTTAATCTTCTCCATCATAAAGCCTCCTATCTTTTTCTAGATAATTCTATAATTCGATAAATCTTCATTGATTCCTTCATCCCAGAAAAGATAGTTTGCTAATTTAAGTAAGATTCATTCCAAATACTCAAATTCCAACGAACCTATTTTTACCACATCCCCCTGTTTAATCCCTTTTTCAGTCATTAATTGATTTAAACCATGGTGTTGCAGTATTCTTAATAGCCTTTTTACCGAATCGTCATTACTGAAATTGGTTTTTTGAATATTCTCCTCGACCAGACTACCGGTTATCTCATATAGATCAGCCGACCACCGCTTGATTTCTATCCCTCGTTCTTGATTAAACTCCGGTTTAATTACTACTTCTTCTTCCGCAATAATCAACTCTTCTTCACTTATTTCTTCCAGCAGCCGGCTAACCCGAGCGATCAACTCTTTTACTCCTTTTCCGGTAACTGCCGAAATAGGAAATACCTCCATTCCGACCCGTTCAAGTCCTCTGGTGGCTCGGACCAGGTTTTGGTCGTTTGGCAGGAGATCGGTTTTATTTAAAGCAACCAACTGCGGACGTGCCGACAACCTTTGGTTATAATTAATTAACTCTTGATTAATATCGGCAAAATCTTGCAGGGGGTCCCGGCCTTCAATCCCGGCTACGTCCAGCACATGCAGCAGGAGTTTAGTCCTTTCGATATGGCGTAAAAACTCATCACCCAGGCCAACTCCCTGATGGGCCCCTTTAATTAAACCGGGGATATCGGCCATCACAAAAGAACGATAATCCCCCACAGAGACAACTCCCAGATTAGGTTTAAGGGTAGTAAAGGGGTAGGAGGCAATTTTGGGTCGGGCTTCCGAGACAACAGAAATCAAAGTTGATTTACCCACATTGGGATAACCGATCAAACCTACATCAGCTAATAATTTCAACTCCAAAGTTAGATTTCTCTCCTGACCGATTTCGCCCTGGTCGGCAAATCTGGGTGCTTTCCGGGTTGACTTTTTAAAGCGGGCATTACCCTTTCCCCCTTTACCGCCCCGGGCAACTATCCACTCCTGGCCCTCTTTAGTAAGATCAGCCAACAGTTGACCGGTGTCAGTATCATAGATGACTGTACCCGGTGGTACTTTTAATAAGAGATCTTGACCACTTTTCCCATGCTTATTATTCCCCGAGCCGTGGATACCTTTTGCTGCTTGATAATGCCGGTGATAACGGAAATCAGATAAGGTGTTAAGAGTAGGATCAACCCTTAAGATAACACTACCGCCATCGCCACCGTCACCACCGTCCGGACCACCCATATCAATGTATTTCTCGCGGCGAAAACTGACTACGCCGTTACCGCCATCACCACCCTTAACCCTGAACTCTACTTGATCTAAAAACATCCGCTCACCCCCTTTAATTATGATTTCCAAAAACCAGGAAAAAAATAAAACCCCCAGTAAAAACTGAGGGAAAAGCTCAATCTCTATTAATTAACTATACTTGCTAACTGTTCTGGGGAATAAACACTAATCTGGCGGGTAGATTTCCCTTTCCGTTCAAACTTAACGACTCCGTCAATTTTAGCAAAGAGGGTATCATCATTACCGCGACCAACGTTTAATCCGGGATGAAACCTGGTTCCCCTCTGCCTGACCAGGATCGAGCCGGCCGGGACAACCTGACCGTCAAACCTTTTGACTCCCAATCGTTTAGACTCACTATCACGACCGTTGCGGGAACTACCTACCCCTTTTTTCTTGGCCATAACCTTCCACCCCCTGTTTTCAATTTTATTTTATAATTACTTTTATCCCTCAATTTTCTCCACTAAAACTTTTGTATATGGTTGACGATGTCCGGTCTTACGACGGTAACGCTTTTTAGCCTTATACTTAAAAACAATAACCTTTTTATGTTTACCCTGTTCCAGTATCTTACCTGTTACCTTAGCTCCCTCGACCAAGGGCTGACCGTACCTGACACCATCTTCACCAGCTATTGATAAAACCTGATTAAACTCAACAGTTTGCTCAGCAGCCAGGGGCAGTTTCTCCACCTTGATAATCTGGCCTTCTTCTACCCGATACTGTTTGCCACCACTCTTGATAATGGCATACATAAACTCCACCTCCTTACCGCAGACTCGCCGAAATTAGGTAGTCCACCGGTCCGGCAGACTTTCTTAACCCATTTCGGGCGGTTTTGGCACGAATATAATTTTAGCATATATTTACCGGGAAGTCAAGGATTTTTCCGATAGTACTACAGTTTAAGCGCCCGGGCAAAAGTTCGCGAAACACTGATAATTTTAATTCTGACCTCTTCCCCCACCTGGTTACCGCCATCCTTGATCAAAATTATATATCCTTTAATCCTGGCTAGACCGTCTTCCGGGTTATTGTACTGTTGCTCCTCGACCAGCAATTGATACTCTTCATCTTCCCGGACCGGGAGGGATAGTTTAGACAGCTCTTCTTTGGTACCCTTGTTAATAATGCGGTATTCTTCAATATGTAATTCATCATTCCCGGAGATATAGATGTCCAGGCCCAGCTCTTCTTCCAGCTCTTTTAGTTTTTCCCCACCGGACCCGATCAGCACCGAAGCCACCCGGGGGTGTAAATCCAGTAAAATGGCTGAAAATTTTTCTTTAGTACTCAGTTCATTGATCTCCCGGATAACTTTTAAAGCCATCGTCCCTTCCGACATGACCCGACCGGTTCCGCCACAGTAGGGGCATTCCTTTTGAATAAGTTCTCCAAAACCCTCTCTCACCTTTTTTCTGGTCATCTCGACCAGCCCAAGTTTGGTCAGGCCTAATAAGGCTGTTTTGGTTTTATCTTTCGCCAGTTCCTGATTAAATATTTTTAAAACCTGATCCTGATGAGCCTTGAGAGTCATATCAATAAAGTCTATTACGATAATTCCACCGATATTGCGCAATCTGAGTTGACGGGCTATTTCCCGGGCTGCCTCCACATTGGTCTTAAAAACCGTTTCCTGCAAGTTTTTTTTGCCGGTATATTTACCGGTATTAACATCGATCGCGACCAGGGCTTCGGTTTTATCAAATACAATATAACCCCCGGAACCCAGCCAGACCTTATGGTCCAACACCTTGAGCAGTTGTTTTTCGATCCCATAAGTAGTAAAAAGCGGTTTTTCCTTTTGATAAAGCTGGATCTTTCCCTTCAAGTGGGGAGCAAAATGATCCAACATCACTTTTATTTCCTGATAATCCTCCTTAGAATCAATCACTACCTTATCCACCTCAGGGGAAAGATAGTCCCTGACAACCTGTTCAATCAGGCCAATGTGGCGGTAAATCAAGACAGGTGCCCTGTTTTTTTTATATCTTTTCTGGAGATCCTCCCAGCGGTCCAGTAAATATTGATAATCATATTTTAATTCTTCTCGACCCTGTTCCAGAGCATTGGTTCTGATAATTACCCCATAATCTCCTCCGGTTAATCCCTGAGCCAGTTTGCGTAATTTATTCCGTTGCTCAGCATCTACTACCTTCCGCGAGATCGCGATCCGCTTTTCCAGGGGCAGCAGTACAAAATAACGGCCCGGAATGCTGATCTTGCAGGTAACCTTCGGACCTTTTTGGCCGATCGATTCCTTAATCACCTGAACCATGATTTCCTGGCCTGGTTGCAAGACATGCTGGATCCCCAGTTTATTTTCCTTCCATAACTCTAATTGTTTATTATTTAATCGAAAATAAAGGTCATTAATGTGTAAAAAGGCATTTTTTTCGATACCAATATCAATAAAAGCAGCTTGCATACCGGGTAAGACATCCTTAACCCTCCCCTGGTAGATATTATTGGCAATCTGTTCATAAGTATCTTGCTCAAAAAACATATCTTCCAGGCTATTATTAACCAGAATAGCTGCCCTTTTTTCTCTAATCCCTGAATTTATGATAATTTGCCTGCTCATCGCACTATCCACTCCCAACGACTTTCCCTGCCAAGGGTTTGTAATACTTATCATCAATCCTGACCAGTAATTTTTCCCGGTGGATATTGATGATTGGAACTTCTTTGCTCTCATCACAGTAATTTCCCAGGGCCCGGAGTACTTCTTCCGGTCTTAAATTACTCCGGCTGCCGGTATCCAGAATTAATCGCCAGACGGCCGGTCGGATCACCTCAATCCCCTGAATCAGGGGTCGAATATTAATAATTCGATCCTCTTTATTCTTGCGCTCCCGCCGGATCTCGAGTTGCTGCTCGGCCAGAAATGATTTAATCAATTGCTCCTCAGTACTGCGCAACTGATTAAACTCCATCTTTATCAGATAGACCGCAGTGTTGATCACAGCCATTAATGAAGCAGCAGTAGGCGGAACGACGCTGGCTTCAGCCAGCCTGATCCCCCGGGGGAGTTGGCGATTAATTTGTTCGACTACCTCCCTTAAATCAAGCGTTTCACCCAGTTCCAGGTCGAAATAACCCTCACCGGTCATTCCCACCGGTAAAGGTTGACCCAATGCCAACTTCTGTTGGGGATTAAAACCCTGGGAATAGGCAACCGGGAGCTCCGTTCTCCGCAGAGACCGCCGTAAAGTATTAATCAATTCAAGGTGGGAGATATAACATACCGGTTGCGCTCTGACAAAACTGGCTCTAATCATCATTTTGTCGCACCACCCATAATTTCCCGGCCGGTTCTAAGCTGGAAACAAACAGCACAGTCGGTACAATCGTTAAAGCGGCAATCCCCGGTTTGTTCAGCCCGTAACGCCTTTTGATATTCCTGTTCCAAAAATTGTTTACTAACCCCCATATTAATGTGCTCCCAGGGAAGGGTCTCACCCAATTCCCTCGCCCCGGTGAAATCCTCCATCTTCAGTCCGTTTTCCCGGAAGGATTCCTGCCAGTCGGAAAAGGAAAAGTGTTCATTCCAGCCGTCAAAACGACAACCTTTTTCCCAGGCCCGCTCCAAAACGGCAGCTAAACGACGATCACCACGGGAAAAAACCCCTTCCAACATACTGAGTCGAGGATCATTCCAGTTCAGACTTAAACCATGTCCCCGGAGCTTACTCCGCAAAAAATCCTGTTTCTCCTTAATCTGCTCGATACTCACCATCTCCACCCACTGAAAGGGAGTAAACGGTTTGGGAATAAAGGTTGAAACACTAATATTAATCTTGATCTTCTTCATTTTTACTTTCCGCTGCTTTCTTACTGTCTGTCCA
>JAKSCG010000172.1 GCA_022360715.1 Halanaerobiales bacterium
TCTTTTTATAACCCATGATATTGATGCGGCCATGTACATGTCTAGGAATATATTGATTATGAAGGATGGAAAGATTGTCGAACAGTTGGAAAATATCAGATCCTTCACTGAATTTAAACATGATTATTCTAAGGTGTTAATTAGGTCTTTGCCACCGCGAACACCGGGGGGCACCGGCAGGTAAAAAAATAACTTGAAAGACAAATGGAGGGGTATAATGATAAAAAAGATATTTTTGGTGATGGCAGTACTAATGATTTTAAAATTAACTGTAGGTTGTTCCCAAGACAGAGCAGCAATAAATAATCCGACCAATGATATTAAAGAAATTACTCTCTGCGAAAATTGGGAGTTTGAGCAGTTTTCTACGATATTAACACCGGCCAATAGCAAAAATTACGGGTTTGCCGCTTATTTGGCTAATTTTTACGAAACCCTGGTCAATTATCAGGATGGGCAAATTGTTCCCGGGCTAGCCGAGTCATGGAATATTTCACCAGATGGACTGGTCTATACTTTTCATCTCAAACAAGGGATCAAGTTTTCCGATGGGGCAGATTTTGATGCGGGAGCAGTAAAGCGGAATTTAGAAATGATTCCGGTACTTTCGGGGGAATATAACGGTGCTTTTGCCGTGGTGACAACACTGTTTAAAGAGTTCAAAGTGTTTGATCGGTACACAATTGAGATCCATTTAACCGCACCCTATTATGGGGCATTACATGATTTTACTAAACTAAACCCATTGGCAATGATGTCACCTAATGCTTTTACTGAAGATGACACCATATCGGAGCAGATCTTAACAGCTACTATGGGGACCGGCCCCTATATGTTGGCCGGACAAAGCGATGGGAGTGGCTTTACCTTTGTCCAAAACCCCAACTATCACGGGGCAAAGCCGGATGTTACCCAATTTCGCGTTAAGGTTATCCCGGATAATCAAACCAAGGCTCTGGCTTTAAGAAACGGAGAGATCGATCTGATCTTTGGTTGGGACAAATTGTCCTATGACGTATTTAAAGAATTTTCGGCAGATAAAAGATATGGGACCAAAGTATCCAATGAAAACGGTATGACCAGATATATCGGCTTTAATGTAGCCAAAGCCCCGTTTAATGACAGGCAAGTGAGGTTGGCGGTCAGCCACGCAATCGACAAAACAAGTATTTGTGATAATTTGTTTTATGGGATTGAGAGTAAAGCCGACACATTACTAAATAGGAGCTTACCCTATTGTGATGTGGCGGTAGAACCCTATCAATACGATTTAGAAAAGGCCAATAAAATATTGGATGAAGCAGGTTGGCGGGATATAGACGGCGATGGGATCAGGGAAAAAGATGGGCAAAGATTAGCCGGCGAAATTCTTTATACCAGCGGGTTGGGGACTGATGACGATTTAATCCTGACGATTTCCAGAGGTTTAAAGAAACTCGGGATGGATGTTAAAGAAAAAGGACTGGACATGATGGCCTGGTATGCTGAATCGCTGCAGGGAAATTTTACTCTTGCCTATAAGACAACTTATTATATTCCTGATGTTCCCTTTACATTGATTAGCAATATGAATTCTGAAATAATGGTTGATAAAATGATGGCTCAAGGGCTGGCTCATCTACCCGATGGTAATCAGCTGATCATCGGATTAAATTCGATGGTTGATCAACAGGAAATACAGCAGAGATATGCCTATATACTGGGGGAGATTCATCAAAATATTTCTTTTGTGCCCATTTCTTACATCAAAGAATTGGTGGTCTTTAATGCCGATAAAATAACCGACTATCAGTTTTACGGTCAACCATGGCAAGTTAATATAGCGGGAATAAAGCTCAGATAAAATGAGGATAAAGATGATAAAAAGATTAGTGCTGATGATGGCAGTGCTCATACTCTTAACATTAGCGATAGGCTGTTCGCAAAACAGCGAAGAAATGACTGAGCCTAACGAGGAGATTCAAGAGATTACTTTGTGTGAAAGTTGGGGATTTGAAGCCGGATTCCCGACAATTTTTACACCGGGGAAGCATCCCAACTACCAGGCAGCCTATTACTTGGCTAACTTTTATGAAACCCTGGTCAATTACCACGAAGGAAAAATAGTCCCCGGATTAGCCGAATCCTGGGCCATCTCAGCGGACGGACTGGTTTATACTTTTACCCTTAAGCAAGGGATCAAGTTTTCCGACGGAGCAGATTTGAACGCAGCTGTCGTCAAAAAAAACTTAGAAATGTTGCCCAATCTTTTAGGAGATTATAAAGGCTCCACTGAGCTGATTTCCATACTGTTTAAAGAAGCCAGGATTATTGATGAATATGTAATCGCCGTGCATTTAACTTCACCTTATTACGGTGTTTTACAAGATTTTGCCAAACCGATGCCGTTGGGAATGATGTCACCCCATGCTTTTAACGAAGACGGCACCCTATCCGACCAGTTACTGACCTACTCGATGGGGACCGGACCCTATATGTCGGCCGGTCAAAGGGTTGAAAATACATATACTTTTGTGCGTAACCCCAACTATGGGGGAGAGAAACCTGATCTAGACAAATTTCATGTCAAGGTGATTCCGGATAATGAAGCCAAAGCCTTAGCCCTCAGAAACGGTGAGGTCGATTTGATTTTTGGTGCATCTAAAATTTCCTATGACGGATTTCAGGAATTTTCCAAAGATGGCAGATATAAGGCCAAAACATCTGCCGAAAATGTTATGACCAGATTTTTAGGTTTCAATGCAGCTAAAGAACCGTTTAATGATAAGCAGGTGAGATTAGCGGTCAGTCATGCCATTGATAAAGAGAGCATATCCGTTAATTTATTTTACGGGCTGGAAACAAAGGCTGATAACCTGTTAAGTCGCTCGCTGCCTTATTGTGATCTAGAATTAGAACCTTATGAATACGATGTGGAAAAGGCCAAACAATTACTTGAATCAGCGGGGTGGCTTGATTCTGACGGCGATGGGATCAGGGAAAAAGACGGTCAAGAACTAGCCGGAGAAATTCTCTATAAAAGTGATAGGGCAGTTAATCATGATCTTGCCTTGACTATCGCTTCATCCTTAAAGGAGCTCGGCATGGAGATAAAAATCATTGGCTTTGATCTGTTAGCATGGTATACCGAAATCCAGAAAGGCAACTACACCATCGCTTATGCAAGAACTTACGGGATTCCTTTTGATCCGTATCTAACTATCTCCAATATGAGTTCCGAACCATTGATCGATAATAGTCTGGCCCAAGGGTTTGCTCATGTTCAAGACGGTAATAACATCATCAAGGGAGTGACCGGCCTGGTGGATGAACAGGAGATCCAGGAACAATATGATTTTATCTTAAATGAGGTCCATGAAAACAGTTCTTTTGTGCCCATTTCCTACATCAAAGAACTGGTGATCTTTGATGGGGATAAGATAGACGACTATCAGTTTCACGGCCAGCCCTCTCAGTTTGATGCAGCGGGAATAAAGCTCAGATAAAGTGAGAACGGAGAGATAGGCTTTCGTTCCCAGTATAAATTATTTGAAGCGGGGGGAGAAGAATGATAAAAAAATCATTGCTGGTAATGCTGGCAGTGCTCATGTCCTTAACATTAGTGGTAGGTTGTTCCCAAAACAACGAAACAAACAGTGAGCCGACAGAGGAGACTCAAGAGATTACTTTGTGCGAAACCTGGGGATTTGAAGCCGGATTCCAGACGATTTTTATGACGGAACACCACCCATATACCCAAACAGCCTATTACTTGGCTAACTTTTATGAAACCCTGGTCAATTACCAGGGGGGAAAAATAATCCCCGGACTGGCTGAGTCCTGGACCATCTCAGCGGACGGACTGGTCTATACTTTTACTCTTAAGCAAGGGATCAAGTTTTCCGACGGAGCAGATTTTAACGCGGCTGTTGTCAAAAAGAACTTAGAAATGCTGCCCAATCTTTTAGGAGATTACAAAGCTGCCTTTGGGTTGATTCCTGTACTTAAAGAAGTCAGGGTTATTGATGAGTATGTAATCGCCGTACATTTAACTTCACCTTATTATGGAGCATTGCAAGATTTTGCCAAACCCATGCCCCTGGGGATGATGTCGCCCAATGCTTTTAACGAAGACGGCACCCTATCCGACAAGTTGCTGACCCACTCCCTGGGGACCGGGCCCTATATGGCGGCAGGTCAAAGGGCTGAAAATATGTATACCTTTGTGCGCAACCCCCACTATGAGAGAGAAAAGCCTGGTCTAGACAAATTTCATGTCAAGGTGATTCCCGATAATGAAGCCAAAGCCCTGGCCCTCAGAAACGGTGAGATCGATCTGGTTTTTGGTGCAGCTAAGATCTCCTATGACGGATTTCAGGAATTTTCGGAAGATAGCAGATATAAGGCCAAAACATCTGCTGAAAATGTTATAACCAGATTTTTAGGTTTCAATGCAGCTAAAGAACCGTTTAATGATAAGCAGGTGAGATTAGCGGTCAGCCATGCCATTGACAA
>JAKSCG010000016.1 GCA_022360715.1 Halanaerobiales bacterium
AATCACCTCTTTTTTGATTTATAATTTTAACATATATATTCAAGATAATAGAAATAAAACCCTTTAAATTTTTGTATTTTAGTACAATTATACTAAAAAATGACAGTTGGAATTGTAAAGAATTTAGAGGGCATTATATTTTTTCTTCCTTCTTTAAACCCGCTTCTGAACCGGCAGGAGCGGGTATTACTATGTAATTAAAATTTATGGCGGAGGACGTCAAAAACCAAATAAAAAGATGGATATATTAGCGATTATTATTTATATTTATCCTGATGCTTGAGGAAGATGTTACAGTTGCCCTGATTCCAGTGAGTACATTCATTACAGCTCCTGTCTCCTAATCCACCCTGGGCGGCGAGGCTGCCGGCATTGGCAAAAGGTGAATCATAGGCAGATTCAAAAGCAGGACATTTTTGGGCGACCTCTTCTAAGATTGCTGAATCATATTGGTCTTGATAATCTACCATTATTAGCACCTCACTAAAATGTTGTATACAAATATTATGTCGTTCATATAATAATATATACATGAGGAGTGATACAAATGGGGATTACCATTTCAACCCTTGATTATCCCAATGAAATCAAGGACAGATTATGTAAAGCCCTCGGTTATAACTACATTATAGCTGAACAGGAAGAACAGGAATATACCTTATTCACAATAGATTTTGACCAGTCTAAGAAAGTGATTACCCTGGAATATGTGGCTGGAATTTTAGCCGATATTGTAATCGAAAAACTGGAAAACAAATTTATTAACCGGACTATAAAACATAAATATCAACACTTTACAATCAGAGAAAGGAATAAGATCCAGCAATTAACTATTGACCACTTAAATGAAACTAAAAAGCCCGGTATCCCACTGGGAAAAATTGTTCGCAAAGAAGAAATCATCGCTCATATCTTAAATTATTTAAAACAGAATCATGACCTAAATATTGAAGGATTTGTTCGTTTTCGCTTAAAGGATTACCTTGATGACCTTAATCTGGCGGTAGAACGGGCTGTTGACGATTATATTATTGAGAAAGAGTATAATGAATTTATCGAGCTCTTAAAGTACTTTGTTGATCTACAGGAGCCTAGAATATCAAGTGTTCATGTCCTGAAACAGGGGGATGGATCTTTTCAAATTTTAGATAGATTTGAGAATAGAATCAGCAATGAATATCTGGAAGGATATCTGGCCGATATGTTTGAAGAAGAGATAGAATATGAAGACCTGCTGGTCAGTGCTTTGATCAATGTAGCTCCGGTTAGAATCGTTCTCCATTTTGAAGATAAAGCGGCTGAGAAAACAGTAAAAAAGATTTTTGGTAGCAGGGTGGAGATCTGTCCCGGGTGTAAAATATGTAAAAATAATTGGGAAATCACTTGACTTTTTGAAAAACTAGTATTATAATTAGACAAAATTACAGATATGTCATAAAGGCATTGAAGAGGAGAGTAAGATATATTAAGGTAAGCTCAGAGAA
Organism: Halanaerobiales bacterium; assembly: GCA_022360715.1. Taxonomy (GTDB): domain Bacteria; phylum Bacillota; class Halanaerobiia; order Halanaerobiales; family DTU029; genus JAKSCG01. Next base: position 1,485 of record JAKSCG010000016.1, read on the forward strand.
TGGTGTCATCGGCTGAAAGCACCTTTATCTCTTTTATATCCGAAGACCACCTCTGAGCCGGTAGAAGGAACTCCCTTTTTAGAAAGTATTTCTACCCGGTTTAATCCGTTAATCGAAAGAGTGGGTTTTTTAAAAAACCAATTAGTGTGGAACCACGGCCTGATCCGTCTCTAAGTAGATGGATCGGGCTTTTTTTATTTATTCTTTAAATAACTAACTTCCAAAGGGGGAAGAGTGATGGCTGAAATTAAAGTTGTTTTACCTGACGGTTCGGTTAGAGAATATGAGTCTGGAGTAACTGTTCAAGCAGTGGCCAATAGTATTGGCAAAAGACTAGGGAAAGCCGCTGTTGCCGGAAAAGTTAACGGCCAGCCGGTCGACTTAAATTATAGTCTGATTGCTGATGCAGAGGTCGAGATCATTACTGCCGAGTCCAGCGAGGGGCTTGATATCCTTCGCCATACTACGGCCCATGTGATGGCCCAGGCTGTAACAAGACTGTTCCCTGAGGTCAAGCTGGCAATTGGTCCAACGATTGAAGATGGGTTTTATTATGACTTTGATCTGGAAGAGAGATTAGCGCTGGAGGATCTAGCAAAAATCGAAGCAGAGATGGAAAAGATTATTGCTGAAGATCTTAAGATTGAGCGAAAATTGCTCGATAAAAAGAAGGCAGTTGAGTTAATGCATCAGCAAGGTGAGATCTATAAAGTCGAATTGATTGAAGAAATTACGGATACTCAGGTTAGTATATATCATCAGGGTGACTTTTCCGACCTGTGCCGTGGTCCTCACCTCCCTTCAACAGGTAAAAGCGGGGTATTCAAGTTATTAAGTATTGCCGGTGCTTACTGGCGCGGTGATGAAAACAGAAAGATGTTACAGCGAGTCTATGGAACAGCATTTTATCAAAAATCACAATTGAAAGAATATCTGCAAAGACTGGAAGAGGCTAAAAAGAGAGACCACCGGAGGTTAGGTAAAGAGCTTGACCTTTTCAGCTTCCAGGAAGAAGCACCCGGGTTCCCTTTTTTTCATGCCAAAGGAATGATTATCTGGAATCAGTTACTTAATTATTGGCGTACGGTTCATCGGGAAAAAGGGTATCAAGAGATTAAGACTCCTTTAATCCTGAACCAACAACTATGGCAGCAGTCAGGACACTGGGACCATTATAAAGAAAATATGTATTTTACCAAGATCGATGAACAAGATTATGCAATTAAACCGATGAATTGCCCCGGGGGTGTTCTGGTATATAAAAATAGGATGCATAGTTATCGGGAGCTTCCGCTGAGAACTGCTGAATTGGGATTGGTCCACCGCCATGAACTGTCAGGGACTCTGCATGGGTTGATGCGAGTCCGGGCTTTTACCCAGGATGATGCCCATATCTTCATGTTACCGGAACAGATTAAGGAAGAATTAGTTGCTGTCCTAACACTGGTTGACCAGTTTTATCGTGTCTTTGGTTTTACTTATCAAGTAGAACTAAGTACTAAACCGGAGAAATCAATGGGTGCAAAGGAAGATTGGGATCGGGCAACTGCTGCCCTCAAAGAAGCCCTGGCTGAATTGGAACTGGATTATCAAATCAATGAGGGTGACGGAGCCTTTTATGGTCCCAAAATTGATATTCATCTCGAGGATAGTCTGGGTAGAACCTGGCAGTGTGCTACGATCCAACTCGATTTCCAAATGCCGGAACGTTTTGATTTACGCTATGTTGGTCCAGACGGCCAGGAACATCGGCCAGTGATGATTCACCGGGTAGTAATGGGTGCGGTAGAGAGATTCCTTGGTATCTTAATTGAACATTATGCCGGAGCATTCCCGGTCTGGTTAGCCCCGGTTCAGCTGAAAGTAATCCCGATCTCTGATGACCAACTGGACTATGCCCGGGAGATTAAAGAATTTATGGAGAGAGATGGTATCAGGGTAGAGATCGATCATAGTCAGGAAAAAGTCGGTTACAAGATTCGACAAGCACAGGTCCAACAGGTCCCTTATATGGTTATTGTCGGTGGCCAAGAGGTTGCGGCCGGGACAGTCTCCGTACGCGAAAGACGGAAAGGTGATCTGGGGGCTTATTCCCAGGCTCAATTTAAAGAAATGGTCTTAAAGGAAATCAGGGAAAAAAAGTAGCTGAGGGGATTGACATTTAAATTTGCACTATGATATACTGAATAAGATAAAAAAGTAGAAACACCCATTTCTCACCATTAGTCCTGGCGATTTAATGGTTAATAAGATAGTCTTTTAGCTAAGCGTAGTATATTTTGCTTAACTAAGCTCAGGCTAATCTATCAATAATAACGGGTGGTTCTACCACCTGTTTTTTAATATATAGGAGCCTATAGATAACTTGCTATTCCTATATATCAAGAAAGTTACCTTATTTACTGCTATGGCAGTAAGCCGATTTTTTCTTAAAATTTTTTAGGAGGTGCATAGAAATAAATAGTGATTTAAGGGTGAATGACCGGATTAGGGCCAGGGAAGTGCGTTTAATCTCCGCTGATGGAAGTCAGGTTGGTATTATTTCAACAGTTGATGCCATGCGCTTATCGGAGGAAAAGGGGTTAGATCTGGTAGAAGTTGCCCCTCAGGCTAATCCGCCTGTGTGTAAAATTATGGATTATGGTAAGTATAAGTATGAACAGGCTAAAAAGACCAAGAAGGCGAAGAAAAACCAGAATGTGATGAATGTAAAAGAAGTACAGATGGGTTTGAAGATTGAAGCACATGATTTTAATGTTAAGTTGCGAATGGCTCGCAAATTTCTGGAGAACAAAGATAAGGTTAAGGTCAGGGTTAAATTCCGTGGCCGGGAATTAATGCATAAAGACTTAGGTTTTGGTTTAATGAATAGATTAATCGAGGGGATCGAAGATCTGGGGAAGGTAGAGAGTAAACCCAAGATGGAAGGTAGAAATATGTTTATGATCTTAACCCCTAATATTGATACTTAAGGAGGAGACAGATTATGCCTAAAACTAAAACTAAAACCCATAAGGGTATTGCGAAAAGGAGCAAGCTGACCAGTTCCGGCAAAATAAAAAGGAGTCAGGCCTTTCATCGCCACAAGATGACTTCCAAGACCGGTAAAAGGAGGAGAAACCTCCGTCAGTCCGTATTGATTAATCAAAGTTTTGCCAAAAAATATAGGAAACTGCTGGCATAAAAGAGCAATATAATAATTGAAAGGGGAACATTAAAATGTCGCGTGTAAAGAGAGGTACCAAGGCCCGTCGCAGGAGAAAAAAGGTTTTAAAGTTAGCCAGGGGTTATTTTGGTGCAAGAAGTAAACAGTTTAAAGCTGCTAATCAAGCGGTGATGAAAGCACTGCATTATGCCTATAGAGATCGAAGAAATAAAAAACGGAGCTTTAGAAGGTTATGGATTACCCGGATCAATGCTGCTGCCCGTAAAGACGGTATTTCCTATAGCAGATTGATCAATGGTTTAAAGCGAGCTAATATTGAGATCGACCGTAAAATGTTAGCGGATATAGCTGTTAGTGATGCCGGTAGCTTTAGTGAACTGGTTTTAATCGCCAAAAAGGAATTAGGTGGCTAAGTAGGTTGTTTGAGTTGCCCCGAAGTGCCAGTAATGAGCAAGTCAAGTATTTAAAAAGACTATACCGAAAAAAAACCAGAAAGAATGAAGGTAAAATAATCCTGGAGGGCTTCCGGATCGTATTAGAAGCGCTTAGAAATAGGGTCAGGTTTCAGGCTGTGTTTATCTCGGAGGATTTTTTTTCCAGCAAAGAAGGACAGGCCATTTTGGGACAACAGGCTAATTTTGGCAAGATCTTCTTGCTGGAACAAAAGATCCTTCAGGAGATTGCCGACACCCAAAATCCCCAGGGAATTATTGCCATAGCCGATCAAAAGGTCTGTCCCCAGTTTAATTGGGGACAAGCCAGGACAATTCTGGTCCTCGATCAAGTGCAAGACCCCGGTAATATGGGAACGATGATTAGAACGGCACTGGCGGCCGGGGTAGATGGAATTATTACCTTAAAAGGGAGTGTGGAGATCTATAACTTAAAAGTCCTCCGGGCAACAATGGGGGCTATCTTTACTATCCCGATCATGGCAGACATTGATCTTGTGCACTTTAAAGAAATCTTAAAGGGACAAGGGGATAACTTTAAAGTTATAAGCGCCGATTTTTCCGGAGAAAAGTACTATTATCAAGCGGATTATGGTCAGCAGACAATTATTATAATCGGTAATGAAGCCAATGGGATCAGAGCAGAAGTCCTTCAGTTTTCTGACCTGAGGGTCAAGATTCCATTAATTGGACAGATTGATTCACTTAATGCGGCGATCGCAGCCGGGGTGATCCTTTATAAAATTGCTGAGAATAGGATCAGGGAAAATTCCTGATATATTCAGAAATTTTTTAATAAAATCATTTATATTTCTTGTCATCCAGCCTCTGGTATGATATAATTTAGGTTGTAAGACAATTTAATTTATATCTCTTGGAAGGATGTGGTCCTTTTGGGGTTGACCGCAGCATTTTTCTGGAGGGTTTTTGAGGAAACCGGGTCTATTAACGCATATTTGGCTTATCGGCAGATTTATCTATTGAGGAAAGTGAGTCAAAGTAAAAAAAAATATATACAATAAAAAGTGAGGAAGGAGAGAGTAGTTATCCAGACCTTTCCAGGGAGAGGATGCCGGGGACTGTAAGCATCCTTAAGGAGATGGATAATGAAATTCACTCCAGAGCTGAAGGCTGAACCAGAGAGTAGGCCTTACCGGGAAAGGCTTTCCCGTTAACAAAAATGAGTGACCTGATTAACTGTCGGGTAATGTAGGGTGGTAACGCGAATCTCTCGTCCCTTGGGATGAGGGATTTTTTATTTTCTAGAATCAGTTGGGGGTGTTTATGAATGGACTTAAAAGAAAGATTAAAAAAAATTGAGTTGGAAGCAGCGCGGGCATTGACAGATATTACCGATCTGGAGCAACTGGAGGCTTTACGGGTAGAATTTCTGGGGAAAAAGGGAAGGATTACCGAAGTTTTACGCCAGATGGGCAAGTTATCTGCTGAAGAGAGACCGCAAATCGGTCAGGCGGCCAATTTTTTAAAGGAAAGACTGCATAATATAATTGAAAACAAAAAGACGGAGATTGAGCAAGAGGTAAGGGTCAGGAAAATGGAGGAGGAGAGAATAGATGTAACCTTACCTGGAAATAAACCCCGGCTCGGCCACCGACATCCCCTGACCCGGATCTCGGATCAGGTGAAAGAGCTCTTTATCGGACTGGGTTTTACTATTGCCGAAGGACCGGAGATTGAGAACGAGTATAATAATTTTGAGGCTTTAAATGTGCCTGAACATCATCCGGCCCGTGATCTGCAGGATACCTTCTATTTAGACTATAATTATCTTTTGCGTTCCCAGACTTCAACGGTACAGATCAGAACAATGGCCCAAAAAAAACCACCGATCAGAATTATTGCGCCGGGGCGGGTTTACCGTTCTGATGAACTGGATGCTTCTCATACTCCGATGTTCCACCAGGTCGAGGGTTTAGTAATTGACCGGGGGATCTCTTTTAGTGACCTGAAGGGGACGATTGAACTGGTGGTCAGGGCAATTTATGGTCAGGAGCGTTTATTTAGATTCAGACCGAGCTATTTCCCTTTTACCGAACCAAGTGCCGAGGTAGATATCTCCTGTATTGTCTGTGCAGGCAAAGGGTGTCGACTCTGTTCAGAGAGCGGATGGTTGGAAATACTGGGAGCGGGGATGGTTCATCCCAATGTATTGGAGATGGCCGGAATTGATTTTAAGCAATATAGTGGTTTTGCCTTCGGAATGGGGCTGGACCGGATTGCAATGCTTAAGTACGGGATCAATGATATCCGTCTCCTTTTTGAAAATGATCAAAGGTTTCTCCGGCAATTCTAGATAATAGCAATGGAAGGTGATGATGATGAAAGTACCATATAGTTGGTTGAAAACATATATTCAGCTAAACTACCGTGCGGAAGAGTTGGCTGAAGCGTTGACCATGGCCGGAATGGAAGTTGATGAAATCGAGTATCGGGGCCAGGGACTGGAAGGGATTGTTGTCGGGCAAATTAGCGAGATTGCCAAGCACCCTAATGCTGATCAACTACAGATCTGTCAGGTTGATCTCGGTCCGGAAAGCATTCAGATCGTCAGCGGAGCTCCCAATATCGAGCAAGGGGCACTGGTTCCGGTAGCAACGGTAGGGGTTACACTACCCAACGGTATGGAGATTAAACCGGTCAAGCTGCGGGGCGAATTATCCTACGGAATGCTCTGTTCTGTTGATGAACTGGGCTTTAGCCAGGAACGGGCGGCAGGAATTATGATCCTCGAGGACGGAGCAGCAGTCGGGATGAAGCTAATTGAGTATCTGGAGCTGGACGATTATATTTTAAATATGGATTTAACGCCAAATTATGCCCGTTGTCTCGGACTGCTGGGTTTAGCCAGAGAACTGAAAGCAATTCAGGGGAAAGGAAAAATTAATTGGCCGGTGCTCGAATTAAAAGAAACTGAGCAGGATATTAGCGATCTGATTCAGGTCGAGGTAGAAGATGTGGAGCTTTGTCCCCGTTATACCGGAAGGATAATCCAGGGGGTTAAAATTGGCCCGGCTCCGGATTGGATGCAGAAGCGGCTTGTGGCGGCAGGAATCAGACCGATTAATAATGTAGTAGATATTACTAATTATGTTTTGATGGAATATAACCAGCCCTTACATGCCTTTGATTATCATAAAATTGCCGGCCAAAAAATTATTGTCCGGCGAGCTGAGCAGGGAGAAAAGCTGGTGACTCTTGATCAACAAGAACGTGAGCTGGATCAGGAGATTCTGGTAATCGCCGATCAAAACGGGGCAGTAGGTCTGGCCGGAGTAATGGGGGGAGCAAATAGCGAAGTGGACGAAGATACAGTTGATCTCTTCCTGGAAGCGGCTTACTTTAATCCGGTCAATATTAGAAAGACCGCCCGTAAATTAGGACTACCCAGTGAAGCCTCCCACCGGTTTGAACGGGGAGTAGATATTGAGATGGTAATTGAGGCCAGTAACCGGGCAGCCTATTTGATCCAGCAATATGCCGGGGGCCGGGTTGTTAAGGGGTTAATTGATCTTTATCCTCAGCCTTTTCGTCCCCGACAAATTAATCTGGAGAGCGAGCTGGTTAACCGCCTGCTGGGTTTGCAGCTTACAGCGGAACAGATCGCCGGTATGTTGAAAAGACTGGAATTTAGCGTTGAAAATGAGGGGAATGGGGTGCTGGTAGTCACTGTCCCGTCATATCGGAATGACGTAAGCCGTGAGGCTGATTTAATTGAAGAAGTAGCCCGGCTTTACGGGTATAATAATATTCCATTAACCAGAACGGAAAGTAAGCAACAAGGCGGGAAAACCTTTAAACAGAATATGGAAGACCTGAGCAGGGAGTTAATGTTGTCTTCCGGTCTCGATGAGATCATCAATTTCAGTTTAACCGCTACCGAGCATTATAACCGTTTGCGTATTCCGGCCGATAGTCAGCTCCGGGACTGGGTCCGCATTAAAAATCCCTTAAATGAATCATTTGCAGTATTACGGACTTCCCTAATTCCCGGAATAATTGAGGTGCTGGCTAATAATGCCAAAAGACAGGTCGGGGAGATGGGGGTCTTTGAGCTGGGCAATGTTTACTTTGCCGGCAGCGGGGAACCGGAAGAAAGACTAATGCTGGGCGGGGGAAGTATGGGCTATCACCACGATCAATGGAATACAGGGGCCGCTGATTTCTTTTTTCTAAAAGGGATACTGGAGTCATATTTCTTACAGCTGGGTTTGAGCACAATTTGCTATGAACCGGCACGGGTCTCTTATCTCCATCCCGGCCGGGCAGCCCGGATTAACTCCGCCGGACGCGAAGTTGGGATTATCGGTGAGCTGCTACCTGAGCTGATTGCTGAGCTGGACCTGAAAAAAAGGGCCACTGTTTTTCAACTCGATTTTGCCCGGCTCCTGGAAGATGTTAAGCTGGAACGGCATTATCAACCTTTGCTCCGTTACCCTGCTGTAGAACGGGATTTGGCGGTTATGGTCAAAAAAGAGGTGAATTGTGCCGAGTTATTGGAGCGGATCAGGAAAGAGGGTGGGGAGTTATTAAAAGCCGTCCGTCTTTTTGATCTTTATCAGGGGGATCAGATTCTACCCGGGGCCAAAAGTTTGGCCTTTAAACTGGTTTTCCAGGCGGCTGATCGCACCTTAAGGGATCAAGAGGTTAATCAAGTATTTAACCGAATAGTTACTGACCTGGAGAAAAGAGCCGGGGCAAAGATTAGAGGAAATTGACTGTCCAGGCAGGATTTTTTAACTGAACAGGGAAATTAATAATGGAACGGATTAAAATAATTTCCGGGGGATGAATAAAAATGGTGATTGAGGATAAATATAAGCCTGAGAAAAGGAATAAATTCTCAATAAAAATATTGGGAGAGGAGCTAATCATTGTGGGAGATATTTCCGATAAATATGTTAAAGCTCTGACATCTCACATTAATCGTATTGGCAAAGACCTGAACCAGGCTTACCCTCATTTGCCCCGTCAACGTTTGCTCGGACTTACGATGGTCAATATTGCTGATGGATACTTTAAGTTAAATGATGATTACATTCAGCAACAAAAAGACCTGGAGATGCTAAAACGGGAGAACCAAAAAATGAGAGAAGAATATTATAAATTACAAGGTGATTATAAAGAGCTCCTTGAACTCCTGGAAGGAGATGATTGACATTTGATCGGGTTTTCATTGCTGGATATCGGTATTTTAATCCTTTTTCTGTACTTTATTTTAGGGGGTTACAAAAAGGGATTCATTAAACAGACCAGTTCTATTTTGGGTTTGATCGTAGCCTTGATCGTTGCCATTAACTATTATCGTGCCTTTCAACCCTATCTGGCGCCATATATTAAGGTCTCCCCGGAGATGTTGCAGTTTATTAGTTTTGCTGTTTTATTTGTACTGATTAATCTGTTTATCCATCTGCTGGGTCTGGTCCTTAAAAATATCTTAAACCTGTTTTATCTTGACCCCCTGGATCATGTGGTTGGGGCTGCGCTGGGTCTGGTCAAGGGTGGGTTTTTCTCCTATCTTTTGGTCCTGCTGCTTGCGCAGATCCCTTATTATGATGTAACTCAACTGCTCAATGGTTCATTTATGGCGACAAATTTACTGGATATAACACCGATTATTCAACAAAATCTAGAGAGATTTTTTCGGCCATGACCAAATCATGGCCTTTTAAGTGTTTTAGCAGGAGGTGTGTTCGGTTTGGTTGAGCTTAGTAATAAGGAGATGGCGACAATACTGCGGGAACTGGCTGATCTCCTGGAGATCCGGGGAGAAAACAGGTTTAAAGTTCGGGCATACTATAATGCTGCCCGCCGCTTAACGGCTATTAATCAGGATTTGCATCAGTTGGTCGCAACTAATCGTTTAAAAGAGCTACCGGGTATTGGTAAAGGGATTACTGCCCTGATCAAGGAGACTTTGGAGAATGGCTACTGCTCGACCCTGGAAGAGATAAAAAGGGAGCTGCCGGCCGGGCTGTTGGAATTATTAATGGTCCCGGGACTGGGTCCGAAAAAAGCCCATCACTTGTTTTACCAGCTGGGTATTGAGGATATCGAGGGATTAAAAAAAGGACTGGAAAAAGGGCAAGTCAGGGAGTTAAAGGGTTTTGGGGCCAAGACTGAGCAAAAATTACTGGCATCACTGGAAGAATACCAGTCCTATCAGAAGCTAATCATCCTCCAGCACGCTTTGCTCCATTCCCAGGAACTGATTGAAGAGTTGAAGAGATATCAGGGAGTTTTACAAATCGAGCGGGCCGGAAGTATCAGGAGGATGAAGGAGGTAACCGGGGATATCGACCTGCTGGTCGCCGGGAAAGAACGGGCCGGGATAATTAATTACTTTATCCGACTGCCGCTGGTCGAAACGGTAACACTACAGGGTGAAAATAAAGGCAGTGTCAGGACCGAACAGGGGATTCAAGTTGACCTGCGGGTAGTCAGTCCAGCCGAATTCCCGGCTGCTCTGCAATATTTTACCGGTTCAAAGGAGCATAATGTCCGACTGCGGGAACTGGCCAAAAAATCCGGCTATAAACTTAATGAATACGGTCTTTTCAAAGATGAGCAAAGGGTTGAACTAAAAAGCGAACAAGATATTTACCGGATCTTGAAACTCGATTATATTATTCCGGAACTGCGGGAAGACCGGGGGGAATTAGCCGCTGCTGCCGCCGGAAAGCTTCCGGTCAGTATTTCTTATCAGGATATTAAAGGGGATTTACATCTGCATTCCCGTTTCAGTGATGGGGTACATTCGATTGAGGAGCTGGTACAAACAGCCCGACAGAGGGGGTACCAGTATATTGCAATCACCGATCATTCCCAGTCACTCCGGGTAGCCCACGGGATGTCACCGGAAACACTACAGCAACAGCTCGGTGAGATCGAGCACTTACAAGATAAATATAGTGATATTAAGATCCTGAAGGGGATTGAAGTTGATATTAATTCTGACGGGAGCCTTGATTATCCCGATCAGATCCTGGAGCAACTGGATCTGGTTATTGCGGCAATCCATACCGGTTTTGGTCAGGGAAAGGCAGAGATAACCGAGCGGATGATTAAAGCAATGGAAAATCCCTATGTCAAGATTATTGCCCATCCCCAGGGACGAATCCTTAAAAAAAGGGCGGCTTATCAAATTGACCGGGAAAGGTTAATGGAAAAAGCCCGGGAGACCAATACCTGTCTGGAGATAAACTCTTCAGCCTACCGGCTGGACCTGGACGATTTAACAGTAAGAATGGCCAAAGGGTATGGAGTAAAACTGGCGATCAATACTGACTCCCATCACCGGAATGAATTTGACAACATGATCCTGGGGATAGCTGTAGCCAGAAGGGGATGGCTGGAAAAAGATGATGTAATTAATACGATGGAGATCGAGCAATTGTTGAGTTTTTTAAGGGGGGATTAGTTTTGGAAGGAAAGATCCTGGAGACACTGGAATTAAATAAGATCATCGAAGAAGTACAGGAATATGCGGCAACTGAACTCGGGAATGAAATTATTGGCGCTTTAAGTCCGAGTACCGATTATCATTATATAAAAAGAGGGCTAACTGAGGTAACCGCCGGGCGGATGATGCTCGAGGAACATGGTAGCCCGCCCTTTGGTGGAGTAAGGGATATCCGATCGGTCATGAAAAAGGTAGCGAAAGGAATCGTTTTATCGTCCCGAGAATTGATCGATGTTAAAACTACCATCGGGGGATTTAAATCCTTGTATAATTATTTTAATGAAATTATTGCTAATCTTGATCCCGATTCAGCGAAAAACCAGCTGACTGTTGTAACCGAGCAAGGCTTAAAACTGATTGCCCTACCAAAACTGGAGAAGGAACTGGAGCGCTGTCTGGATGAATACGGGGAAGTTAAGAATAAAGCCAGTAACCGCTTGGCGAGCCTTCGTCGTGAAATGGATGGTATTGGTAATCGAATCAGGGAACGGATGGAGGGGATTGTCCGCGGTAACAAATTTAAGGATATGTTACAGGATAATCTAATCACCAGAAGAGGGGACCGTTATGTTGTCCCGGTTAAACATGAATACAGAAATATATTTGGTGGGATTATTCATGATCAGTCAGCTTCCGGGATGACTGTTTTTATGGAGCCACTGGCGATTGTCAAATTGAATAACCGCTTGCGGGAACTGAAACAGGAAGAGGAAAAAGAGGTATACCGTATTCTGCAAGAACTAACTGCCCTGCTCGGAAAAGAACAGCATATTGTCGAGGATAACATGGCGATTACCGCTCAGCTCGATGTAGTCTTTGCCCGGGCCGAATATAGCCGGAAGATTAATGGGATCGCTCCTACGCTTAATCAACAGGGTATGGTCAGGATCGTACAGGGGAGGCATCCCCTGCTAAAACAGGGGGTGGTGCCGCTTGATCTTTCCGTTGGGGAAGATTTTTCTACCCTGGTAATAACCGGTCCGAATACCGGAGGAAAAACTGTTGCTTTGAAGACGATCGGTCTTTTTGTCTTGATGGTGGAAACCGGTTTTCATCTGCCGGCTGCTCCGGGCACCGATATTGCCCTCTTCCGGCAGGTATTTGCCGATATTGGTGATGAGCAGAGTATTGAACAGAATCTAAGTACTTTTTCCTCCCATATTAGCCGGATTAAAGAATTTTTGGAGAAGGCCGATCAGGACAGTCTGGTTTTAATGGATGAGTTGGGGGCCGGTACCGATCCCAGAGAAGGGGCCGCCCTGGGCATTGCGATCCTGGATGAATTGCGGGCTCGAAAGGTGACTACTGTCGCTACAACCCATTACAGCGAGCTAAAGGGTTATGCTTATACCAGCAAAGGAGTGGAAAATGCCTCGGTTGAATTTGATCTGGAGACACTGCGCCCTACTTATCGTTTATTGATGGGCATTCCCGGGGGGAGTAATGCCTTTGAGATTGCTTATCGCTTGGGGATCCCGGTGGAAATTATTGAGGCGGGAAGAGGGTTAATATCCAGTAAAGAGATCGAGATCGAGGAGATCATAACCGGTTTAAATGAGCAAAGAAAGAAATACCAGGAACTTAGACAGAGTTATGAAAAAAAAGAGCGGGAGACGGCCGAACTGGCCGGAAACTATCATTCACTACTGGAAAATCTTAAGGCGGAAAAGCTGGAGGTAGTGAAGCTGGCCCGGGAGGAGGCAGCTCAAATCGTCACTACCGCCCGCAAAAAGGCTAAAAATATAATTCAGGGGCTTAAAAAAGCTGATTTTAATTCCCGTTCGGCGCTCGACCGGACTGCCCAGCAGATTAATGAACAGTTAAAAGGGATGGAGACAGAGCTGACCGACCGACACCGGACTGAGGATGCAGTCGTTACTGGAGAGATTGCAATCGGCGACCAGGTTAGGTTGAAAAAGATCGGACAGCAGGGAGAGGTTCTGGAGATCGACCGTGAAAAACAGGAGGTTACGATCCAGGCCGGGATAATGAGAGTCAAGGCCAGACGGGCCGACCTGGTTAAAGTTGAGTTATCTGAGCAACAACAGCAGGAACTGGTGCAGCACTATCGGGTCAGCAAAACAGCACGGGTTTCACCGAAGATTGATCTGCGCGGTGAACGCTATGAAATAGCCCAACAGCGGCTGGATAAATACCTTGATGATGTCTTCCTGACCGGGCTTAAACAGGTTGAGATAATTCATGGCAAGGGTACAGGGGCACTACGAGTGGCGGTTAAAGATCAACTGGAAAAAAACCCCCATGTCTCTTCTTACCGCCCGGGAAGGCAGGAAGAAGGAGGCACCGGGGTTACGATCGCTATTTTAGCGAATTGATTTAGTTATCTTTATTGAAATTAAAGAAGTTCCATATTTCATCAATCAGATTATCAACTGAGGGTTGATGGAGATCACATTCCCGGTCAGGGATTTGTTCGTAAAGGACCTGGCCGGTATGGCCGGTCAGCGGCACCCCGGTTTCCGGGTCGATCTGCTGGACCGGTTCTCCCTTTTCAACGACATAAACACCCTCAACTCGTTCGGGAATCTCTTCATTTTCATTTTCGGCAGTTACTTCTTCCGGTGCTTCCTGGGCAAATTCGATTCTGGCCGGTCCCACTCTGATCCCGCTTTCGGCAAAATAGCTATATTCTACAATATTTTCCTGGGGGCAGTTGGCGGTAGCCAGGAGTCCACTTTCCCGGTCAATTTCGACGGTAATAGTCGGTTGATGGAGGGTCCCAATCTCAGTAGGTATGTTTTTGCGCCGGAATATTTCGGTTCGAGTAATCGGTGTATATTGATTGGGGAGAAGTCCGGTCGTCGGATCAATTTTGATTCCGCCAACAATATTGGCCGGGATAGCAAATTTGCTGGCCGGTCTGTTTTTTACGACAGCCCGCATATATTCACCCCAGAGGCGGGTTGCTTCTCCACTGGAAACTGTTCTGCCCCGGTTGCCCTCCGGGAAGAGGTACTGACCTTGTTCATCCTTTTGATTGTATTCCATTGAGGCCAGGTTGTCCTCTCCAATCCAGACACTGGTTACCAGATCAGGGGTATAACCGACAAACCAGGCATCAGTATAATCGTTGCTGGTTCCGGTCTTACCGGCTACATCCCGTGTTCCCAGTTTGGCTCGCCAACCAGTCCCACTTCTTACTGCTGTCTGCAACATATTGGTCATAATATAGGCAACATCTTCCGACAGGATTATTTCTTTGCGGGGATGGGCGCGGTAGATGACCCGATCCCTTTTGTCCAATACCTTGGTAATGGCCATTGGCTCAACCCGGATTCCTTTGTTAGCCAGAATACCATAGGCGGAAGCCATTTCCAGCGGGGTTACCCCTTTATTCAATCCCCCCAGGGCCAGGGCCAGATGATTCCCATGCCGATCGACCGGTTGCAGGGTGGTAATCCCCATTTCTTCGGTGGTCTTAATCATATCCTTGATTCCGACCTCCTGCAGTAATTTAACAGCAACGACATTAATTGATTGATTAACGGCCGTTCGCAAAGTAACATAACCCCGGTATTCGTCTTTAGTATTTTTCGGCCAGATCGTAAGGGGTTGATCTTTTTCCTTTTTGGCCAACATCGGCATATCATTAATAATATGGGCCGGGGAATACCCTTTTTTGATCGCGGTAGTATAGACAAAGGGTTTAAAAGTAGAACCGGGTTGCCTGATCGCTTGAACCGCCCGATTAAACTGGTCGTTACCTCGACCGCCGATCATCGCCCGGATTGCCCCGTTGGACGGGTCGATAGTGATGATAGCCATTTGCGGCTGTAATGGGTCAGCACTGTTATCCTTCTCAACGGTCGGGATATACCCCGCAGCCAGGGCATTTTTGACCGCCGCTTCTGCTGCTTGTTGAATTTGCGGATCAAGGGTGGTATATACCTTTAAGCCGCCACCATAAACTACTTGCGCCCCAAAACGTTCAATTAATTGATCGCGGATATAACGAATAAAATAAGGGGCGACTTCTTCTTCCTTAGTAGTAGAAGGATTGATGACAAGCTTCTTCTTTTTAGCCTGTTGGTATTCATCCTGTTCAATATAACCAAGCTCAAGCATCCGCTTTAATACTAAATCGCGGCGTTGAATAGAGCGGTCATAATGGAGGAAGGGTGAATAATAGTGTGAACCCTTGAACATGCCGGCCAGCATTGCTGATTCACCTAAATCTAACTCCCAGACATGTTTATTGAAATAAAGTTGGGCAGCTGATTCGATCCCATAGGAATTATGGTTAATATCACCAAGAAAGATCTCATTTAAATACATCTCAAGGATTTCCGGTTTGGTATACAATCGTTCGAACTGTAAAGCAAGATAAGCCTCCTGTATTTTACGATAATAGGTTCGCTCCTGGCGGTCCAGGAGAACATTTCCGGCTAACTGCTGAGTGATAGTACTGGCCCCGTGGGGTCGGTCCCTCATTTTGACGATATTAGTGATTAAGGCCCGGGCTATTCCCCAGAAATCGATCCCGTGGTGGACGTAAAAGTCGTTATCCTCAATGGCAATAATGGCATTCTGTAATTCTTTCGGGATGCGATCCAGTGATACATAAACCCGGTTTTTCTGGTATAATTTGGTTAGTAGTTGTCCATCAGCACTATATATTAAAGTAGTTTCACTACTTCCTTTATAAGTAGTAATATCGGGTGTACTCCGGATAATCCAGGTAAGAGCACCGATGCTGACACCAAAGATGACAGCTACAAGCAAGATAATAGCTGCGAACATAAGCTGACGTCTCTTTTTAGTCATAGGATATCCTCCCTTTAAAATAATAATTATTATCTACCCTATTATAACATAGTTTATAGCTATTTCATACCCCACCCCGGGAGATGGCTTTACCTGGCGGATGATTGTTCAGATTTACCGCTAAGCGCTGAAACATATTGACAGAATAAATAATTTATCATAAGATAGAGTTAACAAGATAATAATATATACAAGGAAGGATCAAGTAGCACCTGATTACAATTTGCAGAGAGCAGACTGCCGGCTGAAAAGTCTGTACTGGATCGGGTAGTGAATTACAATCCGGAGTATCAATGTGAGAACATTGCGGTATTTAGCCGATATCCTAAAGTTAGAGACATCATACTTTGATGTGAACTAAGGTGGTACCACGAGGTCTGCTCGTCCTTACTAAGGCGAGGAGGCTTTTTTAATTAGACAAAGGGGGTTTTTTGATGGATAATGTTTTTGAGCTGCTAATGGCAAGGGGCTATATTGAGCAAACTACCGGGGAAGAAGAGATCCGGCAGCAGTTGGCGCAAGGACCGGTAACATTTTACATTGGTTTTGATCCTACCGCTGATAGCCTACACCTCGGTCATTTCATTCAGGTAATGGTAATGATCCATTTACAGCAAGCCGGTCACCGCCCGATTGCTTTAATTGGTGGGGGAACTGCCCTGGTCGGTGATCCGAGTGGGAAGACTGAGATGAGAAAAATGCTATCGGCAGATGAGATTAATCATAATGCTGAGTTGATTAAGCAACAATTAGCTAAGTATATTGACTTTACCGAGGGGAAGGCAATTGCCGTTAATAACGCCCAGTGGTTACAGGGGATGAATTACATTAATTTTTTGCGGGAAGTAGGGGTGCATTTTTCGGTTAATCGGATGTTGACCGCGGAATGCTTTAAATCAAGGATGGAAAAGGGGTTGTCTTTCCTGGAATTCAATTATATGTTAATGCAATCCTATGATTTTTATCACCTTTATAAAAAGTATAACTGTACCATGGAGTTTGGCGGGAATGACCAGTGGTCAAATATCCTGGGCGGCACGGATCTGATCCGGCGAAAAGAAGGGGTGACGGCTTATGGGTTGACCTTTAAACTGCTGACCACCAGTGAAGGTAAAAAAATGGGCAAGACTGAATCGGGAACAATCTGGATTGATCCGGCCAAAACACCTCCCTATGACCTTTATCAATATCTGCGGAATATTGATGATGCTGATGTGGAGAATGCCCTGGCCCTTTTAACCTTTCTGCCGATGGAGCAGGTCAAGAGTTTGGGGTCACTGGCCGGGTCGGCAATAAATCAAGGCAAAGAAGAACTGGCCTTTCAATTTACCAAAATAGTTCACGGGGCCGAAGAGGCGCAAAAAGCCAAAGAGGCAGCACAGGCTTTGTTTAGTTCAGGCGGAGAACTGGGTTCTTCCACCCCGACAACTGAGGTTGAGCGAGCAAAGTTTGAGCAAGGCTATTATATTGTCCGCCTATTGAAGGAACTGGGCTTAGCTTCCTCCAATGGCGAAGCGAGAAGACTGATCAAGCAGGGCGGTATTTACCTTAATGAACAACAGTTAGCTGATAGCGAACTCGATCTAACCCTGGATCATTTTGTTGATCAGGCCCTAATCCTAAGGAAAGGTAAAAAAATCTATCACCGGGTTGTTTTGAAATAAAAGGTTCGCTCGGATTAAATTAGATAAATAATAGTCAC
>JAKSCG010000122.1 GCA_022360715.1 Halanaerobiales bacterium
CGCCTGTTCGGTTGGTCTTTTAGTATTATCAGTAGTAAAGCCATAATAAGTCAATTCATTGACACCCAATTCCTTACATAGGTGATATAGATTTAACCCGGGTTCCAGACCCTGCTGATATCCTTTTTCTTTGGGCAGACCATGGGCAACAGCCCATCTCCTGTTGCCATCGGGAATAATACCAATATGCTCGGGAATTCTCATCTTTACCCTCCTTTTATTTAAATAGTATATCCGAAATAAGTTAATCTTATTATTGCTGCTTGTCAAAATAAAAAGGGCTATCCCTTCAGTGAAAACTCACTTTACGGACAGCCCTGCTTAAATCATATTTTTTTAGTTTAATCTTTCTTTATTGGACAACCTCATAGCCTTTATTGGCCCAGCCATATGGTTTATTGCCGGCTGTTCCCATCCCCCCGTTTAAGGAGACGGCATCATAGCCCAACAAACGCAAGCCGGCAACGACCTGACCAGCCGTCTGACCGGTATAACAGTACACTACAATCTTTTTGTCAAGCGGCAATTGATCAAAATACTCCTGCATACCTTTCCCCCAGGGAATATTTGATGCCCCGGCAATATGTCCTTTGGCAAAATCCTTGGCCTGCCGGACCGAAAGAATCATAATATCGTCATCTTCGTTTTCAACCAGCATATTTAAAATATCTTCGCTGATTTTGTAATTCTTGAACATAGTATCTTTTACATCGGCCAGACCGGCATAGTATTCCACCAGAGCTGTTTTAATTTCCGGTTCAACCACAGCGGTAGAACCCCCCGCCAGCTTATTTTGTTTAGTTTCAACAATGTCTTCATAGCCGGAAACCCTTGATATACCAAGGTTCCAACCAAATCGAACCGACTTAGCCTCAAAACCGGCAAAATTTAATAAAGCAACTGTCTGATTGGCTGTCTGCGCGGTATAACAGTAAACATAGATAGTTTGATCGGTCGGTAGTTGCTCAAGACTCTCGGCAATAGCCGTAGGACCCCAGGGAAGATTGATCGCTCCCTTAACATGACCCTGATTATAGACATCGGGTTGTCTGATATCCAGGATAAAAAGCTCTTCCCCGGCTTTGACCTTTTCAACAAAAAGGTCCTGTTTAATCATACTATTATCGGCCGGCAGATTGGCAAAATAATTCATAACCGCATCTTCAACAGTACTGGAAACAGCACCGACAACTGTACAAACACTCATAACAACTAACAACAGAAATAGTGGTAAAATAATCTTTCTCTTCATTTAAAAACCTCCTTAAATTTATATATACTAGTATATTGTCAACAACCTCTATGAACCATCCTGGAAATTGGCCTCCACTTTATTACCACTGGGTAACTGTACCGGTAGTGAGGAATCTGATGACCATTCCGACCAGGAACCATCGTATAACTTCAAATTTCGGTACCCGGCATTATGAAGGGCCAGCAGGGTATGGGTTGCCCTCATTCCAGACCGACAATACAATATGATCGTTTTTTCGGGATCAACGTCAGCTTCGCGGTAGATAATATGAATGTCCCGGATTGATTTGATAGTTCCGTCCTTATAGTTATTTTGCCGATTATCGAGCAGGATCGAACCCGGAATCGTTCCATTATTATATTCGGCCGGGGTACGGGTATCCAGCAATACAACATCGTCAGCTTGCTGATCGAGCTGTGTTTTCACGTCGGCAAGAGCGGCAATTAATTCGGTATTTTTCTTGGAGACCGTATAGTTTACGGGGGTAACAACCGGGACTTCCGCAGTCTGTTCAGCCCCGGCAGCCAACAGGGCTTTAAGCCCTCCACTGACCACTTTCATTTTTTGATGTCCGTAAACCTTTAAAGTCCACCAGAATCGGGATGCGTCCACATTATTATTATCATCGTAAACAATAACCATGGTATCATTTGAAATACCGCTTTTCCCCAGGGCTTTCTCTATCTTCTCTCGGGGAGCAAGCGTGTTCGGAAATGGCCCCAGCACAACTATCTCACTTCTACTAATATTAACAGCATTGCTCACATGTCCTGCTTTGTAGTCTCTCGCTTTCTGGGCATCAACAAGTACTACTTCACTCCCACTTTCCTCCAGCAAGGCTAGTGTCTCCTCAGCGCTGATAATATCCTGGCCCTGTTCACCGGTTATTGCCGTCTTAGTTGTGGTAATACACCCTGACATAAGTACTGGTAAGATTAATACCAAAGAAATTAAAAGAAACTTTGATATTATTTTCACTTTTTTACCTCCATTTCTTTTCCGTTCTTTAATAAACATAAATAAACATACGCCTAGTAAAAAATCTATAAGTATATTATACTGTAATTATTGACCTTCTGGGTATAAATATTTTGAATAGTACATTTGATTATTAGATAGGACTTACTTTGTTTCTGGAATATTAGTGATGATATAATTATTAAGATGGGAAAGGAGCGGGGTGAATAAAGATGCAACTAAACAGAGCAACAGGAATGATCTTTGTTATTTTAATAACTTATTTTATCATTAACCTGTTCTTTTTAACCGCATTTCCTTTTGTTCATTCCGATGAAGCCTGGCTGAGCGGATTATCTAGAGCCATGAGCGAAAAGAAGCATCTTGCCATTACCGAACCCTTTTTCGATCTCTATCCCCGAACTCCCCATGCTATTAAAACGATCTTTCACTTAATCCAGATCCCCTTTATGAAATTATTCGGTTACCGTGTCTTTAGCTTCCGACTACTCTCGTTAATCTTTGGGACAATTACCCTTTATTTTTTCTATCAACTGGCCTTGTCACTCTTGGCTGCCCACAAGTTAGCTCTGCTGGCCACCCTTCTGCTGGCAGTAGATATTCAATTTATCTATGCCTCACACTTCGCCAGACAGGAAATCGTCTTATTATTCTCATTAGTCTTAGCCCTCTATCTTTTGCTCAAGGATCAAAAATACTACCGGGAAAGACTAATTGCCCGGGATATCATGGTAGGAGTGATCATCGGTCTCAGCATCGGGATTCATCCCAATAGTTTTATTATTGCCGTTCCGCTGGTCTCGCTCTATCTCTATCACCTGTTAATTACCAAAAAACTGCCCGCCAGAAATTTTGTGGCCTTTAGCCTCACCCTGGTAGCTTTGGCAATCTGCTTTATTACTTTAAGTTTTTCCTTTGATCCCAATTTTTTAACAAATTATTTGCAGTATGGAGAAAGTTTAGGTGTACTCCACCCCCTATCCTCCAAAATTGACAGTCTCGATTACTTCTATCTGAAACTATACTACGGGGTCAGCGGAACCTATTACACCCCTTTGATTAAACCACAGTTATTATTATTCAGTGCAGTATTAGTCCTGGCCCTGCTTAAATTATTAATGGTTCAAGATCAAGCTGAGCGGGAGTCAACCATAATATTACTCCTGACCATTCTGGCCATCAATAGCGGATATATTATAATCGGTCGTTATAATCAAACCAGTATTATCTTTATTTTTCCCTTATTTTATTTACTAACAACCAAGGTGCTCCGGAAAAAAATAATAATCTTAGTTATAATCATGGGTATAGCAATTAATAGCGGCTTGAACCTCCACACCGGAGTTTATGATAATGACTATCAACACTACTTGAGTCAAATAGCTAAAACGGTCAGTCCGTCAGCAGTTGTATTAGCTAACTTAAACAGTGAATATTATTTTGCCGGCGGAAAACTATATGATTACCGGAACTTAAGCTACTTAAAACCCCACGGACTTAGCTTCAGCGAGTATATTAACCAAAACAGGATCGAATATATCATCTATCCGACGGAGATGGATTTTATCTACCAGTCCAGACCCCGTTGGAACATCCTTTACGGTAATGTGGCAATCTACTACCAGGAAATGCAGGACTTTCTCCGGAATAAATGTACCCTTATCGATCAATTCACCAATAAAACCTATGGCATCCGTATAGCCAGATATATCGGAAAAAAGGACTGGCAAATAAAAATATATCGGGTTATCGTAGCCAACCCCGGGGGCGGATAATCAGGTTTTTCCCCTCCTGATCACAGATCCGTAGATGGGCAAAGGCCTGCTGGAGATTTTCCCGAAGATTCTCCCTGTCCTGGCCTTTAACTAATAAATACCCCGCTCGTTGAGTTGCATTCTTAATCTGACCAATCTGATCACCTCTTTTAAAATTAAACCCGGCCGTAATGACTCCCGGCAGTTCTTTTAGCCGTTCCAGATTACTAAGGCCTTTAACCCGGCCGGAACGGGCAAAAAAGAGCTGGACTGATAACCATTTTTTATTAGCAGCCAGCCGGTAAGTTTTAAGCGGAATAAGATCTACCGCCAGGCCCAGCGATGAATCGATCAACATATCCAGTATATCTACACCGGTTAAATCAGGCAAAAAAACATCCTCATAAGCCCCGCCAATCCTACAGGCTACCTCATTAACCATCAGTCCGTCATTACCGACTAACATCTGAAAGTAAATCGGGCCATTTTTGATTTTAAAACCCTCTACTATTTTAGATGATACCTGCTCAATCTGGGAATAGTATTTTTTTAAATGACGGGAGGGAAAGAAATGGGCGATACAAATCCCAATATGGGGAGGATTTTGCAGAGTAACCCGGTCAGTTACAGTCAGCAGGTAAAGCCTCCCCGCTTTAACCCAACCACTAATAGTTATTTCTTCACTCTGATAATACTCCTCGACCAGGATCTCCTTTTCCCGGGAAAAAGCCAGCACATCAGCAAAATAGCTCCGTATTTCCTGAACAGAGCCAAGCAGATAAACCCCCCGCTGTCCTTGACTATCTAGCGGCTTTACTACTACCGGAAATCCCAGCCCGTCCAGCTCACTGTCCGAGAAATCCTCCTTAATTATTCGATAGTTAACAGTGGGAATCCCTTTGGCTTTAAATAAATTTTTCATTATTTTCTTGTTGGTTACAGCTTTAGCGGTTGCTACCTCAATCAGGCAAGGCAAGTCTAGTTCTTCAGCCACTCTGGCAACTGTGTACACC
Source organism: Halanaerobiales bacterium (assembly GCA_022360715.1). GTDB lineage: Bacteria > Bacillota > Halanaerobiia > Halanaerobiales > DTU029 > JAKSCG01. The sequence continues at coordinate 5,001 of JAKSCG010000122.1, forward strand.
GGTTGATCGGTACCGGTTGTCAAAACCCCATCAATTTGATATTTTTTTCCGACCGTGATATTACTCTTTAGATCAAAAGTACTGACCAACTCACCGATATCAGCAAACTCTTTGCCAGGGGCATCCGGATAATAATCTGATACGATCACTGTATGTCCCTTTTCTTTAGCCCGTTTGATCGCATTAACCTGGCAGCTTCCACCACCCAAAACTAACAATTTCATAAATAGATTACCTTCCTTAAAGCCTAATATCTTTAATAATAAACTGTGGTTTCTTTGAAGCAAATATTTTTAATAGCCCTGGTTTAGCATAATATAGATATAGCTTTACAAACAGACCGATTAGTTTAATAAAATTATAGTTAGAGCGACCGTATCTCCTGCTATCATGTTGTACATAAACATTCTCGGCCTGATCCGTATATTTAAAAATAATTGCCGAAATATAGACAAAAGAGGTTTTGTGGCTAATAATCTTCTTTAAAAGTCCTCCTTGGAAAGCCCGAAAACTACTAATTTTTATGCCAGGAGGTTTACTGGTAACCTGATCAAAAAGGAATCCGGTCAATTTTGAGCCCAGTCTTCGATATAAAGATTGCCGGTTTGATTTGGGAATACCAAAGATTATATCATAGCCCTGGTCAAGAGCTGTGATCAGTTTTTCAATTTCTTCCGGCCAATGCTGCAAATCATCATCAATCGTCACAATATACTCCCCGGTTGAATAATGAAAGCCACACAGCAAGGCATTCTGTTGTCCAAAATTGGCCGCCAACCTGATTGCCTTGACCTGACTGTTCCGTTCCCTTAACTGTAGAATTCTGGCAAAACTATTATCCCTACTTCCATCATCGACCATTACAATCTCATAACAATGACAGATCCGCTTTAAAACACCAACCAGTCGTTCATACAACTCCTCTAAAGAATCACTACTATTATAGACAGGTATTACTACTGAAATGCTCGACCACATTGCTATAACTCCTTGATCACTTTTCTGATTTGTTCCACTACATACTCCATCTCTGCTGCGGTCATTCCGGTATAAAATGGCAAACGCAAGATAGAACTGCTAATCCCTTCGGTTATCGGCAGATCCCCCGCCTGATAACCGAGCTTTCTTCCCATCGGGGCGCTATGGAGAGGCTGATAGTGAAAGAGAGCAGAAATACCCTTTTCTTTCAGCAAAGCACGGGCTTTATCCCTGACTCGCTCATTTGGAAAGAGAAGGTAAAACAGATGATAATTAGGGTCACATCCGGACGGAATCCGAGAGATCCCTTTAATAATTCCTTGCCCTAAATAACTTTGCAGGTGTTCTGAATAATAATTAAAGATTATCTTCCGACGGGATTTTATATCATCCAATTGTTCCAACTGCGCATACAAAAATGCCATTAAAAGATTAGAGGGTAAATAACTGGACCCCGGAGCCATCCAGGAATATTTCTCCCGTTCACCCCGCAAAAAACGAGTTCGGTCTGTCCCCTTTTCCGAAATAATCTCTGCTTGCTCCAGCAACCCGTTATGCTGGCTATTAATCGCTATTGCTCCACCCTCACCACAGATATAGTTTTTGGTGCCGTGAAAGCTATAACATCCGATATCTCCCCAGGTGCCAAGATATTTATTCCGGTAACGAGCATTTACTGCCTGGGCTGCATCCTCAATTACCAGCAGGTTATACTGATCAGCAAGCTCGATCACCCTTTCCAGCTCACAACCATTTCCGGCATAATGAACCGGTATAATCGCTCTGGTCTTTTGGCTGATCTTCCGTTCAATATCGAGGGGATCAATGTTTAAGGTCTCCTCCCTGATCTCGGCAAAGACCGGTCTGGCCCCTTGCAGCAAAACTGCATTGGCGGTAGAGGGGAAAGTAAAAGAAGGCATAATTACCTCATCCCCCGGCCGCAGACCGATCAGCATTGCGGCCATTTCTAAGGCATGGGTGGCTGTAGTAGTCACCAGGACTTTATTGATCCCAAACTTTTTTTCTAAGAAAGAACAAACTATTCCGCTATATTCACCATCACCGGTCAACTGGCCTTTTTCCAGGGCATCTTCAATATAGCGCAACTCATTTCCGGTGTAGTATATTTTATTAAAAGGTATCAGCAACTTTTAATCCCACCCCGTCAGCAACAAATATTAACTCCCAGTTTCTTGAAACCCTCAATAAATTCTACAGTACAGGTATTTAACTTGATCTCCGGTTTATTGACTAAAAAAATCCGGTAGGAAAGAACCATATCTTTGATCTTGACAATTTTAACCTCTTTATTATGTAACTCCCGTTTGACTGACGTATAAGGAACAAAACCAATCCCATATCCTCTGGAGACCATGGTTTTAACCGCTTCAATTGAATCAAGTTCAAAGATAATATTTAAGTCATTGAGACTATATCCACTATGATTCAGTATATTATCTAGCTCTTCTCTGATGATACAATCACCTTTGAGCAAAATATGCGGAAAGAGCAGGAAATCCTTAACCATAATTTGCTCAGAAATATTGTAATTAGACCGGGCAATTAAGACTACTTTCTCATTAACTACCTCAACAGAGGATAATGAGTTCTCAGCGGGTTTAGAAGTAATAAAACCAATATCACAGATATCATTTAAAACATCTTGTTCAATTTCTTCACTTGATCCGGAAACCAGGTCATATTTATGAGAGGGATAGTTTTCTTTCATTTTGTAAAGGGCACATGGTAAGCAATAGGTGGCAATAGTCCGGTCAGCTTCGATCTTGATCGTATCATCAGCCTTCCCCTGATTAGCTAATTCTTCCATCATCTTCTTATAGGTCCGAATGATATTGTCACTGTATTTTAAAACAATATTACCCCTTTCCGTCAATTCAACACCACGATTACTCCTGATAAATAGTTGAAATCCCAGGCTCTCTTCAATTCTTTGCATCTGCTGGCTTAAGGCTGATTGTGAAATATGAGAGCTATGGGCAACCTTTGATATACTCTTTAGCCTGGCTATTTTTTGGAAAAACTCCAATGACTCAATATGCATAAAAGTACCCCCCTCAATTTTAATCTTACCTTTGAATCTTACCCATATACTGTGAATATTAAGACAATAACCCAATCATATTATATTATAGATACTTAGTAATCACAAGGCATTTTCTTGATAAATTAATTTATTTATTGTAGTAATAAGTTTTTTAATAAGTCTCTGATATCACATTATTTAATATAGTATTACAATATTATATACTAAAAATACCAAATAGTATGTTAAAATGAATTAGGAGTTTGTTAAAAATATCTCATAAAGGAGTGTGGTGCTATGGCTGATTTAAGTAACACTGAAACCAGCTCTTCGATCAATCGGGATCTGTCAGTCCGGACGAGACGACAGAGAAAACCTAAAAAGAACCTAATTCCCGTCGGTATCGGTGTATTAGTAGTTATTGTTATAATTGGTTTTCTTTTAGCGATGAAATCAGCTCTTTTGGGGTTTTTCTGGTTAACCGGGATTGGCTTTGGGTTTATTTTGCAGAAAGCAAGATTCTGCTTTACAGCTTCCTTGCGCGACCCATACTTAACCGGCAGCACAAGTCTGACCAAAGCGGTTCTGATAGCTTTTGTGGTAACTACGATTGGCTTCACAGCTATTAAGTATGGAGCCTTTATTAGGGGGTTACCCATTCCCGGCCAGGGATATGTAGTTCCAATCAGTTTTGCCACTATTTTTGGAGCATTTATCTTCGGAATCGGTATGGTTATATCCGGTGGATGTGCTTCAGGAACCTTGATGAGAGTTGGAGAAGGGTTTTATATGCAACTGCTATCTTTAGCCTTCTTTATCGTTGGTTCACTGTGGGGTGCGCATGACTTTGGCTGGTGGAAATTGCACTTTATGATTGAAGGTAAGGCGGTCTTTCTCCCCGATGTTTTTGGATGGTTTTTCGCACTGGTAATCCAGCTTTTATTCATTGGCTTACTTTATATCCTGGCCGATCGGTGGGAACAAAGGGGACAAAAACAAGGATAAGCTTCTTTGTGAAAAATAGTTTTTGTATTTAAAATTAAAAATTTCTAAGGAGGGATTACTAATGACCGAAAAAATTGTCGATGCTTTAGGTGAAGCCTGTCCAGTACCATTAATTAAAGCCCAAAATGCAATCAAGGAATTAGCAGTAGGTGATATTCTTATTCTACAGATTGATCATAGCTGTGCAATGAAAAATGTACCGGAATGGGCCAGAAAAGAAGGACATAATGTTGAAATAGAAGAAGTAGATGACGGGGAATGGGAAATTATTATTGAGAAGGTTTAATAAAAAGGGGTGCTATTTTGGATATCAAGAATAATCAGTACTATAAAAAATGGTTCAAAAGCGCCTGGACATATGTCGCCGGTGCCATCCTTTTATCAGTATTACAGATTGCTACCTTTGCCGTAACCGGAAATCCCTGGGGTGTATCTGGCGTACTGGCCAACTGGGGAGCCTGGCTTTACCGAGCAATCGGCGGTAGTGTTGATAAATGGTATTATTTCAGTAGTGAAGGGGCACAAGCCACACTGGAGGCTGGATTTTTAAATCACCCCGGCACCATGAGAAATCTGGGAATTATTTTCGGGGCATTACTCGCCACTTTACTGGCCTCGCAATTTAAGATCAAAAAGATTAAATCGAAAAAACAGGTGGTAGCTGCTATTTTAGGCGGATTAATGATGGGGTATGGGGCCAGAATTGCTTTTGGCTGTAACATCGGTGCATTATACAGCGGAATTGCCTCACTGTCATTATCCGGCTGGGTTTTCGCCCTTTTCCTGGGTCTGGGTGCGATAGTCGGCAGCAAACTGTTGGTTAAATTTTTTATGTAATTAACTGTTCATTAGCAATCAAAGCAATCAACCGGAAATACAACCAAGGGTTGGTTGCTTATTCTTTAATAATTAAGAACATATGCTAGAAAATAGCAGTATTTTTAAGGAGGTCTTTATGCCAAGAGAAAAGAAAGTCGAAAACTATGATGTTGTAGTAATCGGAGGGGGACCAGCCGGATTAACGGCTGCTATTTATGCCGGTCGGGCCAGATTAAAAACTATTCTAATTGAAAAATCACTAATCGGCGGACTGGCAACTTATACCAATGAAGTTGCCAATTATCCCGGTTTCCCAACTGCCGTAAAAGGTGAGGATATTACCAACCTGATGAAGGCCCAGGCTGAAAATATGGGGGTTAAATTTAAACTGACCGCCGTCAAATCGGTCCAGCTTCAGGGTGACCTTAAGACTGTAGAAACCTTTAGAACCATTTACCAAACTAAAACCGTGATTATTGCATCCGGTGGTAGGCCAAGGACTACTGGTGCCAAAAACGAGGAAAAATTTCTCTATGATAAAGGTATTTCCTTTTGTGCTACCTGTGATGCAGCAGCCAATACCGGTAAACATGTCGTGGTAATCGGTAGTGGGGATACAGCGATTGAAGAAGGGATGTTTCTGACTAAATTTGCCAGAAAGGTAACCGTATCCGTCCTCCACGATTGCGGAAAAATGGATTGTAATGAGATCGCGAAAGAAACAGCCCTCGGCAATCCCAAAATGGAATTTATCTGGAATACGGTTGTCGATAGCTTTGAAGGGAAAGATCATCTGGAAAGAGTTGTTTTAAAAGACCTTAAGACCAATCAGTTAATACCGGTTGACTGTGATACCTGTTTTGAGTTTATCGGTTATTTGCCTAATACGGAGTTATTTAAAGACCAACTCCAGCTGACCAATAGTGGTTATATTCAGACCAACGAGAAGATGGAAACCGGGGTGGACGGGGTTTTTGCCTGTGGAGATATCCGGGATAAATGGTTAAAACAGATCTCGACTGCGGTTGGCGACGGAGCAATTGCCGGTTTTGCCGCCGAAAAATATATTGAAGAGAGTAAAGCCTTTAAAGAGATTATCCTCCAGGATAAAAAACCCGGTCTGGTCTATCTTTATAACGCAGTTGATCCTGCTTCCCGTAGCTTTTTAAATACCATCGGTAAGATTGAAAATCAAAGAAACGGAGCAATTGCCGTTGCCCGGGTAGATGTATACAAATCAAAGGGTATTGCCGAACGACTAAATATTGACACCTTCCCAACGGTAGTAGTTGTTAAAGAGGGCAAGGTTGCTCAGGTAATCAGCCAGGATTTATCGGAAGATAAAATTATTGCGGCATTATAGGAATATAAAAAGGGGCTGCCCTCTGATGGTCTAGCAAAAAACCATTTTAGACAGTCCCTTATACTCAGTTAAATTACTTTAAAAACATGGACAATTAAATCTACCACTCCTGGCCGGTCTCCTCCGCTCGAAACCACCCTTTTGTTTCCACTTATCCCTGGTAGGTCCGGCCTTGAAATCCTTTTCCAGATCTTCGATTGCTTGTAGTTGCTCAGGGGTGAGGATTTCTTTTAAACTCTCCCAGAAATTAGTCCGAACAGTCAGTAACTGATTCTGGAGTAGATTAATCTTCTGGCGAACCTGGCTGATTTCCTCTTCAGTTCCTCCGGCCAAGGTCAGCTCCCTTAATTGCAAGTTCTCTTCCCTTAGCTGCTTACTAACCTCTCTTTTATTTTGACTAAACTCTTCGCGCAGCTCTTTAAATGTTTCTTGCTGTTCTTCCGACAAATCCAGCGGATTTCGATTAAATCTCCCGTCAGCTAAACTAAATGAACTAAAACCAACCACAGCTAGACTTAAAACCAATATGATAACCACAATTTTCTTCAGCAAGATCATCTCCTTATTTAGTATTTGATTCTGATTACATTATAGGAAACAATCTTGAAGGAAATATGAATTTTATTTCTATCCTCCATTCAACGACGGGAACGACAGGATAAATGTTGTACCCTGATCTTTACCGGCACTTTCAACCTTAATCCTCCCGTCCATCGCTTGCACCAACTCTCTGGTAATTGTTAGACCGATCCCGGTACCACCGGTATTGCTGGAACGGGACTTATCGGAGCGGTAAAATCTTTCAAAAATAAAGGGAAGGTCTTCCCTACTGATCCCAATCCCCGTATCTGTTATCTTGAGCACTACCCTTTTCTTAACCTCCCTTAACGAGATAGTAATACATCCATCTTTTTCAGTATATTTGAGGGCATTACTCAATAAGTTACTAAAAATAGTTGCCAAGCTATCCTGATCACCGCTCACATAAGAACTCTGGGCCGGGATATCCTGAACTATTTTGATCCCCTGCTCACTGCTCATCGGCTGGAAGCGGGTGACCGCTTTTCTTAGAACCTCGGAGATATTAACTTGTTCCTTTTTTCGATAAAGCTGTTTTTTTTCAGCCTCAGCCAGTTCGCCCAGACGATTAACCAGACGGACCAGCCGCTTAATCTCTTCCTCCATCTCGGCAATGGTCAGCTGGTCAGGCTGGACCAATCCATCTTTGATCCCTTCCAGATAACTGCTGAGCGTGGCCAGTGGTGTCCTTAATTCATGAGCCAGGTCAGAACTCGATTCTTTCCTGATCTTTTCCAGGTACCGCAACTTGTCAACCATTTCATTAAAAGACCTGGCCAGAGCCGCTACTTCGTCCTCTCCTTTTACTGATAATACATGCTTGAAGTCGCCGGCCGCCACTTTACCGGCCAACCTGTTCATTTTTAGTAGTGGTCTGGTCAACAACCTGGAGAAAATAAGGCTGGTTACAATGGTTGTAATCCCGACCAGTAAAGCGGCCAGCAGAATACCCCTGTTTACTCGCTCGGTAAAATATTGACCTTCACTCGGAAATTTCTCCAAGTTGCTACGATACCAGACAATTTTAGCAATCTTTTGATCGCCACGCTTTAAAAAGAAGGTTTCAGCATTAAAACGATAACGGTTATTGAGCCATTGATTAAAGATGTTACTACGCATCATTCCGCGTTTCATCCCATCCTGAAAATCAAAGATTATATTTCCCCGCAGGTCTTCCAGACGGAGCAGGAGTTGGTTAACCCTGATAAAATCGAGGATTATCGTTCTGATCAGTAAGGGACTAATCCCTTCTGCTAACTCTTCTTCCAGGACCTCGACCAGAGCCAAGACCTTTTCCCGCTGTTCCCGGTAAAGATAGTCCCGAAAATTGCTTTTAATATTGTAATTGCTATAAATACTGGTAAAGATTAATCCGCCGAATGCCACCAGAAGAATTACGATAAAAATTTTAAAACTGATTTTACTCATTTTATTCACCTGCAAATTTATAACCAGCACCGTAAATAGTGTAGATTAACTGATTTCGTTTTAAACCGATTTTTTTTCGGATATTTTTGATATGGGCATCTATTGTCCGGTCAAATCCTTTAAACTCCAGACCCATCACCTTTTCTGCCAGCTGATCCCGGGAAAGAACCTGTCCTGGATTCCGGGCCAGGGTGAGCAAAATATCGAACTCAGTCCTGGTTAAAAGAACATCCTCTCCCTCCACCTCAACCTTCATCTGTCCGGGATAAATGATCATCCTTCCCTGCTGATAGGTCATTAATTCGGCTTTAGCGGCAGTATAATTACTACGTCGAAGAATCGCCTTAATCCGGGCCAGTAATTCGTGTAGACTAAAGGGTTTAACCAGATAATCATCAGCCCCATACTCAAAACCTTGCAGCTTATCATCCTCAGCACTTTTAGCCGTAAGCATTAAAATAGGGAGATCCGAGGACTGTCGGATTTTTTGACAAACCTCGATCCCACTAATTTCCGGAAGCATCAGGTCAAGTACCAGCAGTTGTGGATTAAACTCCTTAATCAAGTCCAAAGCCTCCCGGCCGTCCTGGGCTGTCTCGACCAGGTAACCCTCATTTTCCAGATAGGCCTTAATTATTTTCAATAATTTCACTTGATCATCTACCAGCAAAATCCTGGTCATTATGCTAGCTCCTTTCCGACCATAACTTCTTTATCTTTTGGGCCAATTCCCGGTGGGGCACTTCCTCCGGCCAGAGATCAATTGTAACCCCCTGACGCATAGCAGCAGCCAGATTATAAAAGACCTGCTTCTGAGCAGTAAACCCCTGGAGGTATTGTTTGATCTCGGTCCGTTTGCTCTTTTGATCATAGGGACAAGGACTAAGCATTGGTTGGAAATCAATTAAATCGCTGCTTTCCCCGAGCAAATGCTCACGCAAATAAACCAGCGGTCTAATAATATAGATATCGTTTTGAGAAAGGTATTGTTTCGGTTGAAAGGTAACCAACTGACCGGAATATATTATACTCATTAAATAAGTCACGACAGCATCATCATAGTGATGGCCATAGGCAATCTTTTTCCAACCCGCTTTTTTCATATATTCGACCATCGCCCCTTTCCGGAAAAGGGCACACTTAGCACAGGGGTTATCATTCTGCTCACTTAAGATATATTCAGCAATTTGAGTTTTTTCAATATGATAAGGTATACCAAGTTGTCGGCAGTATGCCTGTAGTTGTGAATAATCTGTTCCGGCAAAACCCAGGTCAATCGTTAAGGCACTGATGGTAAAATTAAGGGCCAGGTGTTTTTTTAAGACAGCCAGGGCATACAATAAAAAAGAACTATCCTTTCCACCGGAAAGGCCGACCAGAATGTGGTCGCCCTCGGCAATCAGGTTAAATTCACCGATCGCTTGGACAATTTTACTTGTATACTTTTTCGGTAAAGTTAATTGCAAAGCCGCTCCTCCTCTAAAAGCTGGGCTCGGTAAAGATGCCGTTAGCACTTCCGGTTTTAATGACTCAACCTAAAAAAACCCCGGTTATCCGGGGTTATAACCGTTCTAGTTGCCGGCGATACTAACATTGCTCAGTTTAAGCGATTCCGGTCCAATATAGTTATTATTCTGTTTGACCTCTTTGGAAAGATACATGCACTCCTGGACCTCCTTTATATTGCCGGAAATCGAACCACCGGTTACCGCTACGGTTTTTTCTCCGTCATAATAACGACCGAGGCGAATCTCACCGGCAAAATCCCCGATCAGCGGGTCCATATGGAAATCGGAAAAAGCCAGCAGCTCTAAATAGGGCTCTTTTTTCAGAGTTGACACCGGATAAGTCCCCCCCTCAATTACCACATTGTTGATTTCACCGGTAGTCTCTGCCCCCAGATAATGGCAAAAACGCTGATTTCCCCAATATCGTTGCAAGACCCCCTTCTCAAAGACGGTAGTCGGCCGGAGGGGAAATCCTTGTTGATCGTAGGGGGCTGATTCTGTTGAGCCGTCAATAAAGGGATCGAGTTTTAGACTTATTAAATCACCCTTAACTTTACTCCCTTGAATATTCTCCCCTATTTTAGCAGTCGATATCCTTTCATAAACATACTGGGCTGCTGACTGGACCAGGTAGTAATTAAAGAACTCTTCGACCGAATCGCCGGTTAAGATGACCGGACAGTTATTCAAAATAGGGGTAGGAACAGCCCGGGCCTTTTCTCTGCTCATCTCCAGCATCTTCTCCGTCTCACTGGTAAGCAGGGCTGGCTGAAAGTCGGAAAAATCCAGTTTTTTATAGAGTTCTACCTCTTCCCCTTCTTCCTGCCAGTTAGTGATAAATTCCAGCTCCCCGCGATATTTTTCATATTCTACATCCACCCCGGCCGAATTAACGAGCCTTTTCTTTATTTGGCTTAAAAACAATTCGGCGGAATTAATCCGGCCCTGCTGATAACGATCCGCCCGGTAGAGTGCTTCACTTAATTTGGGCAACCAGGCTGAGCGGGAATCTGTGCTAAATCCGCTCCTTAACGAAGGCTGGTCCAGGACTGACGGTTTGACCAGGGGATAGTATTCATTTTTAACATAAGTAGCGGCCAAGCTGGCGGCCCCGATCGCTCTTTTTATTTCATCACTAAGCATCGTCGGGTGGATACTGGTAGTAGAAGAACCTCTATATTTTTTCCCGTCTGCTTTAAAATCTTTATAAACAGTGACCTGATAGTGCTCGACCTTTTTGCCCCGGTTCATATCGAGCCGTTGCCCCACAAAAAATAGTTCACTCGATTCAACCCACTGCCGGATAATTTTCCACCCGGCGAGTCCCGGCATCTCATTTAATATATCCTTAATGCGCTCGATCATATTATCCCAACCTCGCTTTTGTTTTAAGATAAGGTCCGCCGTCAGAGACCTTGACAAATTCCTTATATCCCTTACCACAGGCCCCACTGCCGAATAGTTCGAGCTGATCGGAGACCATGCTAATCGATTTCAGTAAATCAGGAACATAACCGGTCATAATTACCGGTGAGATAATTTTACCGGTAAACTCCCCATCCCTGATCTCTTTCCCGATCATCAGCATGCACTGAATTCCCCAGTTTTTGGGATCTTCCATCCCACTCATCATCCCCTCCAGCAGATATCCATATTTGAGCGAGGCGATCATATCCTCTAAGCGATCGGTCCCGGGAGCAAAAATGGTGTTGGTCATCCGGGCATAACTCTTTCTTTCAAAAGATTGCCGTTTACCGTTACCGGTCGGTGTAGTACCTAGATATAGGGCTGACAGCAGATCCGATATTCCGCTCTTGAGGATACCCTGTTCGATCACTACTGTATCACCAGCCAGGGTTCCCTCATCATCAAAAAGGTATGAAGATACATGTTTAACGGTAGCAGCCCCATCATGCATTGTCACCAGTTTCGAGGCAATCGGTTTACCCAGATATTCTACAGCTTTAGCCCGGTTCTTAACAAACATATCCATCTCTACACCATGACCAAACGCTTCATGGGCAATTAAACCGGCCACATCCGGTGAACAGATCACATCATAGATCCCTGCTTCGACCCTTTCAGCATCGAGTAAACTGACTGCTTTATCGATTATTTCCTGATAACCCTCGGCCAGTTCAGTCAAAATTTCTGAGCCCTTAAGTCCGGAAAAACCCTCAAAATAATACTTGGTCTGCTGATCCCGCCGTACAATCGGTACCAGATTAGCCTGACTCCAGATATAGGATTGTTCCAGGTCTTTATTAACAGAAATAAAAATTTTAGAAATATGTACTTCTTCCAGCATCACCCGAAAGTCAATTAACCGATCGGAATAAGCAAAAGCCTGCTCTTTGAGCGCCGACATCCGTTCAATCTTAGCCTGGGGACTGAGTTCATCCGGTAAAACCTCAATCTCTCCGTAAAAACTATCGCTGATTGCTTCTTCCGCGATGACCGGATATTGATTAAACTCGATCTGTGCCGCCTGGAGTGTTTTTACGTCAGTTTGCACAACTCGCTCAATTTCGGTGATTAATTGGTCCAGCTGTTCCCGCTCAAGCTGGTTAAAGGAATATTCGGAATAATTAATCCCATTATGTACCCGGACGACAAAACCCCTTTCCACCCAACGGGAATCATTAACTTCAATCCCGGTCCGTTGTACTTTATAACTTTTCCCGGAAGTATCAGTTCCCAGCACCGAGACATAACCGTACTTCTCTGTTAGCTTAGTCACCAATTCTTTAATTAATGGTTTTTGTTTAAGCAAGTATCCCGATATTTTTACCTGCAACTAATTCCCCTCCCCTTCTTTTTTCTTTTCCTTTAACATATATTAGACAAAGCCCGGTTAATTCCTGCCAAATCTAAGAAAATTGTTGCAAGGCTTTACCTCCCAGATAATTATATTTTTTTCCCTGTCTTGTCGCTCTTTCTTCCATCTCCCGGATAATCAGTTGATGGATCTTCCACCAGCTGTGATCCCAGTTGGCAAAGAGGGTCCCCTCTTCCGGGGCCCTACCCAGTAAACGTTGTACCGCAATTGTCGGTGCCAGGTATTCCAAAAAGGTGATCACCCGCTCGATATAATCCGCCAGGGAGATCATCCTTAATTCACCCCTTTGATAATCCTCACCCAGCCGGGTCCCTTCCCTGATATAAAGGGCATGTAATTTCACATGATCAATCTTTAGAGCGGAAAGGATTTTAGCGTTTTCCTGAACATCGATCAGGGTATCACCGGGGAGGTTTAAAATAAGATGAACCCCCAGTTCAGCTTGATATGCCTTGATCGTTAGCACCGCATCAATAAACTCAGCTAAAGTGTGTCCGCGGTTGATCTCCAGTAAAGTATGATAATTAACTGTCTGCAAGCCCAGTTCAAAACTCAAATTCACCTGCGGCTTCCGCGCTTTAATTACTGACAAGAGACGACTAACATACTCCTCATTGATACAATCCGGGCGGGTTGAAATAGCTATCTCGACCAGATCATCAAGAGCAAGGGCCGCTTCGACATAGTCAATTAATTTCCCCAAAGGGAGATAGGTATTTGTATAGTTCTGGAAATAGGCAATATAATGTTCCGCTCGATATTTTTGGCCGATATATTCTTTGTTTTTTGCTAACTGTTTCCGCACCGAAAAAGTGGACGGTAAACTTTCAAAACCCGCCGCCTTTTCCCCGCAAAAAGCACAGCCGGTTTGGCCCAACAAACCGTCCCGATTGGGACAACTTAACGGCAAATTAATTGGCAATTTATAGGTTTTACCCCCATATCTTTCTTTTAAGTAACTGGAATAACGATAATAACGGTCCATCTATCCCCCTACCCTCTTTTTAACCGCCAATACCTGGGGTGGTGTTTTCTGTTGATTGAGAAAATGATAATGGAGCACATTAAATAGTTTTCCATCAAGTCCCTGTAAAAACCCGAGCAGGGTAGTTAGCTCTTCCTTGCCTCCGGGGTGCCCGGCATAGGCAACTATCACCATTAATCCACCACTTTTTAACAGTTGCAGACCGGCAACAACGGCTTTAAGTGTCGATGGACCGGTGGTAATAATCCCCTGATCACCCCCGGGTAGATACCCCAGGTTGAAGACAATACCGTCAATTGGCTTGCTAATATAATCCCGTATTTTTTGATGGTCGTCATGGATTAGCTTAACCCTGTTTAACAGGCGACATTTCTCAAGTCGGGCCTTGGTCGTTTCAATTGCTACTTTTTGCCGATCAAAAGCAATCACCTGTCCGGTCTCCCCAATCAACTCAGCCAGAAAAAGGGTATCAAAACCGTTCCCGGCCGTAGCATCAACAACCAGTGCCCCTGCTCCAATGTGTTCTGTTAATAGTAAATGAGAAAAAGCGACCGGCGGAGTAAAGCCTCTGCGCATCAGTAATCCCCCTAATTTAACGCTTGCTTGGCCTGTAAGACTAACTCTGCCACTTCCCTTACTGCCCCGGCTCCACCTTTGCGGTCCGTAATATAATCGGCATTACTTTTTACTATTTCCATGCCGTCGGCCACACTACAGCCCAGGCCCACTGCCTTAATAACCTCCAGATCATTGATATCATCCCCGACAAAGCAGATTTGCTCGGCACTTACCCCGTATTTTTCCTTAATCCTCTCCAAAATCTCCATTTTATTCAGTATACCCATATGTAGTTCATCTACACCCATCTTCTCTGCTCTATTTTTAACCAGTTGCCGATCCTCGCCGGTGATAATCCCAACAATAATCCCCCGCTTTTTGAGCATATGCATACCCATTCCGTCTTTGGTATTGAACTTTTTTAACTCATCTCCCTGTTCTGAATAAAACATGCCACCATCAGTTAATACCCCATCACTATCAGTCAAAAATACCTTGATTTGACTGGCTTTGCTGACAATTTCCTCTTCAAGCTCATTAACTTTAGCCGAAATTACTAGATTATTATTCTTGATTTCGATCTCTAATCCACCCTTAACTCTTTCCAGTGGAATAACTGTTATAACTTCTTTTTTCATCTTGAACAACCCCTTATCCAGCTATTTTTGCTCGTTTTCCTTATTTAATTCCAGATTAAACCCTTAATCCCTGCCTGGCTTTGTTAAAAAAATAACGGGTACCAGCTTAAAAAAACTGCGTACCCGCCCTCGGTAAATCTTTATATTACACTACGTCTAGGAGCACCTTAATACCTGGCATAATGTGCTACCGGCTGCTCAAATGGCTGATTGACCTGATGGAAAACCTGGTTTCCCATCTGTTGATAGAAATTACTTACTCGATTAATTAACTGGTGATCAGCCGGTGCGGAAGCTAAATACCCACCAGTTCTTTCACTGATATGATATATTTCCTGTTGATCTTGTTCAGCTTGATTCCGCATCTGAAGCAAAGTCTGACGTAGATTTTGATTACTGCACTCCAGGGCTGCTTGCGTTAAGGCCACAACATCGGTTTTAGCAGACATGAGACAACCCACGGCAATTTGTTGATCATTCAACATTATTGTTTCCTCCTTTAAAAAAATATGTTAGTATCCTTTTTACAGACCGATAAACTGACCTAATTTCTGCACATTCTGGTCAGCACCCCGGGCTTTTTTTTCCAGAAAAGCCCGTAATTGCGGGTCATTCACCTGTCCGGCAAATACCCTGGCTTTATTGGCTTCTAATTGCTCGCTTCCAATTAAATGTCTTAGATTCTCCAATTCAATATTGCTGATGTGCGGCAAAGAATATCACCCCTTTCTCTCCTTATTGTAGGCGATAGATTAAAAAAAATACCTTAACTTTCTGACAAAAAATACCAACTGTCACCGCGTTTTTAATCCCACCCCCCGCGGCAATTAGTTGTCGGATAAATCTAAGGGTTAAAGCAAATAATAATCAAGACCATTGCCACTATGATCGAATCTTAGCGGAAAGGGGTATTTTAATGTCTTCTAAAGAAAAGGGTTTATTGGCCTGGCAGCTAACTATGCTGGCCTTGGGTACGGTTATTGGGGGTTCCTTTTTTCTGGCATCAGCAATTGCGATCAAAGCGGCCGGTCCGGCAGTAATTATCTCCTATATCCTGGGAGGAATTCTGGTCTACTTAATCCTTTTTGCCCTTTCGGAAATGGCGGTAGCCGACCAAGCCCCCGGTTCTTTCCGCAGCTATTGTGAAGAGATGTACGGACCGGTAGCCGGTTTTACCGTCGGCTGGGTTTACTGGACGGGATTAGTCCTGGCCATGTCCAGTGAAGCAATTGCCGTCTCCATCTTTATTAAAAACTGGCTACCCAACCTTTCTTTACCGGTGCTAGGCTCTTTGGTCATCATAGCGGTAACTGTCGTTAATCTGTGGGGTATTGATAAATTAAGCAAACTGGAGAGTGGTCTGGCCGCCATTAAGTTAATCGCTTTAGCCGGTTTTATTATCCTGGCCTTTATTCTGATAGCCGGGCTGATCCCCGGTCGCCCGTTGATCGGACTCGGGGCAGTTCGGGAGCAACCTTTTTTCCCGGCTGGTTTGGCCGGAATAGCCGGCAGTATGCTGATCGTAATCTTTACCTACGCCGGTTTTGAGGTAATTGGCCTGGCCTCCTCCGAAGCCGTTCATCCCCACCGGACAATTCCCAGGGCTATTACCTTTACAGTAATCGGACTGGTTGGACTTTATCTGTTGACTATTCTCTTAATCCTACCACTGGTCCCCACCCAAATCCTGTCTGAAGATAGCAGTCCGCTCGTCGTAGCACTGGACAGAAACGGGCTGGACTGGGCCGGAGGGGTTATTACTATTGTCTTGATCACCGCAATTATATCAACAATGTTAGCTGCTACCTTTGGTATTGCAAGGATGGTCCAATCGCTAGCCAATGAAGGTCATGCCCCCTCCTGGATTAAAGATAAAGGAGATATCCCTTATCGGGGGATTATTTTCTCCGGTGCAGCCATGTTGGCTGCTCTGGCCCTGGGCTTTATCCTTCCCCGCCAGGTCTATCTCTTCCTGGTTAGTTCCGGTGGATTTTCTCTGCTGTTTGTCTATGTGGTGATTATGGCTACCCATTACAAGTTTCGCAAAATAAAGGGCTGTCCACCGGCCGGCAAATGCCGCTTTCCCGGTTATCCCTATACCTCCTGGCTAACTCTGGCTGTCCTGATACTGATTATCGGTAGTATGCCGCTGGTACCGGGCCAGGGTTCCGGCTTAATTGCCGGTATATTACTGGTTGTTTTCTTTCTGAGCACATATTATTTAAAAACACTAAAGCCCCTCAGCAAAAAAAGGATAACCACAAACCGAGCAAGGGCTGAGCTGGAGGTATCGGAAGAACTGTTCCGGGAAAAAAGGCCTGACTCCGACAAAAAAAAGACTGACTCTTAGCGATAATCTTTAAGCTGACTATTTCTATCTTTAAAAAAAGGAAATATAATATAAATGGTGAAGTAAAATAAAAGTCATCTTTACGGGAGGTATTTTTATGTCAAGAGTAATTGAACGATTCCTACGTTATGTTCAAATCGATACCGAATCAAATGAAGAATCGAACACTATCCCCAGTACCCCGGGCCAGTTAGCCTTTGCCCGCCAACTCGGTCAAGAATTAAAAGATATCGGTTTAAAGGAGGTCACAGTTGATCAAAATGCCTATGTAATGGCTACTTTACCCGCCAATATCGAAAAAGAAATACCGGTACTCGGCTTTGTAGCCCATATCGATACCAGTCCCGATATGCCCGGGAGCAATGTCCGACCCTGCATTGTGACAAACTATGACGGCGGGGATATTGTCCTTAACCAGGAAAAAAATATTGTTCTTTCCCCGGGTTATTTCCCTTCTCTGAAGGCCTACGTCGGTCAGGACCTGATTACCACCGACGGAACCACCTTGCTCGGGGCCGATGATAAAGCCGGGATTGCCGAAATAGTAACCGCGGTCGAATATTTAATCAAAAACCCCGCTCTCCCCCACGGCAAGATCAGAATCGGGTTTACTCCGGACGAGGAAATCGGCCGGGGTGCTGACCACTTTGATATTGAGCAATTTGGGGCCGATCTTGCTTACACCCTGGATGGAGGTCCCCTGGGTGAACTGGAATATGAAAACTTTAATGCAGCTGCCGCCAAAATTACTATCAATGGGATCAGTGTTCATCCCGGCACCGCCAAGGGAAAAATGATAAACTCCCAGTTGATCGCCGCCGAATTAATCGGCATGCTGCCGGAGGAAGAAACTCCTGCTCATACCGAAGGTTATCAGGGCTTTTATCACCTCGTTAAGATGCAGGGAAATGTCGAGCAAACCCGACTCAATTATATTATCAGGGATTTTGAGCGGTCCGGTTTTAGCACCAGGAAAGCTGTGATCCAGGGAATTGTCGAGCAATTAAACGATAAATATGGTCAGGGAAGTGCGGTTTTGCAACTCAAGGATCAATATTACAATATGAAAGAGATCATTGAAAAAAATCAGGAAATTATTGCGATTGCCGAAGAAGCGATGAAAGATGTGGGGATCAAACCACTGATTAACCCGATCCGGGGCGGGACCGACGGAGCCAGATTCTCCTACATGGGACTACCTACCCCCAATCTCTTTACCGGAGGGCACAACTACCACGGTAAATTCGAGTATATTCCTACGATGGCAATGGAAAAGGCCGTAGAGGTTGTACTCAAGATCATTGAACTAGCGGTTAATAAATACTAATTAACCGAATAAGCAGGTTTAACATACCTGCTTATTCCAGCTTCTTTCTGGCGATCAGCTCTTGATATTCCCGATCTAACTCCTGATATTCCGGATCAGTGGGGGAATAAAGGGATAATTGGCTGATAATCTGACTTAAACGGTTTTCCATTCTCATCTTTTCATCACGCCTTTTCCGGGCTGATTGCTCACAGTCGAACCTATTCCGGTAATCCCGGTAACCTTGCTCCAGTCTCTTGACTCTCCCCTCAGCAAAAACAATCAGCCTATCAGCTAATTTTTCCAGCAAATAGCGGTCATGGGAAACAATAATCAATGTCCCGGGGTAATCCAGGAGGGCCTTTTCCAGTTCCTCCCGGCTGGGCAAATCCAGGTTATTGGTTGGTTCATCAAGGATTAAGCAGTTACATTGCTGTAAAATAAGTCGGGCCAGTTGGAGCCTGGCTCTCTCCCCCAGGCTTAACTCGGCCAGCGGCCGCTTTAATTTAGCTTGTTCAATCCCCAACTTGACCAACAATGAGCGGGTCTCACTATTATAAAAACGGTCTCCGCCCAGGGTAGCCAGCACATTTTCACTTAAATCCAGCTCTCGCATATCCTGACTCAAATACCCGAGCTTAATGGTCGGGCTGAGCCAGACTTGCCCGTAATCAGCTCTTTCTTCCCCCAGGATAATTTTAAGCAGGGTTGTTTTCCCACAGCCGTTTTCACCCAGCAGGGCTACCCGCTCATGGTGTTGGATATAAAAAGAACTCTCTTTAAATAAAGACTGCCGGTCAAATGACTTCTCAATCCCGGTAACCTCAATCACTTTCTTCCCATGTCTTTCCGGAATTTTTAGCTGAAAGGAGATTTGCTGCTCGTCCGCCGGTCTCTTTATACCGTCCTTTTTTTGCTTCTCCATTCTTTTTATCTTGGCTTTGACCTGTTTATCGAGCTTTTTGGCTTTAGTCCGGTAAAACTCTTTTCTGGTACTGTTTTTCTGGGCCATCTTCCTGGATTGAGCGTGGGCTTTACCAGACCAGTTATCAAGACGATTAATCTGGCTCCGTAATTTTTCCTGTTCCTTTTTCTCAACCTGAAACCGGTGCAACTGGCTTTGGTAAAACCGCTCTTTTTCTCGACGGTAAAAAGAATAATTGCCGTGATACACCTGGGTAACCCCCTGCTCCAGTTCGATGATCCGGTCAACGGTCTGGTCCAAAAAATAACGGTCATGGGAGATCATTAAAACTGCCCCGCGAAAAGCTCGCAACTGTTCAATTAACCACTGTAAACCCCTCAAATCCAGATTATTGGTCGGCTCATCCAGAATGAGCAACTCCGGATTACTAATCCAGATCTTGGCCAGAGCCAGTTTAACCCGCTCCCCCCCACTGGAAGCCTTCAGGTGTTCTTCAGACCACCCCCCGATATTAGCCAATCCCAGTTCAGAACCGACCCTGATCAGAGTCCCCAGTTGATCGTTATCGATCCCGGTTGGATTAGCATGGTTTTCCGTATAAGCAGTTGTCTGCAAAAGATACCCAATCCGCATATTTTCCTGATGCCTGAGCAAAGTTCCTTGCTCTGCTTGCTCTTGACCGGCTAAAATATTGGCCAGGGTTGTTTTACCGGCACCATTTCGTCCGATTAGCCCGATGCGATTCCCGGCAGCAATATCCAGGTTAACATCTTTTAAAACTACCTTCTCGGCCAGTTCCTTTTTTAGTCCCCGGCAACTTAATAATAACATCGGAATCACCTTCTAACTTTAATTGGATTAAAATAAAAAAGGCTGTGCAGAACAACGTTCTCCACAGCCATAAAAAGCAACAATAAAATGCCATGCTGAAAACATGACATTTAATATTATAAAATGATTTAATTAACAGAAGAATGCTCATGTGTTCTTAACCGAAAAAGTCTAAAATAGGGCAGATCTATCCCCCGCTATTTTAAACAATATTTTGTTTTACTCGCTCCGGTCAAGAATGTGGCGCATTTCATCCTCCTTGAACTTTTTCCCAGGTAATTGTATTTTTAATAATTTAAGGATAACAGAAATATTATTAATTGTCAAATAGTCCACTAAAGAGATTCCGCAAACGGAATCTCTGATCGATCCTTCAGGATTTTGACTTATCAATGTTCATAATGTAAAATAAAATAGGGGATGTAATAATGATTTTAGCATTAAAAAGGCTTTTTGCTTATTGGTTGGATTTTGTAATACTTGCAATTTGTCTCACTACACCTCAATGGATTATTTACGTTATAACATCAGGTTTTCCCTTTTCCAAGTTTAATACTGGAATAGAAATTGGACTATGGGTAATATTTACAATATCTATACCCGTTTGGATTTACTTTATTTTATTTGAGCATTTAAAACAACAAACTATTGGAAAAAGGATACTCAAACTGGTTGTAACCAATGAAGAAGGTTGTAACATAAGCATTAAACAAGCATTTATCAGAACATTTATCAGACTATTGCCTTGGGAGTTAACCCACATAATTATTTTAATTCCAGAGCCCTGGTGGAGTATAAAAGAACCTAAAAATAGTTTTCTTCTTTATATCCCTAATTTTATCATGCTTTTATTTATTGTCATTCTTATGTCAAATAAAGGTGTTAAGGGGCTTCATGATTATATAACCAATACCAGAGTTACCATTAACACATCTGAAACACTATGAACAGCCTTACTTTCACCGCTGATAACAGGCTACAAAATGTTGCTCCTCAATCTCGTGCAGGTCAGGCATTGCCTGGCTTTGGCAGTGCTGATCCCTCTCATAACAACGATCATAAAAGCGGCATCTGGGGAGTAGGTCAATTGGTTTACTAACCCCACCGATAATGGCAATACTCTCCCGTTGATAGGAAGGGTCCGGTATCGGCACGGCGGAGATTAAGGCCTGTGTGTAGGGATGGGCCGGATTTTGAGTTACTTTCTCTATCTCTCCGCTCTCAACAATCTTCCCTAAGTACATCACGGCGATCTCCGTACAAAGATAACGGGCTACTGCCAGGTCATGAGTAATATAAAGATAACTTACCCGGGACTCTTCCTGTAGTTTTTTCATTAATTCGATCACTTGTGTTCTAATCGAAACATCAAGCATTGAGGTTGGTTCGTCAGCCACTATAAAATCAGGCTTAATCACCATTGCTCTGGCAATCGCTACCCGCTGGCGCTGCCCCCCGGAAAGTTCGTGGGGATACCTGAAGATAAAACTGGCAGCAGGACTTAATCCCACCTTTTCCATTATTCCTGCCACCAGCTCCTCGCGCTGATTAAATGCCCCAATTTTATGTATTTTAAGCGGTTCGGCAATAATATCAAAAATAGTCATGCGCGGATTTAAAGACTGATATGGGTCCTGAAAAATCATCTGGACCGACTGCCGGAAATCCCTTACCTCGTCATCATCCAGTTCAATTATACTCTTCCCATTAAAAACAATCTCCCCCGCCGTAGGAGCAATTGATTTAACCAGGAGACGACCTGTTGTTGTTTTACCACACCCGGACTCACCAACCAGACCAAACATTTGACCTCGTTTAATTTTAAAAGAAATACCATCAACAGCTTGTAGATACTTGAGCTCTCTGCGGAAAAATCCCGATTTTATTGAAAAGTATTTTTCCAAACCATTTACTTCTAATAAAGGTTCATTCATGGTCGTTCTCCTTTCCGTTAGCACCGAGGGGATGCCAGCAAAGGGCAAAATGTTGTTGCTCAGTCGGACTCCGATAGAGTGGCGGTCTCACTTGCCGACACTGGGCAGTGACATATTGACAGCGGGGATGAAACTTACAGCCGGCAGGCGGGTTCAACAAGTTAGGTGGTTCACCGGGGATAATAGATAATTGATTCTTTGCTCCTTTAATACTGGGGAAAGAATTCATTAATCCTGCTGTATACGGGTGAATCGCCTGCTTAAAAAGGGATAATGTTGAACCAAATTCTACTAATTCCCCGGCATACATTACCCCCATTACTTTACTAAGCTCAGCAATTACCGCTATATCATGGGAAATATAAATCATCGTCATGCCCAACTCCTCCCTAACCCGGTTAAGCCTCTTGAGAATCCGGTCCTGTACAATTACATCCAGGGCGGTGGTCGGTTCATCGGCGATAATTAAATCGGGGTCACAGGCCAGAGCCATCGCAATAATTGCCCGCTGCTTCATTCCCCCGCTATATTGATGGGGATAATGGTCAATTCTTGAACAGTCCAACCCGACCAATTCAAAAAGTCTTTGCACCCGTTCTTTGGCCGCACTATAAGTAAATTCCGGGGCATGATTCTGGATCGCTTCAATGATCTGGTCCCCGACCCGGTAGACAGGAGCCAGCGCATTCATCGCTGCTTGAAAGATCATACTGATTTTTTTCCAACGGTATTCCCTTAGTTCTTGCTCCGCCAATAATAAAAGGTCTTCTTTATCAAAATAAATATGCCCGCCGGTTATTTCGGCATTATCGGGTAACAGCCTGAGGATCGCGTTGGCAAGGGTAGTCTTCCCACAGCCCGATTCCCCAACAAGTCCCAGCGCTAGCCCTTTTTCCAGTTGAAAACTAACTCGATTTAAGGCTTTAACATCGCCCTTTTTCGTTTTATAGCGCAAGGACAGATTGTCGATCTCTAAGATAGTCTCGGCCATTTACTGCTCACCTCTTCCTTAGCTTAGGGTTAACCAGCGTATCCAAGCCGCGGCCCACTAAATAAAATGACCCACAAAAAAGGGTAATCGTTACTCCTGGAATCAAATATAGCCACCAAGCTTCATAAAAGGAGTAGCCAAAGCTACGGGCAAAATTCATAATTAATCCCCAGCTGATTGGAGCCTGGAGCAAACCCAGAAATGATAAGGTAGCTTCTGACATAACTGCACTGGTGACTCCTAACATCAAATAAAAAAAGGAGAGGGGTAAGATATTGGGGATAATATGACGGAAAATTATATGCCAGTGGCTTCCTCCGGCTATTTTAGCCGCTTCTATATATGGTCTGACCTTAATTGATAGTGCCTGAGACTTTAAAACAATTGTTCTACCACCAAAACCGCCCAGTAACCCCAGGACTAATCCTAATTTAAAGAGATCGAGGGTGAGCAATGACGACAAAAAAATTAAAAACGGTAAAAAGGGTAGGGTCAAAACCAGGTCAGCCAGCCTCATAAAAAAAGCATCAATTTTTCCGCCAAAATAGGCCGAAACAGCCCCGACCAGAGTAGCCAGAAAAACACTCAATAGGGCCGAAAAAACCCCAAAAAGGAACTCAATGCGGGCACTATACATGATTTGACTTAAAACATCTCTCCCCATCGGGTCAGTACCAAAAGGATGCCGCCAGGACGGAGCAGCCGGATGGCTGAGCGGCATCATATCTTTACCGGGCCGCAAATCCAACCCGCGAATCGGGTCATATACATCAGCCAGACTTTTATTGTGGCCCATCATCGCTTCCGGCGGTAACTCTTGACTGGACCAGTAGGCCATCAAGATCGGATGGCTAATCGCCAGTAGTATAAAAAAACCAATGATCCAGAGCCCGACCAAGCCAATCTTTTTTTCTGTAAATATCTGCCAGTTATTCTTCCAGGCCTGCTGCAACAAATTAAGCCGAATCCGCCAGAGCGATTCACTTATGATCTTTGCGTCGGACCCAGATGGAATAGAATTTTTTACCAACATATGATCACCCCTTACTTCTATTAAATCGTCTCAATTGATATTCTGGGATCCAGGACGGCATAAAGTATGTCAACTACCAGATGGGCAATTAAAACAAAAACCCCGGTAAAGGCAAAAGCCCCGATCGCCAGGGGTACATCCTGCATTAAGGCGGCATCGAGCAGAGTTCTACCCAGACCTGGCCAGGAAAAAAGAGATTCGGTAATAACTCCGCCGGATAAGACAAAACCTAAACTGAGGGTTAAACTGGTTACAACAGGCAAAAGAGCTGTCCTGGCCGCATATTTATCCCGGATCAGTTTCGGGGGTAACCCCTTGGCCCGGGCCGCCATTACATAATCCTCCTGAATTGTTTCCATCATTGAATCCCGGGTCAGCAACATCGTCCCTCCAAAGCTGATTAAAGCCAGGGTAAAAATCGGCAGGATCATATGATAGATAATATCCCAGGCATACTTTCCGTAGCCGGAAAAGCCCCAGACCAGCACGGCAATAATCACTACCATCAAGGGAGATATATAGATAATTCTTTTTTTTGTCTTACCGGACAGTTCGGGTTTTTTAGCAATTAGCCAGGCGATCATCCAAAGTATGAGAAAGATAAAACCGGTTAAGATCATATAAGCAAAAATTAGATTAACCGTTAAGCCTTCCGGGGCATTTAACCAGAGCAGGGGATTAGTAAATCCGTTGATCGGAAACCATCCCAGCAGAAAACCAAATAGCCAGATATTAACGATTGCTAAGAGCGGATAATACATCGTCCAGAAGGTGATCCCTACTGCTGTAGTAGAGGTATCAATCAATGAACCCCGTTTCCAGGCAATAATCTTCCCCAGTATAAAACCGAGATAAAATGAAATTACTCTGCTGCTCAAAAAAAGAACCAGAGTCCGGGGAATTCGATCCTTTAATATATCCCAAACCGGAGTAGGATACTGACTATAAGAAATACCCAGTTGACCGGTAAAGACATTTTTGAGATACCTAAAATACTGAACATACCAGGGGTCATCCAGGCCAAACTGCGCCCTGATTTTAGCGATTATCTCCGGAGTCATTTTAGGATTACCTAAGAATTTATCGACTACGCTGCCTGGGGTTACCTGAAATAACAAATAGGTTAGACTGACAAAAAGAAAAAGGATCAAGAAAATATGAAGGGTTCTTTTCAATAAAAAAGCACCCATTATTTCACCCCATTTCAGAAAGAAAAATTGTTATTGCAGAAAACTAACGGACATAACGGGAAAATCCCGTTATGTCCGTTTGAATTGACCTAATTAATAATTTGAACACTCCTGGGCACACCATAGAAGCCCTGAATACCATCAAGGACCTCTTTAGCCGGGAATTCAATGACATCTTTCCGGTAAGCATCATAAATCGGGGTGCTGAACAGAACAATATACGGCAGGGTAATTGCCAGTCTTTCCTGGGCTTCAAAAGCCAGTTCCCGAGCAGTTTCTATCTCCGTTGCCTTCATAAAACTTTTGATAATTGTATCAAATACCGGGTCTTTAAAGTCATTTCTATTATGTCCCCCATCTGAGGCAAAGAAGGCATCTAAATGATCGGGATAGCTTCCACCCAGACCCCAGCCGAGAATATAGGCGTCATAATCCTTGCTTTGATTAACTTTCTCCAGAATAACATTAAACTGAGTAGGTCTGGCAATAACGGGAAAACCTATATCCTGCAACCATAGTTGAATCCATAATCCCCAGGTCGCCCGCATCGGGTCATAACCGGCAGGTGGTGTTAGAATTTCAAAAGTCTGCATCTTTTCACCATTAGGCAATACAATACCGGAACCGGGGTTATATGTATCGTTTTCCAGGTCGACTGCTGGTTTTACCTCCCAGGTAAATCCGGCTCCCGCTAATAATTTAACCGCTTCATCTACTCTCTGGGCTCTGGTCAAGCCTTCACCCCAGATCTTAACCTCGGGGTTATACCAGTAGGAATTACCCGGAGGAACGGCAGTAGCAAGGGGAACACCGGCTCCCTGTAGAACCTGGTTCATCACATAATCCCGGTCAATCAAGGTAGCAACAGCTTGATTAAATTCCATTATATTAAAGGGGTACCGAGCACGATTGAAACACATATACCTGAATCCATTTGACGGGTTAGTCACTACTTCAATCCCGGCAGTACCTTCCAGTTCTCGCCGGAAGCCCTTGGTTAAACCTTGAGCACTCAATAGATAGTCAATATCGCCTTTCTTCAGGGCCATAATCATCGCTTCCTGATTGGAGTAAAGGCGGTAGATTGCACTATCAACAAATGGCCCCTCGGCAATTTCGTACTTTAACTCACTCCCCGCTTCTCCATAAGCAGACCAGTTAAGATCCAGACCCTCTATCTCATGTCGACCGTTCTCATAAATCCTGGTAACATCACCTGTTCGGAAATCTTTAACAGCAACAGTCTGGAAAAAGGCCCCCTTTTCCCACTTGCCAAAATCCAAACCATTGATGGTTACAAGGTCCTTTACATCATGGGAATAAAGATACTGTGTAGGGTTATCCTGCTTAACGGCTTCCTCCACCACCCCTTCCCAATTTGCTTTGGGCATAATGGTAGCTTGCAAAATACCGAAGTTCCATTCGGCCAGACCTGGTTCATCTTTCAGGTAGTATTTTACCTGATAGTCATCAACCTTTTCCACTTTAACCAGCACATCCGGATGTTTATCCGACCAGTTACCCAGCAGATCAAAATCGATCATCGTTTGATAGGTAAAAACAACATCATCAGCAGTAAATTCGTTACCATCACTCCAGAAAATCCCCTTTCTGAGGGGGACAATACTGGTATAATATTCTCCCTCTTGGACAAACTCACCCGGATCTCCCTGGGCCAGCCTGGGAACAAAATTATAAGAAGGATAACATATTCCATAGATACTATCATATAAATCATTGAGAACTACATAGTTGTACATCGATGACTCCCCAGGACCCAGGGCAGACCACATATTAAGGGTTGTTGGGTCTTCACCAATACCAACTTTAAAAATTTTTTCTGCGCCGGCTAAGCTAGTCATCCCAAAAACTAAGATAACAGCTAAAATGACGATGAAAAACTTTCTCATTTGTAAAGCCTCCTCATTTTACTTTTTCCTTTAAAAAATCTCGACCAAAGCTGAATTTCATCCCCCCTTTCTCCTATTTCTTTATTTACCCCAAGGATTTGTTTTGCCCAATGGCCGACTAATGCTTTTTCTTATATATGTTTATTTACTTTAAACTAATAATATGCATTGATTCTACTATTTTTCTAAATAGTAGAATTTTTCTGAATATTAATTCGCCTGACATGTCTCCTCAAAAAAAGCACCCGTGTGGGTGCTTTGAATTACACTATCTCTTGATAACGCCGACAGGCCACTAAATGCCCCGGCTCTGCTTCTTCCAGTCCCGGCTCCTCCAGCTCCCAGCACTCCGGTTTAGCAAAAATACAACGGGGATGGAAGCGGCAACCAGCCGGTATATTGGCGGCCGAAGGGATCTCTCCTTTAATCGGTACCTCTTTGATCAGATTAACTTTACCGGTCACCGGTTCACAGACCGCTGCAATCAGAGCCCGGGAATAGGGATGGAGGGTATTATCAACAATCTGATCGGCACTCCCCATCTCCACAATCTTACCCAGATACATCACGGCAATTCGATCGGTGAAATAGCGGGCTGTCGAAAGGTCATGGGTAATATATAAATAGGTCAGATTAAGGTCTTGCTGGACCTCTTTCATCATCTGTAAAACCTCAGCCCGGGTAGACAGGTCGATCATTGATACCGGCTCATCAGCCACAATAAAAGTCGGAGAAAGAATTAAGGTTCTGGCGGTCGCGACTCGCTGACGCTGTCCCCCACTGAGCATATGGGGATAGCGATCCAGAAACTCAATCGGCGGAGTCATTTTGACCTCCTCCAACACCTCGGTAGCCATGCTGATTCTTTCCTCAAGGCCGGCCCCCAGCTTATGGATAATCAAGGGTTCAAGCAGCACATCCCTGATCTTAAAACGGGGATTCATCGAGGCATAAGGGTCCTGGAAGATCATCTGGATCTCCCGTTTATAGCGACTAATTCCTTCCGGGGTTAAATTGGTTACATCTTCCCCCTGAAAAATAATCTGGCCGGCCGTGCTTTCCAGCAGTTTCATTAGCAACTTGCCGGTAGTGGTTTTTCCACAACCTGATTCACCGATCAACCCGAAGATCTCCCCTTTTTTAATACTAAAAGAGACCCCGTCAACCGCTCGAACCCAGCTTTTTTCACCTTTGAATAATTGGCTGATCCTCCTTCTTACCGGGAACCATTTCTTAAGATCCTTTACTTCCAGGATAACTTCACTCATCAAAACACCTCCAGCAAGCTATTTTATGTTCAGCTTCGATCTCCTTTAAAGGAGGCTCTTCAACAGAACACCTCTCCATTACCACCGGACAGCGCAGATGAAATCTGCATCCGGCAGGCGGATGAAGGAGATTAGGCGGAGTTCCTGGAATAAAATCTAATTTTGCTACTTTCTCACGCAAACGAGGGGTAGCCCCCAGCAGACCCCGGGTATAGGGATGGATTTGTCCCTCCTGGCCGTAGATCTGTTGATTAGTCCCAATCTCAGCGATCTTTCCGGCATACATCACCAGGATACGGTCAGCAACCTCAGCCTCTGTAGCCAGGTCATGGGTAATAAAGATAAAAGAAAGCCCTAATTGCTCTTTTAGTTCCTTCAGGAGATTAATAATCTGGGCCTGGACCACTACATCCAGGGCCGTCGTCGGTTCATCACAGATTACCACCTCCGGTTCCAGAAAAAGGGCGGTGGCAATCACAATCCGTTGTTTCATCCCCCCGGATAATTCATGGGGGTAGCGTCGTAATACATCATCGGAAAGACCGACATAAGCAATATATTTCCTGATCCGCTCTCCGGCGGCAGCTTCATCCATCTCCCTGTGTTCTTGCAGTGTCTCCAACATCTGTTTTTCAATTGTGTAAACAGGGGTCAGACAGTTCATTGCCCCCTGAAAAACCATCGAGATCTTTTCCCATCTAATCTGCTGCCGGATCTGTTTTTCATTTAATTGTAAGATATCACTGCCGGCTAAGACGATCTCCCCGCCCACAATCCGCCCGGGGGGAGAGGGCATATTTAACAGGGCCGTACCTAAGGTCGTTTTCCCACAACCGGACTCGCCGACAACACCGAGGGTCTCCCCTTTATTGAGGTGGAAAGAGATATCATCTACCCCACGGACCGGGCCTCTTGCTGTATAATAATAAAGCTTTAAATTATTCACCTCTAATATTCTACCCATAGTTATCTACCTCGTTTTCAATTTCGGATTGAGTATTTTATCCATTGAAAATCCAATGAAGGCAAAGGTCATGCTCATTAAAGCAATCGTTAATCCCGGAGGTATCACCCACCACCATAGTCCCTGGAGAATTGCTCCCCCGTTCATTGCATCATGCAGGATCTGTCCCCAGGTAACGATCGAAGCATCGCCAAATCCCAGTAAACTGATTGAGGCCTCAAAGATAATTGCCCTCGGTACGGCCAGGGCCATCGTTGCAAAGGCATAGGGTATTAGCTGTGGAACCATATGTTTAAAGATAATCCTGGCATGGGAAGCATTGAGGGCATAAGCTGCCTCAATATACGTCTCTTCCCGGATCTGCATGCCGATACTCCGGACCGTCCGGACCGGACCGGTCCAGAAAAAGACCGTCATCATAAAGATCAATAGCCAGATCGTCGGTTTAAAGACAGCACTTAAGACAATCAGTACCGGCAAAATGGGGATACTGACAAATACCTCAAAGATCCTCATCATCATCGAATCGATCCAGCCGCCAAAATAGGCACTGGTTACCCCGTAGGTTACCCCGATCACCACTGAAATAAAGGCGGTTAATAAACCGATAAACATCGCCCATTTGATCCCGGCCACAACCCCGCTCCAGATATCCCGTCGGGAGTTATCGGTACCGAGCAAACCGAATACCCGGCCTGACACAATCAGATAAGGGTCCTTAATATAGGCATCTTGCCCAATTGCCACTACATCCAGATGGATCTTATACTCCCCTGGCAGTGGCTCCGGTTTCAGCAGGATCCCTTCTTGGGCCCGGGCAAAGAAAATATTGTAAGGTCTGATCATATGGCGGTTTACTCTTTTAACATTTTCAGCCGAGTCATAGCTTTGACCGAATTCAAAAGCCGTACTTGCCGCCTGGAGGCCCCCCAACGGGAGCTTAAGCTCATCTTCATTCCTCCTGCGCAAACTGTCTTTATACAGCTCGATCTCTTGTCCGTCCGGCCGTTCAAGACGAACGGTCAATCTGAGGTCCCCTTTGCCCAGCCCACGCAGGCTTAATCCCGTCGGGGGAAGATCAAATCTATAATCATAGCTAAAGGTCCCTTTGATAACTTTAAATCTGGCCTGTTCCTCGACCTCAAGGATAGGGTCTCGCAAATACTGATGTGTTGCCCCTTTCTGCCTGGCAAACCAGTTAATCCAGCCCGGGGCAGCATTGCGGGGATTGCTGTCCCAGTAACTAATATCCCGCCAACGCTCACTCGCTTCCGGAAAAGGGATCAGCCAGGGCTCAAATACGATCATCAAAAAGAAAATTGCCAGGAGGATTAAACCGGCCACCCCATATTTAATCTGACTGAACTCTTTCCAAAATCCCCGTAACGATACACCCAGATCGCGCCACCGGGAAGGCTGGGCTGTCGCTATTTTTCCCGGTTTGTAATCTCTTTTTACCGGTATCTGCTCTTTATTCACGCTTTCCCACCTACCTTAATCCGGGGGTCAAGTAATCCATAGATCAGATCAAGAAAAATCAGACCGGACATATAGAGCAAGGTTGTCACGGCCAGATTGCCCATTAAAACAGGGATATCATACTGCTGCAGGGCAACCCAGAAGAGATTACCCATCCCCGGCCAACTGAAGATCCCTTCAAAGATTAACCCCCCACTGAAGGAGATTAACAATGACATCACCGCCATCGTTGCAATCGGTGGAGCGGCTGAGCGCAAGGTATGTCCGTATAAGACCTTTTGCTCAGGTAAGCCTCGGGCCCGGGCCGACATAATATAGTCTTCCTGCAGTGTCCCCAGCACAATATTCCTGATCAGATAAGCCCCACCCCAGGCCCTTAGCAGGACAAGGGTTAAAACCGGCAGGATCATATGGTAGAGCAGATCAACTAAACGGGCCCATGAACCCTCCGGGGGTGGAGTTGAAAACATCCCGCCGGAAGGAAAAAGGGGAATCACATAGGACAGGAACATAATCAAAAGCATCGCTAACCACCAGCTCGGCATACCAAATACTACCATTGTGATGATTGACGTGGATTGATCAAACATTTTACCCGCTTTCTGCGCCTTTTTAATCCCCAGAAAAATAAACAGCGTAATATTGATTACCGCCGCGACGGTAAAAAGCAGGGCCGTTCGCGGGACAGCCTCAGCGATAATCATGCCGACATCCCGCTCCCCGGAAGATGAGGTAACATTGGTCGACTGCCCGAAATTAAAGGTAATTGTATTATAGGCCCGCCAGAACACCCGGACGATAAACGGGGAATAGAGATGATGCATCCGGTACAACTGGTCGCGGCGCTGAGCCTTTAACTCGGTAATCTGCTCAGCTGAATAATTGCCGAGATCCATTTGCAAAAATTCACCCTGGAGTCTCTCTTCCAGCAAAGAGCGGAGGGTAGTCTCCACAACTGTATTAAAAAGCATCGAAAAAATGAAGATAATGACCATATAGGTAATTATTCCGTAAATAATTCGCTTGACAGCATATCTCCCATACAAATATATCACCTCAGTTTAATTGAGTATAAAAAAGGGAATCGGTATGTCCCCCTTTAACAGGGGACATACCAAATGCTTGCATTTAATAAATTACTATTGATTCGGTCTTAGTCGAAGGCAGCGCTCCTTCTGCTGATGCAATAACTACTACCGTATATGAACCTGACTCCAATTCTGCAATCGCATCGGCCGGGATTACCGCCCTGAAGATACCGGTTTTGACCGCTTCGGCATTAAATTCCAGTTCTTCTTCACCCGCGATCAACAACACCTTAACATCACCTGCTGTCGCCGGCGAAGACTCAACTTCCGGATAGATAATCTCCGAGACATTGGCCGTAACCATAAATTGTTCGCCCTTTTCTACCATAACCGGCAGCCCGACCCTGTCTACGACCAATCTGGTAGTTCTTAACTGCTCCATCCAGTAGCCGGGTTCAAAGGGATAGGTCTCATCCCTGAAGGCAGTCAATTCCACAAAGTTGGCATCATAATCGAGCCGTGATATATAGAAAGGCCCGTTGCTGATATAGGCATGGCCGTATTGGTCAATAAAATCGACTGCGGCCTGATACCTGGTAACTGCCTCGGCCGGGGTGACATAGTCCTTAATTGAAACCGGAACGTGTTGCTCCGCGATCATCTCGATCAACTCGGCCCGGATATCGACCACGGTGGAGGGTCTAATTACGTCGACCTCTAATGCCCCTTCAATCCCCTGCGAGAAGCTATAGTTCTCACCGGAAGCACCGCCGCCTACAACCATTCTGGCCAATGCCTCGCTGATCTCCCAGACAACGCCAATCCCGGCATTGGCACTCGTTGACAAGGTAGGTGCTCCCCGGAACCCGACCCTGGACTCATCCGGCGGGAACTGGTAATCAAAGTAATGAGTAATCTGTTCATTGGCAAAGTCATATTCATGAGCTACAGTAACATCTGCTTCTCCTAATTTTTTACCATATCCCTCATCATAATAGGGGTCACCCGCAAAATCCTCGGTAGCCCATTCCTGAGCAAAGGCCTCACTATAGAGGTAATCGACCAGCGTAGCAGGTATGCCGTGATGGAAATTACTCAACCGCAGGCCGTAAACCCCCTTGGTAAAAGCGGTCTTTCCGGGACCGATCTCCACCCATTTCTCTTCAACCGGGTCATAGACTAATGCACTGGCCGGGATTTCGACATGGCCGACCACATTACCCTCTTGATCACCGCTTACCTTGGTCTGAATATCAAGCGGATAAGCCCGGTTGAACAGAATATCAGCTGAGGCCGGGCTTTCGAAAGCCTGCGCATCATATAAAGGCTCGGCAATATACCGTGAATAAACATCACCGAAACCATCCGCTCCAACCGGATTCCAGGCACTCATGAACAGGTTACCTCTAGACGAGAATTGAGTAGCCCGGACAATCCCATCCGGGGTATCGGCCGTTACCAGTGTATACTTGCCCAACCCGTCACCCAGTCCGTAAGCAAACCTGTTGTTAAAACGGGCTTTATTGGCAACAAAATATTGATTCTGATAAGTAACATATACCCTTAAAGCCTCTTCTATACCGATTTCCTGGGCAGTCAAGGCAAGATCCCAGTATTCATCAATAGTCAGGAATTGACCATTATAAGCCCTTTGTGTTATTTGATCAAGTTGTTCATGTTTATATTTCCAGCCGTCGCCAAACCCACCGGGCATATATCCCCACCAGGGGGCATACATCTGGGCGAGAATGTGTTCCCACCATTTCCGGGTGGCCCCGGCGCCCCAACCTTCGGTGTAAATTGTGTATTGCCATTTTTCCGCGTTACCGGCATAGACCATCCCCCAGAACTTGGAACGGTCCAGCAGCATTCTTTCGACCTTGATCCCGGCCTTCTCGATCTGCTGGGACACATATTCGCCTAACTTCATCCGGCCGGTGGGGTCATCAACCCGGATAAAGAATTTAATCTCCACCGGTTCACCATTAAAGGTCCACCATTCGCCTTCTTTCTGCAATTTACCTCTATTTTCCGGGAGCTGGGCTGCTTGATTCATGGCCGCTTCGATCTCGGCCAGGGCCCTTTCCTCATCCCCTTCCCCGGTAAAGCCCATTTTATCAGGCAGCAGATTATAGGGATAGGTCCCAGGCTGGCCTGGTGTCGCTACTGTAAACATCGGACCACCGCCACCACCCTGGATCTCATCAACAACATACTGCCGGTTGAGCAAAAAGGATAACGCATAGCGTACTTCCCTCATTGCAAAGGGGTTAAAGATCTCTTCCCCCTCTAATTCAAAGAAATAAGGCGCTTCATAGGGATAGGGGTTAATAATAAAACTCCAATAACCGCTGGGGATGGAATAAAGCTCCAACTTGTTCAGCAGTGCCTCATCCAGTCCCAGAATTAACGGATAGTCTACCCCATAGTAAAAAATATCACTCTTCCCCTCAGCCACATCCCTGAGCCCAATATCTTGCTGCATAGTCACGTCAAAGTAAATCTTGTCCGGCACCGGACCTTTCTTAGCAAGAGCAGTAACCGAGAGCAGTAATACTAAAAAAAGCAGACCAATTACTCTAAAAACCTTCATTAATTTGCCTCCCTTTAGCAGTTTTTTTTGATTTGTCTGATCTGACCGGTTTATCGATTAATTATGGAAGTTAGAAGTCTAGAAAATGGTCACCCCCTTATGTATTTCTCCCTAGCTTATTACCCTCAAAAAGGCTGTTACCTTAATAAAAGATGCTGAGAAAAAATACTTTAGCGCTTTACTGGCAATAGTGAACATTCTTAATTTCATTATATTAAATAAACTATAGCTTGTCAATAATCTTTCCTAAATAACAAAGATTATGACAATGCGGACTTGCTATTTCTTTTGTTACTTATTGAATGGTAAAATATTTTTCAATTGGTATTATTATAGAAATCAAGTTAACATAATCAATATTATGTTAACTTGATTTAATAAAACAAAATGGTATTATTTTTATTTATATATGAAAAAAAATTAAAATATATTCTTTTTGAAATTTAAAAAACAGCCCCTCACCTTAAAAGCAAGCGGCTGTCTTTTCAAATCACCAGACTCGTTTGTTCTAAAAATACTATTCGGTCGGGGCCAGTACTTTCTTTACTACCGGGTCATTCATATTTTCTTTGGTAACAACAACTACCGGGGTATTGACTTGCTGAGGGACTTTTTCGCCGGCACGGGTTTTAAGAATAAATTCAACAGCTAACCTTCCCATCTCAAAAGGCTGTTGAACGATCAGGGCATCAATTGTTCCCTCTTTAAGTAACTCAATCTCTTCGGGATTAGCGTCAAAGGCTACAAACTTGATTTTTCCAGTCAGTCCTCTGTTTTTCAGTGCCCTTGCTGCTCCGATTGCCCCCCGATCAAACCCGGCAAAGATGCCGGTTAAATCAGGATTGGCAATTAATATATTCTCGGTATTGGCCATCGCAGCCGCCTGATCTTTTCCCCGCTGAATCGGTAGCAGCTTAATCTCGTCGTATTTATTAGCTATTTCGACAGCCCCTGTATTCCTTTCATCGTTACTGGGAATACCGGCCAGGGCATTAACAATAGCTACTTTTCCCCGGTAATCTAATAAAGCAGATAAAGTCTGCATGGCGATCCGACCACCCTCAACATTGTCGGTTGAGATCGTACTGGTGACCCCGTCCCAGTTAATCCCCGAATCAACACTGATATAAGGAATCCCTGCTGCTATGGCCTGCTTAGCCGGCGGGACTAAAGCATCGGAATCTAAGGGAGTTACAATGATCCCGTCAACCTGCCGATTAATTAAATTCTCAACTGCTTCGACCTGTTTTCCCACTTCCGCCGTAGTGGCCGGACCCGTATAAATAAGTTTTCCGCCCACCTCTTCCAGGGCCTTTTCTGCCCCGGCTTTGACTGCTAACCAATATTCACTTGATGTTGACATCACTACTAATCCAACCTCGACCTGCTCAGCAGCCACAATCGGTGTAATTATTGCCACCACTAAAAAAATAATTAGTAAACTTAACCCTAATCTTTTCATTTTAAATTCCCCCTTTTGTTTTTGAAAGACCCAATTATTTTGAAGCGATCTCCTTGTAACCGACCATCACCCCCTTTTAATATTATTGCTTTACTTTACCCTGTTGTAAAACATCGGCAAATACGGCTAAAACAACAACCGCTCCAATGGCAATTTGTTGATAAAATGAACTAACTCCCAATAGAGTAAACCCGTTATTTAAAACCCCCATAATTAAAGCCCCGATAATTGTCCCGGATATTTTTCCAATCCCCCCGGAAAGGCTGGTTCCGCCGATTACTGCCGCCGCAATAGTATTAAGTTCATAGCCAATTCCGGCAGTAGGGTGGGCTGAGCCTAATCTGCCGATCAATACTATACCGGCTACAGCCGAAAGAAAGCCGGCAATAACATAAACGATCAGCAAATATTTGTCGGTATTGATCCCGGAAAGTTTGGTAGCCTCTCTATTACTTCCAATGGCATAAATATATCTGCCCAGCCGTGTGCTTATTAATACCCAACTAAAAAATAAAGCAGTTACCACAAAAATAATTGGCGGTACCGGCATTCCCAGTATTGTTCCCCGGCCAAACCAGGCTAAAGCCTCCGGTAGTCTTGATACAGGTAAACCCCCGGTAATCACTAAAGCTGTACCCCGAGCCATCCCCATTGTGCCCAGAGTCGCTATAAATGGAGGTACTTTCATCTTAGTGACGATAAACCCATTAATAAAACCTAAGAAACTGCCAAAAACAAGGGCTAAAATAAGACTTAGTGCAAGCGGAAGACCTGATGTCATCATTAGCCCGGCGATAATTGCCGACAAACACAAGTATGACCCTACCGACAGATCGATCCCCCCGGTGATAATCACCAAAGTCTGTCCGATCGCAATAATTGCCACTACTGCTGTTTGAATTAAAATAGTCGTCAAATTTAATACCGTAAAAAAGTATGGACTAATTATTGATAAAATTATCAGCATAGCTAGTAAGATAAAGAAAGGACCATATTTGCTAAGTAATACTCTGAGTTCATCTTTTACTCCGTTTTTCATCTTAAATGCTCCCTTCCTTTGTTAAGTTCATTGTCATGACCCCGGTGGCCAACTGCATAATCTTTTCCGGACCGGCCTCTTCCCGCGAAAGAATCCCATTTAATTTTCCTTCATACATCACGGCAATTCGATCACTCATTGCTAAAATTTCAGGGAGATCAGACGATACCATTATGACCGCTTTACCCTGTTTAGTTAATTGATTGATTAGCTGATAGATCTCTACCTTGGCTCCGACATCAATACCACGTGTTGGTTCATCAAGGATAATAATTTCCGCATTCCGATATAACCACCTTGCTAAAATAACTTTTTGTTGATTTCCGCCACTTAAACTGTTAACAACCGTTTCCAGACCCGGGGTTTTGATCTTTAAAGCAACAACCAGTTCTCCGGCCCTTTTCCTTTCTCTTTTTTGATCAATAACCCCCCTGGGTGCATACTTTTCCAGAGTAGCTAAGGAGATATTCTGATAAACGGCAAAGTTGAGGATTAATCCACTACTTTTTCGATCCTCGGTCAGCAAGGCAATCCCGTTTTTGACAGCAGTTTCCGGGGAATCGATCACTAGCTCCGTACCTTTAACATAAATCTTTCCTTCCACCCCTTGATCAGCCCCAAAGATCGCCCGCATTAGTTCGGTCCGGCCCGAACCCATTAGTCCGGCAAATCCGAGGACTTCTCCTTGCTGTAACGAAAAAGAAATATCATCTAAAACACCTTTCCGTTTCAAGTTCTTTACTCGCAACACCTCGCTGCCTTTCTCCGTATCTTCTTTCGGAAAAAACTCCTTAATATCTCTCCCCACCATCATTTTTATTAACTGTTCGGTCTTAACCCTTTTAGCATCTTCAGTACTTACATATTTACCGTCTCTTAATACGGTAACTCGATCGCCAATCTCTTTTACTTCCGGCAGTCGATGGGAAATATAAATGATCGAGACGGTTTTTTCTTTCAACAGTTTGATCTGTTTAAATAGCTCGGTTATCTCCTGCTCCGCTAAGGCTGCCGTAGGTTCATCCATAATAATGATTTTAGAATTAGATGAGATTGAACGAACAATTTCTACCATCTGTTGTTGGGCTACACTTAAATCCCTGATATAATTTCCCGGATCTATCGCTAAATTTAAATCAGCTAAAATTTCCCCGGCTTGTCGGTTCATTTCTTTCCAATTATAGCGTCCGGGCCATCCCTGGATTAACTCCCTGTTAATAAAGATATTTTCGACTACCGTTAAATCCGGTATTAAATTTAATTCCTGATAGATCATACTTATGCCCAAACTGGCTGCATCTCCTGTGTTGTTAATCACTACTTTTTGACCGTTGATCAAGATCTCACCCTGATCCGGTGGATATACCCCGGCTAAAATTTTCATCAAGGTTGATTTCCCCGCCCCATTTTCTCCCAAAAGCACATGCACTTCCCCCGGCACTAAATCCAACTTGACATTAGACAGGGCCTGGACGCCCGGGAAAGTCTTGTTGATTTTATTCATGCTCAGTCGATACTCCATCAACAATAACCCCCTTTCCCCAAACTAAGCGATTATTCTGATTGTTTTGCTTAATGGGACCCAGGGATTTTGCTGATTACCTATTTGATCCCGTCTAGTCTCAATTGCAAAAAAATATTTGGTGTGATCGCTGACTGCTAAAGCGGCTGAATGCCAAGCCCCTTTCTTCATTATGATTGCCTGGCCCGGTCTAATCATAAAAGCCCGTACTGTTTCGAGCACTGGTTTAGCTCGCGGATCATCAAGCTGAGCCGGTAGGGCCATTGGTTGAATAATTGCCTGATCAACCGGCCATAATAATTCTTCTCTGCTGACATGTCGCTCCATTTCAGTTATCAGCAAATCGATTTTTTCCAATTCAACTATTCCAATCCCCATGGGGGAATCAACAGATATAGTCTCAATCGGGGACCAACATGCCCATCCTTTACCTTTTTTAGTTGCAGCTCGCTCCGGAAGAACGAGCACCCTACCGTATGGCTTAAATACCTCGGGAGTTAACTCTTCTACTGTAATCTCCATGCTCATTACTATCCTCCTATAATGATTTAATCTGTTTTTTTACCAGGCTATCCTGGAAATCTCTCTCCTTTAAAAAATCTTTTATTGCTTGATGACCAGGTAGATAGCCACGCGCTCCATACCCTTGCGTAGCCAGCGCTCCAGCGGCATTAGCATAAAATCCTGCTTTTTCAAGCTCCCAGCCGCGTAATAACGCCGTGGTCAAAGCAGCATTAAAACAATCACCTGCTGCTGTGGTATCAATAACCTCAATTTTAAAACCGGGAAACTTGTAATAATGATCTCGATCAACCAAAATACAACCATTACTACCCAGCGTTATCCCGGCCAGATTTAGCTGATATTCACTAACTAGTTTTTGTAACAATTCCGCCATTGCCAAGCAGTCACTAAATTCTTGATATGTTAAATTATAAAGTTTTTTAATTACGGCCTGATTAAAAATAACAATATTTGAGTTGATACATATTTCCTTGACTTCGTCCAGATCTAATTGTGCGGTTAATTCAACATCAATTGCTACCAATGTATCATTTTGCCGGGCCCATTTAGCCACAGCTAAAAAAGATGTTTCTTGATAAGGACCAGTATAAAGGAGACGGGCTTGAGCAATTGCTGCTTGTTGTTCTTTGTTTAAAGCCGGCTCGTAAAAAGAGGGAACCACTATAATCGATCTTTCCCCGGTATGATCAATCATAATAACGGCAAACATTGTCGCAACATCTTCTAATTGCCGGATTGTTGAAACATCTACCTGGTATTTAATAAAATCAGCAACGAGAAGCTGGCCGGCCTGGTCTTGACCGATTGTGCCGGTCCAACCGGCCTTTAAGCCGAGCTTACTCACCATGCAGGCATAATTAGCCATCGTTCCACCCGGTAATTTCCCAAGCAATTTACCCTTAATCTTTTCATCATGAGCAGGCAATTTTTCTACTTTCAATAAAATATCCACATTGGCATTACTATATCCAATTACATCAAGTGGCGGCATCACCATCCCCCTTTCTTGCTCAGACTATTGCACCATTTCCTCAGCTAAACGACGACCAACAAAATGCCGCTGGTGATTATACATATTAATGTCACCGATTTCTGCCAACTGGTTGATTGTTTCTTCCAGAATTTCCAGAGTTGGACATTCCCAAAATGTGAAGTAACGCCATTCCGATGACCAACTACAGTCATAAATCCCGTACATCTTTACCCCTTTTTCCCGGGCCTGGGCAAATATTTGCTTTATTTTTTCGATAAAGTCCTTTTTCTGTTCTTCATTTTCTTTAAACCAGGTATCAGTTGCCTTCCAGAAAGCGACAAATCCCAACGGCTGTTCTTTACTGAACATTTAATCAAACTCCCTTATCTTTTCTCTAATTTTATAAACCTTATCCATCAATTTTTTTACCTGTTCCAGCTCAACCGGCTTCCACCAAACGCCGTCTTTCTTTAAAGAAGAAGCAACAATCGCCCCATCGGCAACTGACAATAGTTCTGCAACATTATCAATATTCAATCCACTCCCAACCACTACCGGTAAAGTGGTCGCATTTTTAATTGTCTCAACCTCAGCCAGGGGGGTAGGATGACCGGTTCTATTACCGGTAGCAATTAATACATCTGCGGCAAACCATTCTACGTCACGTGTCTGTTCGGGAACACTTCGGTCCGCAACAATCGAATGGCTCCCATGTTTTACATGGACATCGGCCATGATCATCACCTCTTCTGCCTTAATTTTCGTTCGATAACGCAGTGCTTTGGCTGCTGCTCCTTCGATCAGACCTTCATTAGCAACATAAGCGTTAGCCCATTGATTGGAACGAACAAAACTGGCCTGGCTGACTTTGGCGGTGGCCAAACTCTGCATAACACCATTGGCTAAAATATTTACTCCAACCGGAATATCTACGGCCTGACAGACTCGATCCGTCATCACCGCCATGGTAGCAACCGTCTCAATACTTATATCATCAGGCTTGGAAAAGGGAATATCCCATCCGTTTTCCACGATAATACCATCTACCCCACCATCAGCATATGCTTTGGCTTCTGAGACCGCAAAATGATAAATCTCTTCCGGACTATCTCCTTTGTAATGCGGTGACCCCAGAGTTGGCAGGGCATGAATTACCCCGATAATAATTTTTTTCTTTCCAAATAAAGC
Organism: Halanaerobiales bacterium; assembly: GCA_022360715.1. GTDB lineage: Bacteria > Bacillota > Halanaerobiia > Halanaerobiales > DTU029 > JAKSCG01. Next base: position 46,256 of record JAKSCG010000122.1, read on the forward strand.
ATCAAGTTTATTCGTTCCTTTGGGAAATAATTTTGACTTACACATTTAGTCTAATCGCTCCTTTCATTTCGTTACCTGCAACAAGAGATTAACGCATTAATACGTTTCAATACGTTTTATAATATACTTATTCGATTTTAGTTGTAAAAATCCTTTATTTTTTTAAAAAAATTTTAATTTTTCTTTTTAATCATTGTTGTGATATAATACTTATAAAGAAAGACAGCTAATATTATTATATCGCTATTCATACTAATACGATTTATAACATTTTTTATGGCTATTCAGAAAAGGCATTTAAAGATGTAAAATTTAAACTGGGAGGAGCATGTCATGAGTAAACTCAATCGAGAAGTTCATACCCCTTTATATTTGCAAATTGAAGACTTAATTATTGAGCAAGTAGAGAGCGGAGAAATTTCACCGGGCGATCCCATTCCTTCTGAAGCCGAATTACAAAAAAAATATAATGTTAGTCGCACAACAATTCGCCAGGCTATGGCAAACCTGGCTAAAGATGGCATCATTATTAAAAAACAGGGGAAAGGGACCTTTGTGAGCAAAGTGCAAAAAACTGAGCCCAATCTATCAAATCTCTGTAGCTTTTCCGAAGAAATAATGAAGGATGGCGGAAAGCCCGGATCAAAGGTGCTGGAGCTGGGGATTATTGGGGCACCAAAACACATTGCCGATATATTTAAAATTAAAAAGGGTAATCCGGTGATCATTTACGAACGCCTGCGCTCAATTGATGATGCTTTGGTCGGGTTACATACAGTCTATTTGAATCAAAATGTATTACCATTTTTTGATTTAAACAAGCTCAATCAGGATAATATTTCCTTATATCAATTCCTGGAAAAAGACCTGAAGATTCATATCTATGTAGCCGATGAAACCTTAAAAGCTATTTCCGCCGATGAGAATATCGCCAAAATATTAAACATTCCAATCGGTACTCCGATTATGTTACTGAAAAGAACTACCTATACCCTGGGGGGACAACCCTTTGAATATGCCAAAATAATTGTCAAAGGTGAGGAATTTCAGTATAAAGCTCGCTTAACCAGAAAAAATAATTACTTGAAAAACCCTAACGAATCCTAAGGATTGATTAGTGCTGTAAAACCTTCTTTAAAAAGCGAAAGACTGGCTCAAAAATAAGCCAGTCTCCGGTAATTCGCTTTTTAAAATACTATTACAAGTCGATTGTTGATCCTGGACCAAAGTTACCTCTATTGCGCTCACTTTGACCAATATATTTCATCCCTAGATAGATTAAGATCACAATTGCTAAAGCGACCACAATCCATAAGACTTGATGAGCTACCGTAAACTGATAGTAAAGGGTCGCGACAATCCAGGCTAAAATCGTCTGATATACCGACATGAGTATGCCATAAAAATAGCCGATTTCTCTGATCGCTGCCCCAATCGCCGCAACACAGGGAACATAAATCAGAATAAACAATAAATAAGCATAAGCTTGATTAGGTCCATGCTGGAAGCGTCGTCGCATGGCCCCAAATACTCCGGTAGCTGCTCCAACCTCTTCTGAGACTGAGTCCTGATCATCACTGATCATCCCCATTCCCAGCGGATCAGATAAGCCGCCCCAAATACCACTGAGTCCCTCCGGAATAGAGTAAAAGGCTTCGCTTATCCCCGCCCAAAAATCAAATCCTTCCTCCTCTTCTAAACCATTATCTCCCGCTAGCTGCTCGTTAGCTAGATCAATTTGACTATATAAGGCATCAAGGGTACCAACCACTGCCTCTTTGGCAAAAAGCCCGGTAAACAAAGCTACTGAAGCCGGCCAATTATCTTGCTCAACCCCCATTGGCGTAAATATTGGTGTGATCCCCTGGCCAATTTTAGCTAATACCGAGTTAGTGCTGTCCTCATTACCAAAAGTTCCATCAGTTCCCACCGAGTTTAAAAGGGCCAGAATAGCCACTACTACTACAATTACTTTACCGGCCCGGACCATAAAGATCTTGAGCCGATTCCAGGTATGGAGCATGATGTGTTTAAACCGGGGACGATGATAGGAAGGTAACTCCATAATAAAATGGGAAGGTTCCCCTTGAAATAGGGTTCTCTTTAATAAAAGACCGGTTAAAATCGCCAGGATTATTCCCGCCAGATAGATACTAAAAACCATTGCTCCGGCCCGGACACCGAAAAAGGCTGCCCCAAATAAGGCATAAACCGGCAATCGAGCTCCACAGGACATAAACGGTGACATGAAAACAGTCATAAAACGGTCTTTTTTACTCTCTAAAGTCCGGGTAGCCATTATTGCCGGCACCGTGCAACCAAATCCGACAATCATTGGTACAAATGATTTACCGGGCAAACCAATCCAACGCATAAAGCGGTCCATGACAAAGGCCGCCCGTGCCATATAACCGGAATCTTCCAATAAGGACAACATCAAAAACATCATAAAGATAATCGGGATAAAAGTGGCCACTGTTTGAATACCGGCTCCAATCCCACCGGCTAAAATTGTAATCAGCCATTCCGGGGAATTTATCGCCGAGAGTAGCACAGCAAATCCATCGACAAAGATTGTTCCGAAGAAAATATCAAAAAAATCAATAAAAGCACCACCGATAGTAATCGTCACCCAAAAGACCGCATACATCACAACCAGAAAAATCGGAATACCGAGAATACGATTTAGTACTAATTGATCCAGCCGATCAGAGAATGACCTTTTGGTTACTCCTTTTTTAACCAAATGCTGATAAATACTCTCAATAAATCCATAACGATAATCAGCCAGAACTATATCCGGTAAATCACCGAGAATTGTTTTAATTTTATTAATGGCTGAATTAATAGCTGTTTCAGTAAGTACCTGTTTTTTTACTATTTTTTCAGTTACCCAGTTGTCTTGCTCCAACAACTTTAAGGCCACCCACCGGGAATTTGTCCCTAATTCCTGGGCAAAGGAATGCAGATTCTTGTCCCATTCACTGATTATTCCTTCAATCTCATTGGGATAAGTTACACTTGCCTCGGACTGTTTTGGGCTTTTTATGGCCGATATAATCAAGTCCTTGGTCTGCTGTAGATCATTATTATTTACTGCAGCAATCCCAATAATTGGGCAATCTAAATGTTTTTGTAAGTGTTGAATATTAATCTCTGTATTATTTTTTTGGACTAAGTCCATCATATTTAGTACTACTAAGACCGGCACCTGCATTTCCAGTAATTGTACCGTTAAGTACAAATTACGTTGAAGATTGGTTGAATCAATGATATTTACAACTAAATCAGGTTCACCGCTTAAGATATAGTCCCGGGCTATCTCTTCATCTTCAGATGCAGCTGATAAAGAATAAATACCCGGGAGGTCGACAATATTAATTTTTTGACCCTGATGTTCCATTATGCCTTCTTTTTTCTCGACAGTTACCCCCGGCCAGTTGCCAATCCTTTGAATACTGCCGGTCAACCCGTTAAATAAAGTAGTCTTCCCACAATTCGGGTTACCTACTAAGGCAATATTAAATAAATCCTTCATTAATCCAACCCCCTGATTTTTAAAATATCAGCTTCCACTTTCCTTAAAGAAAGATTAAAGCCACGCACTTCAACTTCAACCGGATCACCAAGCGGAGCAATTTTTAGTAATTTAAGCACAGTTCCTTTGGTCAATCCCATGGCCAGCAAACGCCTCCGATAAGCAGGATTATCATCTTGATAACCGATAATCTCCGCCGAACTCCCGACCGGTAGTTCCTTTAAAGTATCTACCATCAATTAATACCCCCTTAAATATTGTTTAAATAAGAAAAAAATTATTTAATCATAATTTTTTCTGCCATACCACAGCCTAACATCAGTCTTGTCTCATCAATTTTTAAGACAAAGGGGCCGTTTTTATTGCCTTTTAAAATTTCAAACTCCTTTCCTGGGACTAAACCTAGGGCCAGCATTTTATTACGAAAATCTTTCCCGCCTTTTAATGATGTGACAATTCCCTTTTCGCCAGTGTGTAAATTGGATAGTGATTTGCTTATTAAGTTTATATTCTCCATTATTCCAACCCCCTGCATTGAAAAATAAGATACTTAAAATAACGATGTTAAAGATAATAGTTATTGCTCAAAAGATCACCAAAAAGACACTGATAACGATTATCAGTGTCGAAAATATTATATCCTAAATTATTGGTGATGTCAATAAATATTTAGAATTTTCTCTGTGTCATATTTTGGTAACAGTTAAATTATGCTATAATAAAATATGGGAGGCTTTTATTTTTTAGCAACCATGCTTTAATTATAAAATATTGTTGGGTTATTTCTTAGCAACTAACAAAATGTAGACCCACCCAATCGCAAATGAACCAATGAGCCCGGCAATTACATTAAACTCAGCCAGCATCCAGCCCCACTCCGCCAGAGCAAGGTCACCGATCCATGCACCGATCAGAGCCCCTATTAACCGATTCCAATACCCACCGGGAACTTCTTTATTACTAAAGATTACCTGGAGTAGCCAGGCCATTATCAAAGCAATAACAAGAAGAACTAGAAAGTACATCACACACCCCCCTTCCCCAAGCCTCCCATAAAATAACCTCTCTAGATGCTATGTCAGCTTTAATCCCTCCGCAAACCAGAACTGTACTCCCAACCGGGATAACTCATCTGATTGCCGGTCCGGATCAACTGGCTTCAATTAACTTGCGACCTAAGGACAACCTAAAGCGACTGCATCAGCATTACTAACATCATCAATAGTAGCCTGATCAACATTGATTAATCTTACTATATTCTGATCCTTGGCCCCTTCGGCAATCACTTCAGCCATCATTTCAGTATTTCCGGTTCCACTCCAGTAAATTACCACTACTTCTTGCACTATAACCACTCCTTTGGGCTTATTGATTTATTTTAATATTGATTTTTATTATATTTACTAGCTGATTTTTTCTATCCCGGCCAGCTTTTGGTGGATCGAAGACCAACTCCTTTTGGCAAAAAAAAGTTTAATATTCCTACTCCGGGCTTCATCTTTTACTTTTTGCATTAAACTGTGGTTAATATAGTCGGTTAAAACCAGTACTACTTCGACCGCCCGCGGAAGTTGGAATTTACGGCACATACTTTTTTTTCGTCCGGACAGGTGAACAATCTGCTCAAATCCTAATTCTTTAATTTTATGTTCGATCTTACCCAGACTATCACCACCTACAATAACTAATAACATAACACTCCTCCCCTGGTTAATCTTCTACTCAGATGATTTTGCGAGAATGGCTTAAAATCTCATGTTCAACCGCGATGACATGAGCAAAGTTATCTATTTGCTGTCCCTTCATATTTTCCAGCAGCTCAGCAAAATTCAGTTGATTAAAGCATTCTACCACTAAAGGACAAAACTGCTCATTAATATGATCATTGATCTCCGAATAAGCCTGGTCATAGCTTAAGGCTTTCCGATAGGGTCGATCAGATGTCATCGCATCAAAGGCATCAGCCACGGCAATAATCCTTGCCTCCAATGGAATTGCTTTACCCTTTAAACCCTTCGGATACCCCAACCCGTCATACCGCTCATGATGATGTAAGATTATCCGCGATACCTTTTTAAATAGCGGTAATCGCTCCAGAATATTATAGGCAAACTCCGGGTGTTTTTGCACTTCTTTTAACTCACTGCGCTTTAATCTCCCCGGTTTATTTAATATC
>JAKSCG010000246.1 GCA_022360715.1 Halanaerobiales bacterium
AGCATCACCAGATCGGTCCGGGGTGCCGATTTGACCTTGCGCATCGTGCAATCGAGGTTGATCGCCTTGTGTATCTCGATATCCGGTTTCAACAGATTCAGATAAGCTTCGAGCGCATCAAGGAACAGCGCATGATCATCAGCCAGGATTAATTGCATATTGGCCTTACCGGTCGCTTCTGTGTTGTCGAGTGCGTTCCGGGCACAATACAGCCACTCCGACCGAAGTGGAGTCGCGTCTGAGAAATCGGGGCTTCCACGCCGGCCATCCGCCAGTGGCCGGGTTGAAGACAATTTTGTCGCCTAAACACAATCGAGCACCAAGTTGCCCGCCCACCTGTGTTCATTATCCATCGACTATGGGATGGACTGGAAATTCTACATAAGACCTAATAGAAAAAAAGCAACGCATTTTTGGTGTCTCACCCATCCGTGATCGGCCGGCTCGTCAGAGGTCGCAGCACGACTTGATCGAAGGATGTGGGGCATCATCGATCCGACGGCGACGAAATCGGTGGACTTGACCCCAGGCGTCAGTCCACAATTCGATGAGCGTTTTGGCTGCGGCAAACATGCGGACACCCGTGGCATGTGACTTGAGCGACAACCGATATGGGTGAAGCCTTGAACAACGCGAATGACCGCACCGACGTACCCCGGCCACTCAAAACCGGTTCCCGACATGAACAAGATTGAAAACCTTGCCGACGACCCGAGCGTCATCGGGCAACTGCAAACCAGGATCTCGGCCCTCGAAGAGGAGTGCCTCCGATTGCGGCGATTGCTGCCCGGTGATGGTTCAGGCACGGCCGCTCCTGTCGCTTCGAGGGAAGACCGGGGTGAACTCCTGCTGCGCTTCGGTTCCTATGAATGGGACGAATCGGCCGACCGGTGTCTCGGCTGCTCGCCGGGCATGGCCGGTCTTTTCGGCACAACCGCCGGCGATCTCACCAGCCGGATGAACGGCACGTCCGCGTTTCTCGAGCAACTGCACCCCGCCGACCGCGATCCCTATCAGCGGGCGCTTGCCCAACTGCGGACGCGGCACGTGCCAATCGATATCGAATACCGGTTGCTGAGCGCCGACACGCCTGTGTGGATCCATGAAATCCGCGAACCGGTCGTCGATGCGTGCGGTCAGTTGG
>JAKSCG010000077.1 GCA_022360715.1 Halanaerobiales bacterium
TGTGGTCCAGATTTTTGTTCATTGTTGATATGAATTTTTCGAGTGGAACCTCTGCAGGTGAGACAGCTACATTGGCAAGATTCAAAATATCATAATCCGGGACAGCTTCAAGAAGTTCCGCTTGTAATTCCGGCGGCCAGGTAAAATTGCTGGTCAATCCCGGGGTTAGAACGCCGCAGACCATATCACCATTTATTTTTCTGGGCGGATAGGTCATTGGCACATTTAGCACTCCGACTTTTTTGCCACCTTTCCCGGCAATTTCCCAGATTGTGTCATTTAGAGATTCAGAGCTTACCAGTTGTCTATGGCCGTTTTGGTCCCAGTATTTAAAATCGTAGACTCCATTTTGGCCCGGATTCTTCCCAGTTTGAAAGCTACCCCAGGCAGCCGGTGTGATAGCAGGAATCACAGAGTTCAGCGGGCTATGAGCCGATTTTTCCAATAATTTGCTGAGGTTAGGCATACAGCCGGCTTCTATTGCCGGGTTTAGAACATCCCAGGTGCCTCCATCAATTCCAATTATTAATACAGGACTGCTCATTTATTGAATATCTCCATTAAAACTTTTTCAAGTTTTTTTATTTGATCGACGGAATTAAATAAATTTTCCATCCGTTCTCTGCCTGTCGCTCCCATTTTGCGTTGAAGGTCAAAGTTTTCAGCTAATATTATAATTTTTTCCGCCATTGCATTATAGTCTTTTTCTTTTACCAGGTAACCAGAAACATTATTTTCTACAAGATCTGGAATACCGGCATGGAATGTCGAGATAATTGGCAGCCCCGCAGCGGAAGCTTCTGCTATCGCAACAGGTGAGCCCTCGGTATCACCATCAGTTGCAGTTACCGAATGCTGCGCAAAAATATCTGCTTCATATAATTTTTGCTTTACTTGTTCGATATTCATTTCCCCGTGAAATATAATTTGAGAACGATAGTCGCTTTTTTGTGCTAATGCCTCTAAATCATTTTTCAAAGGCCCATCGCCAATTATTTCCAAAACAGCGTCTACTTTCTGACAGGCCAGGTTAAATGCTTTGATAGTATATTCCATGCCTTTTTTTTCTACCAATCTTGAAACCGCTATGATTTTTACGGGAGATTTTGGCTTTCTCTCTTTTAATTCAAAATCATCGACCGGCACCCCGCACGGGATAAGGTGGATTTTGTTTTCCGGCACATTGTTTTCAAGCATCCATTTAA
>JAKSCG010000248.1 GCA_022360715.1 Halanaerobiales bacterium
CGACTTAAACCTGTTACTGCATCCATGAGCGCGTCCTCAATCTCCATTACTTTGCCAACACCACTAAAAAGTTGCTTAACAATTGCCAAATCTCTTTCCGTTACACTTGGACCGGGGGCAATTACCGACATCCCTTCCTTAACCAAAACAGGAGTATTGGGCATCACCCGGACTATTCGGGAAGATTCCGGAAGCCTTGCGGCAAGATGACTGTTACTGACGCCGGCAGCAATTGAGATAATCAGCTTATCAGCTACTTCCGTCTTTATTCCCTTTAGTACTTTGTCGATTACCTGCGGTTTAACTGCCAGTAAAATAACATCAGCTTCTTTTACTCCTTTAAGATGATCGGAGGTGGTTTTAATACCAAAATAAAGCTCATTTCTGGCCAGCTCATTGGCCTGGATATCACAGCCAATAATTTCTTCAGCCTGATAGATCCCGGCATCCAGAAGTCCTTGAATCAGTGCACTACCAATTTTCCCTAAACCAATTACCATTAATTTGATCGCAATCACCCACTCTTCATTATTGTAAGTTTATAATAGCTTTATCCTGACAATTCTAAAGTCTCTGTTTACCTTTAGTGTTATTATAGAAATAAAAAAACCCGCTTCCCATAGGAACGAGCTTAACCCGCGGTACCATCCATTTTGACAATCTGTCCGCCTTAAAGTCACTATTTGCATAATTATACTTTTTAGCCAGTATGATCATGCCTTTAATAACCGGTCAGGATAACGGTTGACTGCCGATAAGGTTTTATCACCTATGACTCCCAGGCGGGGTTTCATTAAATGGTAATTACCGGTCTCACACCATCACCGGCTCGCTTAAAAAACCATTATAATTACTATTCCTGTTCATAGTCTTTCTTTAATATTTATTAATAATAAATTATACATAATAATATTCTTGCTGTCAAGTACAAATAATGTCTGAAAATATTACCAAAACTACTACTGCTTTCTGTGATAAATATTTTTCTGTCCACTTAATATATACTTTTTTCATCACAATTAGCTTCTTAATTTAGTTATGATCATATTTGCTCAATATCAGACTATACAATTGTGTAGTCTGTTATGTCATGTTAATTTAATGCAGTGGTTGGCTTCATCCCGATTCTTGAAATAAAGTATAACTTGATTATTTAACATTGTTGGAATTTAAACTCCGTTTAAACACAATCTAACTCAAAGATAAGCATAATAATACCAAGGGGAAATCCAAATCCCAAGATATCTTCAACTAAGATGTATTTATACTTATCCTAGACACCAAACTAAATTTATATTTTCTCTTGACAGCGTATTATTATACATGTATAATTGTATACAATTATACATGTATAATTAATTTAAGGGGGGCTGCCATGTGTTAAAAGGAAAGTACTGTGATAAAGACAAAAGGGTTTATATTGTTGATACCACTCTACGAGATGGTGAACAAACGGCTAAAGTGGTCTTCGCCAACAAGGAAAAAACACAGATAGCCGAAATGCTGGACGGGTTAGGGGTTGATCAGATAGAAGTAGGTACCCCTGTAATGGGCGGAGATGAAAGAGAAGCGATAAAAGCCATAGTCAATCAGGGGTTAAAGGCCAGTATTATGGGATGGAACAGGGCGGTTATAAATGATATACAGGCGTCCATTGACTGTGGTGTTGATTCAATCGCCATCTCCATTTCCAGTTCAGACATACACATCAAAAATAAACTTAAATCTACCCGGGAAGAAGTTCTTTATAAAATGGCTAAGGCAACTGAATTTGCAAAGGAGAAGGGGATGTACGTGTCGGTCAATGCCGAGGACGCGAGCAGAACTGATTTAGATTTTCTCATTACTTTTGTCAGGACCGCTGTTGAAGCAGGGGCAGATCGTTTCAGGTATTGTGACACAATTGGCCTCATGGATTCTATTTCTACTTTTAATACAATAAAAAAAATCCTGGATAAAGTAAAAATAGATATAGAGATGCATACCCACAATGATTTCGGTATGGCCACAGCCAATGCCCTGGCCGGGGTTGCCGCGGGAGCCAGTTATGTAGGGGTAACGGTGAACGGCCTGGGGGAAAGAGCGGGGAATGCGGCCCTTGAGGAGGTTGTTATGGGTCTTAAGTATGTACTGGGCAGAAAAGTATACCAGGACCCCGCAATGATGAGGCAGCTTTGTCTTTATGTTGCCAGGGCCTCGGGTAGAGTCTTGTATCCCTGGAAGGCGGTAGTGGGTACCAATATGTTTGCCCACGAGTCAGGAATACATGCCGATGGTGCCTTGAAGGACCCCAGGACCTATGAAGCCTTTGACCCGGGAGAAGTAGGATTGACGAGGGAAATAGTAATAGGAAAGCACTCTGGTACTGCGGCTGTAATCAGGAAGCTGAAGGACAAGGGCCTTGCTATCGATAATAAAATTGCAGTTCAACTTCTGCCAAAGGTCAGGAGTACTGCGGTTTCTTTGAAAAGATCCCTTAGCGATATAGAGCTTGTAAGTATATATGAAGAACACATGGCAGATAAGGGTCTGCCGGTGAAAAGAACATAGGAGAGGTTGCGATATGGGAAAAAGTGTTGTAGAGAAGATCATAGACAGTCACAAAGCCGGTATACAGTACAACGGCGATATAGATATAAGAATAGACCAGACCTTAACGCAGGATTCTACCGGTACTATGGCATATTTGCAGTTTGAAGCCCTGGGAATAGACCGGGTAAGAACAAAGGGTTCGGTTGCCTATGTAGACCACAATACACTGCAGACCGGATTTGAAAACGCTGATGATCACAAGTATATTCAAACAGTAGCCGCCAAATACGGCATCTATTTTTCCCGGCCCGGAAACGGTATCTGCCACCAGGTTCATTTGGAACGCTTCGGTAGGCCGGGATGGACATTGCTGGGTTCTGACAGCCATACACCGACGAATGGCGCTTTGGGTATGCTTGCAATAGGGGCAGGAGGCCTGGATGTTGCCCTGGCTATGGCCGGGGTACCCTATACCATCAAAAAGCCGCGCGTCTCTAGTATAAGTCTCCGGGGTTCCCTTGGGTTCCCTGCATCCGCCAAAGACCTGTCGCTAAAATTGTTAGACATACTATCGGTTAAAGGTGGGATAGGCAGAATACTTGAGTATTCTGGCGAAGGGGTTACATCCCTTTCAATACCCGAGAGAGCTACCCTTGCCAATATGGGGGCCGAAACCGGTGCTACTGCTTCGGTCTTTCCCAGTGATAAGATTACCCGGCAGTTTCTGGCCAACCAGGGAAGAAAGAAGGAATGGGTAGAGCTTAAGGCAGATAACGATGTAGAGTATGAAGAGGTTATCGAGATAGACTTAAGGGAAATAGTCCCCATGGTTGCTAAACCACACAGCCCGGACAATGTAGTCAAAGCAAGGGAGCTTTCCGGGGTGAAGGTAGACCAGGTTGCCATCGGAAGTTGCACCAATTCTTCTTATGCTGACCTGGTAAAAACGGCCGCGATCCTTAAAGGAAAGAAAGTGCATCACAATGTCAGTCTGGTTATTTCTCCGGGGTCTCGTCAGGTATTGAATATGCTGGCAGAAAGTGGTGCCCTGGGACAACTGATTTCTTCAGGGGCGCGGATACTTGAATGTACCTGCGGTCCCTGTATAGGTATGGGTCAGGCGCCGCCCACCAATGGAGTTTCTTTAAGGACCTTTAATCGGAATTTCAGGGGCCGGTGTGGTACTGCCAGCGGCCAGGTCTACCTGGCAAGTCCTGAAGTGGCTGCTCTGTCGGCCTTAAAGGGTTATATAGCCGATCCTTCCACAGAACTAATCCACATCAATGTAAATATGCCTGAAAAGGTGCTGATAGATGACAGCATGATTATTGTGCCCCCGGGGGAAGGCAGAAAAGTTGAAGTTGTAAAAGGTCCCAATATAAAGCCTTTTCCCGTCAATAGAGCTTTGAAAAAGAAAATACAGGGTGAGATTGTATTAAAGGTAGAGGACCATATAACTACCGATCACATTATGCCTTCCTATGCCCGTCTCTTGCCTCTGCGCTCAAACATACCTGCCCTTTCCGAACACTGTTTTGAAGCTGTAGATAGCCAATTTCCAAGAAGATGCAAAGAAAAAGGAGGGGGATTTATTGTCGCCGGGGAAAATTACGGACAGGGTTCAAGCCGGGAACATGCTGCTCTCGTACCGCTGTACCTGGGAATAAAGGGGGTAATTGCAAAGTCTTTTTCCCGAATCCATCGGGCAAACCTCATCAATAACGGTTTGATCCCCTTTTTGTTAGATGACCTGGAGGATTTTACCAAGTTGAATTTAGGACATACCCTGGTGATTGACGCTATAAAGACATCGGTATCTGGTCAGGACTATGTTGAAGCCCGTGTTATCAACGGTGATTATAATGTTAGGTTAAAGCTGGAGCTTTCGGGAAAAGAAAGAAAGATACTGTTGGCCGGTGGGACTCTTAATTACTGGAAATGTCAGTTATCAACCTAAAAATGGGCAAAGGGGATGGAATAAATGTATAACATTACAGCTATACCTGGTGATGGGATAGGGCCCGAAGTTATGGAAGGGGCTATGTATGTACTGGATAATTTGAGGATCAAGATAAAATGGGATATAGTTAACGCCGGGGCATCGGTAGTGCAGGAAAAAGGCCGTCCGCTACCCGATGAAGTGCTGCAAAGCATAACCACAAACAGGGTAGTTCTCAAAGGCCCGATAACCACACCTGTGGGCAAGGATTTCAGAAGTATTAATGTGGAGTTGCGCAAGAGGTTTAAACTATACGCCAATGTAAGGCCGGTGATTTCAATTCCCGGGGTAAAGAGCAGGTATTCAGGAATAGATGTCGTAATAATAAGGGAAAACACTCAAGGGCTATATACCGGGATTGAATATAAGACAGATCGTGACACGGCCCATGCCCTGAAACTGATTACAAGGGAAGCCAGCGAAAGAATTGTACAATTTGCATTTGTATATGCTAAAAAGCATCATCGCAAGCGAGTAACCTGCTTCCACAAGGCGAACATAATGAAGCTGACAGACGGTCTTTTTTTAGAAAGTGCCAGACAGGTGGCCCGAAGGTATCCTGATTTAGAATACCAGGAACTAATTGTCGACAACGGGTGTATGCAGATGGTTATTAACCCGGAAAAATTTGATGTGCTGGTCATGCCAAATCTTTACGGTGATATAATGTCAGATATGTGTGCAGGTCTGGTAGGAGGACTAGGGCTTGTGCCCGGCGCCAATATAGGAAAGGATGCAGCAATTTTTGAAGCGGTACACGGTAGTGCCCCCGACCTTGCAGGTAGAAATACAGCTAACCCCACCGCTCTGATCTTGACCTCTGCCCTGATGTTGGATTACCTTGGCGAAAAAGACAAGGCCGAGATTCTGCGAAAAGCGGTTTTTAGGGTAATCAAAGAAGGAATATATGTTACACCCGACCTACTGGGAAGTGCTTCAACGCTTGGGATGGCGGAAGAAGTAGTTAAATATATTAATCTGTAGTGCAAAATACCTCCATTGACACACTTTTTACTATTTAATAAAATATATATAGCAGTTAAGAAATTTTATGGAGGGCACTATGAAAAGAGATGAAAACTTAGGTGGTTATTCTTTAAGGGAACGGATCTTTCGAAAAATCCGGGATGATATCCTTAACGGTAAATACAAATCCGGAGATAATCTGGTAGTGTTAAAACTGGCGGACGAAATGGGTGTTAGCAGGACTCCGCTCAGAGAAGCGATAAGCCAACTGGAGCTAGAGGGACTTGTTACAAGCATTCCCAATAAAGGGGTAATTGTTGAAGGAATATCAAAGCAGGATATTGAAGATATGTATGCAATTAGAGAGTCTTTGGAAGGACTGGCCGCGCGATGGTCTATTATGAGGATAGATGAGAATCAGCTGAAGGAACTTGAAAATATCTGTGAATTGATGGAGTTCTATACCCAAAAGGGGGACTTGGACCAGGTAGGAGATTTAAATTCCAGATTTCATGATATAATCTTTGAGGCTACTAAGAGCAGACCGCTAAAGCAGATATTGAGTGATTTTCAGTATTATGTGAGAGCTATCCGGCTTGCCTCGCTGAAGTCACCGGGAAGGGCCCAACAGTCGCTAGCAGAGCATCAGGCAATAGTAGAAGCTTTTCGAAATAAAGATGCAGATGCAGCTGAAATCGCTTTGGTTAAACACATCAGGAATTCAAATAAAAATGCTCAGAAGGTATGCCAAGAATGAAAAAACTATAACTAACAGCAAAAAACAGGGTTTCCCCTGCTTTTTAAACAAATATGGAAAAATCAGCTCAGTCCTATCCTTTTGCAACAACTTCCCCATTAATCAGAACCGTCTCGACCTGGGACTGGACATCCAATGGATCACCGCTAAAGATTACCAGGTCAGCATCCTTCCCCACTTCAATACTACCGACCCGCTCCGCGACCCCCAGTATTTCGGCCGGATTAATCGTAATCGCTTTCAGGGCATCGGTTCTGTCCATGCCGGCTTTAACGGAAAGGGCGGCATACATCGGGAGATTTTCTGAAGGAACAACCGGGTGATCACTCATTATAGCTATTTTTACTCCGGCCTTAGCTAATATACCGGGAGTGGCAAAAGTCTTGTCCTTTAACTCCACCTTAACTTTACCGGTTAAAGTAGGCCCGATAATCGCCGGAAATCCGGCCTGAACAAGCTCTTCAACAATTTTATGGCCTTCCGTGCAGTGTTCCAGGGTGACCTCAATATCAAATTCCCGGGCTATCCTTAACACTGTCATAATATCATCGGCCCGGTGGGCATGAGTTCGCAAAGGAATCTCTTTCTTTAGAACCCGGACCATACTCTCCATTTTAACATCCCTTTTAAAATGTTCTCCTTTTTGGAGCTTCTGTTCTTTTTCCTGCAAATAATCCTGGGCTTTAATCAGGGTCTCACGTAATAGTGCCGCTACCGCCATTCGGGTCGTCGGGAATTTCTTCTGGTTATTATATACCCTTTTGGGGTTTTCCCCAAAAGCAGCTTTAATCCCGGCCGGGTATCGCAAAACCATCTGATCAACAGTTTTACCACTCGTCTTGAGCACGACAATCTCACCACCGACAACATTAGCACTGCCCGGAGTCACCATCACGGTAGTAATCCCATTCTGGCAGGCCTCGCTAATCCCCGTATCTTCAGGGTTAATTGCATCAATTGCCCGTAGGTGGGGAGTAATCGGATCAGTCATCTCGTTGTAATCCTGGCCTTCCCAGCCCAGACCGGCTTCACCAATACCGAGATGGGTATGGGCATCAATTAAACCAGGCATGATTACCTTCCCCTGAGCATCAATTACTTCAACTCCTGCAGCTAACTCCAGACTGGCGGCCACTTCCTTAATCTTACCATCTTCAATTAAGATACTTCCTTTTTCCAGGACCTCTCCGGCCATAGTTATAACTTTACCATTAATGATTGCTAACATAAAATTCCCTCCTTATTTTAAATAAAACTCCTATCAATAATTCCGCCGCTTTTTATCTGCTTGTCTTATATTACCGGCGAAGACCAGTTTAATTTAAAGGCCGCTGCTAGCCCCCCGACTCTGTTCCGGTGGGCATTTAATACTTCAGGCGCATGATATTTGGTCAGCTTGGCTAACTCGGTTTTACTTAAAATCCCCAGTTGAGACAAGGCTTCTATGCTGGCCGGGGGTAGAGCACGACTATTGCCGTCACTGATCTTAAGCGCCAGTCCGATCCCCTCATGTACACCCAGACAGAAAAGCCCTTCCGCGCCTGTCTTGGCCACCAGTTTATTCCCGGTTACCCCGAGCAGCTCACTATTAAAGCGTTCACTACCGGCTACCATTTGTGGATAGGCCTCCATACTTGCGGATACCCGTTTGGCTGCTTCCCGGTATTTGGCCGGCAAAGTCTCCGGATTAGCCAGACGGGCATAGGCATAAGCCATCCGCTCCAGTGGTAAAGCAAAGACCACTACCCCACAACCATCTATGCCCAAATGGATTTCCTCCCGCGGGAATTCGGTTACTTCAGCGACAATATCCAGGAACAAATGTTGGACAGGATGGTCAGGGTCGTTATAGTTATGCAGATCCCAATCATTCTGGCGACAGATCGCTAATATCCCGGCATGTTTCCCCGAACAATTATTATGAATACTTTCAGGTTCTCCCCCACCCCGATATAACAGCTTCCTGGTCCGTTGATGGTAGGGAGGGTGGATTCCGCATAAAAGGGCATTTTCTTCCAGAGCCAGTTTCTCCAGAATACCTTTGACCGTATCGGTATGCATAAGCTCCCCGCTATGTGATGAAGTCATCACGGCCAATTCCTGTTCCGATAAATTATAGCGATCCGCAGCTCCGGACATAATAACAGCCATGGCTTGAAATGGTTTGGCGGCAGACCGCCAATAAGTAACCATCTTTTCATTGCCGACCGTGGCAACCGCTCGACCCCTTTTATCGACAACAGCAATATGACCATAATGAATACTTTCCAGCAGTTTTCCCCGTAATACATGTACCAAAGCCGATGTCATTTAATCAACCCTCTCCTTAAAATTACATATCCAAGTATTATATTCGTTAATGAATAATAAATTCCTGTTTATCGCAAAAAAAAAAGACCCTTGGCTTGCCAAGGATCCTTAAATTTCAATCAGTCCAAGACTGATCTCAATAGCCTCATTTACCCTTTCAATTATATCATTATCAAGGTGAGTAACATGCCGTTGTAATCTTTTTTTATCAATTGTTCTAATCTGTTCTAAGAGAATTACAGAATCTTTCTCTAAATTAGTGGTAACAGCAGAAATCTCAATATGGGTGGGTAATTTCGCTTTATCAATTTTGGAGGTAATCGCAGCTACAATAACCGTGGGACTATATTTATTTCCGATATCATTTTGAATAATTAAGACAGGTCTAACTCCTCCCTGTTCTGAACCGACCACAGGGTTTAAATCCGCATAAAACACATCACCTCTGGATACATTCACCTTATTCACACTCCGCAAGTTTCTCTTCATAATAGTTAAAGACAGTAGTATCGCAATTTATACCCTCATCAGCTAATTCTAGATTAATATCACTCATTTCCAGATAACCCGTTCGCATCTGCTCTCTAATTTCTTGCCTTCTCTTTTCCTGCAGATAAAGCTTCATCGCTTCCCGAATAAACTCGCTCCTGTTACCACTACTTTTTTTAACGAAAACATCAACTTCTTGCAGGAGATTATTCGGCAAACTGATCATTACCCGTTTTAAATTACCCAAAAAAAACACCCCCAAATAATACTAACACGGCCTTTTTTGTCCTGCTATTATTATATAGAATTGTATTGAATAATGTCAATAATATCTTAATATTTTTTGCTATATTGGGTTCTGTCGTAGTATTTTCTAAAAATAGGATAAATATGCATTAAAGACGAAAACCAATCAAAAAAAATAAGATGAGACTATACTTGCTAAGCCTCATCGTCTGATTTTATTCCGTCTTCAGCTAACTCCAGATTCAAATCAGCCATTTTTTTATAACCCTCTCTCAACTCCCTGGCTATTCTATTCTTCTCTTCCTCGGTTAATACTTTATCCCGCCGGGAATTAGTTGCTGCCATATTCTCACCTCTTAAAAAATATGACTAATATAATCAACTCTCTTTTAAGTATATAATATGTCTTAAGTACTGTCAATACAAGGAAGTTCAATATTATCTGACAACTTATTCCAGTAATTTGTTATTCTCAAAATCAATATAAACCTTGCTCCCTACCGCATCTTTTTGATTCATATATTTTCCATGATAAGGATTTTGGGCGGCCTGGTCCATCCTGGCCAGGACCAGTTGACAGATCCTCCTCCCGGCAGTCAATTTAATCGGCACCCGATTAGCATTATATAATTCCAGGGTAATTTGCCCGGCAAAACCCGGATCAACCCAGCCGGCGTTCTGGATAAAAAGACCCATTCGTCCAATCGAACTCCGGCCTTCAACAAAAGCAGTAATATCAAAAGGCAGCTCAATATGTTCCATCGTAGTAGCCAGCAAAAAAGAATGGGGTGGGATTACAATCTGATCATTATTAAAACGAACATACTTAATCTCATCCTGTAAAGTCATCACTTCAGTCATGTTTTCATCAACCTTTAGATAACTCCGGCCCAACCTGAGATCAATCGAAGCCGGTTGGATCTGATAATCATCAACAGGCTCGATTACCAGCCTTTTAGTCCTAATTAGTTCCTGAATGGTTCGATCTGATAGAATCATCAGCTATCCCCCTGTTATCTTTATTTTGTTTCACCGAATTTATCTTCAATAAGTTGAACCATTGTTGCCATTGCTTCTTGTTCATCCTCACCTTCAATTAACAGAGTAATCAAGTCACCCTGGCCGATTCCCAGTGATAAAACCCCAATGATACTTTTGGCATTAACGATAATTCCGTCAAAGCCAAGCTCAATATCAGCCTGAAAACGATCGGCCACTTCGACAAAGACAGCTGCGGGTCTGGCATGTAAGCCGGAACGATTTTCGATTGTCAACTCTTTTTTTAACATAGTAAATCCCTCGCTAATCTTTATTATCCTGATTCGACATAAATTCGCGGTACCCTTTTGGAAATACTACAGGTGATCTCATAATTAATTGTCCCAATTAAATCAGCCATTTCGGTCGCGGTGATCCTGGCTCCCTGTTGTGTCCCGATCAGTACGACCTCATCACCGGTCTTAACCCGGGGGATATCGGTCACATCAACCATAAATTGATCCATACAAACCCGGCCTCGAATCGGCGCCCTTTTCCCATGAATCAACACCTGTCCTTGATTGGATAAAGACCGGAAAAATCCATCGGCATACCCCATTGGTAGCGTAGCAATTTTGGCTCTTTGTTCGGTTCGATAAATACCGCCATAACTAATTGAAGTACCGGCTGCTACCTCCTTCAAAAAAACCACCCGTGTTTTCCAACTCAAAACAGGGCGCAGGGCAAAGTCGGCATCGACCTGAGCTGAAGGTCTCATCCCATAGAGCATTACGCCCGGCCTGACCATATTGAGGGCATAAGCGGGCAGATCGATAATAGCAGCACTGTTAGCAGCATGCTTAATCGGGATATAGATGCCGCTCTCTTCCAGTTTACTAATAAAGCGATTAAATTTCTCCCACTGCTGAACCGTATACTCCTTATCTTCCTCATCGGCTCTGGCAAAGTGGGTCATTAACCCTTCCACTTCAATATTTGATAACAAAACTGCCTTTTGAACAAAATCTACACCGGTCGAATCGGGAAAAACCCCAATCCGGCCCATTCCGGTATCAACCTTGAGATGAACCTTTTTGATCGTACCCTTTTTCCGGGCCAGCTGATTCAAACCCCGCAAAGTTTCCTCCTTACTGACCGTAGGAATCAAATTATAATTCATAATCAACGGGTATTGAGAAGGGAGGATTTCTCCCAGAATCTGAACCGGTAGAATAAAACCGGCCTCACGCAGCTCTACTCCTTCTTCCGGCAGGGCCACCGCTAACCGGCCTATCCCTGCTTCGACCAGGGTACTGGCAATCGGTACTACCCCATGCCCATAGGCATCTGCTTTAACAACCGCCAGAATATTGGGGTCGCTCCCCAACTGTTTCTTGATCTGCTCCAGATTGTATTTTAAATTAGTCAGGTTAATCTCCGTCCAGACCGGGCGTGTTAGTTTATTCACCATCGCTGTTCACCTGCTTTTCCCTATGCTTACTTAGTTTTTGGAAAACAGCCGGGATAAACCTAATAATATCACCGGCTACCACCCCGAAAGAGCTTAATTCGGTTCCGGCCAGCTCTCCGGCCAATCCGTGCAGATAAGGTCCCAAAATAGCGGCCTTTTCTGCGGTCAGCCCTTGACCGAGCAATCCGGCAATAATACCGGTCAGCACATCACCACTCCCGGCAGTAGCCATCCCTTCATTCCCGGTAGGATTAATAAAGACCCGCCCATCCGGTAAAGCGATCACTGTTACCGCTCCTTTTAAAATCAAATAAACCCCGTATCTTCGGGCAAAGGCCCGGGCCAGTTCAGGCCGGTACGCTTGGACCTCGTTAGTCCCCATCTTCAACAGGGTAGCCATTTCACCCGGATGTGGGGTCAGGAGCAAGGGTTGCTTCCGCTTCCCCAGCAGCTCAAGATTCTCCAGCACATTCAACCCGTCAGCATCGATCACCAGCGGTCCGGGATACTCACCGATTAACTTATTTACTATTGCTTGAGCAGCTTTTGAGCGACCCAGGCCCGGGCCAACAGCCATTACATCAGCCATTGCCATCAACTCGTTAATAATCAACAGATCTCCGACCACCAGTTGTTGACCCAATCCCGTTAATCCGACGGTCAGCAACTCCGGACTATAGGCAGCCACTGTCGGCTGCACCGCTGCCGGTGTCGCAACCTTGACCAGACCGGCTCCGCTTCGTAAAGCACTAAGCCCGCTCAAAGCCGGGGCTCCCGCCATCCCGTCGGAACCACCGACAAGTCCGATCTTACCAAATGTACCTTTATGTCCGGTAGCCGGTCGATCCGGTAATAGGGCAGACGCCTCCTGCTCACTCAACAGATGGTGTTGAAAACCGCTTTGCTCGGCATACTCAACCGGCACCCCGAGATCAACCACCCTCAGCTTGCCGACATAATTCCTGCCCGGATCGAGCAGCAGACCCAGTTTAGGGTAGGCTATGGTGACTGTAAGATCAGCCCGGACGGCCTGACCGGGTACCTTCCCGCTCCCGGCGTCAAGCCCGGAGGGGAGATCAAGTGCCAGAATCCGTTTTCCGCTCCGGTTAATCAAATCAACAATACTGGCTACCGGCTCCCTGACTTTACCCTTAATTCCGGTTCCCAACATAGCATCAATGATTAAAACGGCACGCTCAGACAAACCGGTCAATCGGTCTTCGTCCCGGTCATATTCAATTAAATCAAGACCGCGCAGACAGCAAAGACGGTAATTAACCCCCGTACTCCCCTTTAGTTCCGTTCCGGGCCAGAGGAGGAGCACCCGGACCCGGTATCCCCACATGTCAAGCCACCGGGCCGCAACCAGGCCGTCCCCCCCATTATTCCCTTTGCCAATCAAGAGTAAAACCTCTCCTGCTCCGGCACTACCGATCAAACGGGCCGCCTCTTCGGCTACACCGCGACCGGCTGTCTCCATCAAGAGTAGTTCGGGAAAACCCGCCTTGATCGAAGCCTGGTCTACTGCTGCCATCTCTTCCGGTTTCAACACAATCATCAAAGATCACCCCTCACCAATAACCTGTGCAATGGCAAAATCCCTTTCATGGGAAAGGCTCAGATGGATAAAAACTATCCCCTTTTCTTCAGCCAGACGAGCCGCTTTTCCCCGCAGGAAAAGTTGCGGTCGTCCTTTTGCAGTATTGTTGACTTCAAAATCATGCCAACCCACTCCCCGGGCCGTACCTTCTAGCATTTTAAAAGCGGCCTCTTTGGCCGCAAAGCGGGCAGCCAGTCTTTCCGGATAATTAATTGAATCCCGGCAATAATCCAGCTCAGCCGGTGTAAAAACCCTTTCCAGAAATTTATTACCCCAGCGCTCGATTATATTTTTAAACCGCTCGATCTTGACTAAATCTATTCCCAGACCTTTAATCATCTCTCCCGGCCAACCCTCTTTCCTGGTAATATCTTAATTCTCTTTAATTATACTGCATGTTACGTTCAAATGCAAAAATCTGAGCAATAACTCATCAAAATAAAGCAAACGGGCTGTCTCAAAATGGTTATTATAAATCATTAAGAGATAGCCCCTCTTATTTGTTTCAATCATATTTAAATACAAGAAAGAAAGTGGTTAGGTGTTAGGGTATGATTTGCAAACTCCGAATAATAGATAATCTACCCTTTGTTGAGTTAAGAGTTGACTAGACAACCAATTATGCTTATTGTTATTATTTTACTTCCACTTGTTTTAGTTGGTTGTATCGGAAAGATCCTAGACCCAGTAAAGATTTTAAGAATTTCTTCTAGCTTGGTTTTGGATAAATTATTTCACCATGCTTAATAATTTCGTAAACAAAGTTTGTTGGGTCATTATTATTTAATTGTTCACTTGCGTAGGGTATTGCTTGATAGACTCATCTACTTCCCAGGCTAATCTAGATAATAATTGCAGCTCCTTCAATTTGTGTTTGCCAAAATCAGGAGAAAAGACAGCAAGATCAATGTCACTAAAAGTATCGGTATTACCATTTGCCCAAGAACCAAAAAGTATCACTTTGTTAACGATGACATGTTTTTTAAAGTTGCTATGAACTTATCTATTTTATTTTTAACTATAGCTTTGTTTTGAACCATTTAAACAACCTCCTTGTTTTGTCAAGAAGTTTGGCAATCCTTGCTATATTATAGCTCGAAGGGGCTGTCTCTTTTTTTAAGACAGCCCCTTTAATCTAATCCTCAATCACTCCACAAGTTCCGGTTGTTTTGTCTGGTCATTGAATATCCGATAAACACTCTCATACGCCAGCCCTTTCTCCTGACATATTTTTCTAACCACGGTTAGATCCTGTGGGCTGATTCGGCCGGCAATACCACAGGAAGAGCTGATCTTTCTCGGTACCGGAATCAACTTGACCCTAAGTCCGCTACCTTTAATCAGCTTTTCAAACTGTAAGGCCAGATGGGTTGAATAAAAGGTTATTACACAAAAATCAAGCTCGATCAATTAACTCATCCCTTTGTAATGATTACCTGGTATTCCCCGGTTACTTCTCCTGCTTTTACTTCAACTTGACATCCTGAATGTTCGGCCAGGCGGCTGACATTCTCTTTAGCCACTTCGGCATCAAGCAAAACAGACAATTGGCCGGTTGCAAGAGCGGCCAAAGCATTTTTGGTTAAAATAACCGGTTCCGGGCAGGAACGCCCCCGCGCATCGATGATTTGCTTATTCATTAACAACCCTCCCTTGCTCTACTTGCCACTTAACTTGATTAAATAAAATATTGGTAAAACCAATTGCACTCACCAATAAAAGACCAATAATGACGGCGATCTTGCCATTAATCCCTACACCGGCCGGGGTGGCCGCTAAAGCAAAATTATGGGAAATTGCTGCCCCGACCAGCATCCCCAGGAAAGTGATCGCTGAATCAGTATTCCCTTCCCCGGCTAAAATGAGCTGCCGTAAAGGACAACCACCCAGCAGCACTGCTGCATATCCGGCCAATAACATCCCCAGGAAATTCCACAGACCATCACTGTGGGCTATCGGTTGGTCGGCAAAACCCAGTTGGAAACCACCAAACAAGAGCGAGAAAAGCAAAGCAAAAACAAAAATTGATAGAAAGCCGAAAATTAAATGCGGGTCTTTAATTAAATAGAGATCGCGGACTCCCCCGGCCATGCAGAGCCGGCTCCGCTGGGCAAAAATCCCGATAATCAACCCAGCTAATAAAGTAAGAATTACCGGAGCATAGAGCGAGCCCGGCCCTTTTTGACTAAAGATAATAAATTGGGGGGCAACGACCCTGAAGACCAGTAGAATCACAGCAATCGTCGGCAAGATGTAGCCATTAAGCCGGTTTTGCTGATAGGAGCGACCAAGGGTAAAACCACCCTTAATAAACTGGGTGCCAATAATTACTCCGGCAATAAAACCGGCCAGCCCGGCCAAGGCATTTAAGTCCCCGGCGGCCATCCGCAAAACCATTCTTAAGGGACAACCCAAAAAAACTAAAGCCCCAATCATCATAAAGATCCCCAGGAAAAAACGGATCATTGGTGATGAACCGCCTGTCACCTTAAACTCCTTGGTCCCATGGGCAATAATAAAAGCCCCGAGGATAAAACCAATAATTTCCGGTCTTAAATACTGGACAACAGCGGCCTGGTGCATCCCCACCGCTCCGGCAATATCCCGGATAAAACAGGCCACACAAATACCCATGTTGGGCGGATTACCGAACCTAACCAGCAAAACCGCCAGAATCCCCAGCAATGCCCCCGTAAAAATTATTCCTTTCTTGTTATTCATTTTTTTACCCCTTTCTGGAAGGACTGTTCCAATAGATAGTATTCGAACAGCTTCCAATAAGTTTTATTTATATTTTAAATAAAAAATATTTATAAATTTGAAATAAAGCAACTAACTAGCTATAATATTAACTAGAATAACGATAAGGGGTGTACACGCAATGGTCAAAAAGATCTATCTGGATAATGCAGCAAGTTCACAAAAAAAACCTGCCACTGTTCTTAAAGCCATGACCGATTATCTGTCTAATATCGGTTGTAGTCCGGGTCGGGGCGGTTACGACTGCTCCTTAAAGGCCGGTAGGATTGTCCTGGAAACCCGACTAGCGATCGCCGAACTATTTAACGTACCTTCCCCGGAACAGATCATCTTTACCCACAACATTACCCATGCCCTCAACTATGCAATAAAGGGTCTAGTCAAAACGGGTGAACATGTCATCACCACTTCAATGGAACATAATTCAGTCATCCGCCCGCTCAAGAGTTTAGAAAAAGAGCACAAAATCGAAGTCAGCTACTTAAAATGCAATCGGCAGGGTCTGCTCGACCCGCAGGAGCTTGAGCAAACAATTAAGGACAATACCAAAATAGTGGTGCTCACCCAGGCTTCTAATGTCACCGGCTCATTAATGCCGATTGCCCGATTAGCCTCAATCGCCCGACAAAGGGGCTTAAGCTTGATCCTGGATACGGCCCAGACAGCCGGGCTTTACGAGATCGATTTTACTGAACTCGCCATCGATGTCCTGTGTTTTACCGGCCATAAAAGTCTGATGGGACCTACCGGTACCGGTGGTTTTGCCCTTACTAAAAAAACAGCAGCCCAAATGTCTCCCTTAATTGAAGGTGGAACCGGGAGTATTTCTGACCAGGAATATCAGCCCGACTTTCTCCCTGATAAGTTTGAGAGCGGAACCCTTAATACAGTAGGACTGGCCGGGCTAAAAGCCGGGGTCGAATTCATCCGAAAAACCGGTTTAGCAAAGATCCGTGAACATGAACTAAGTTTAACCGCCCGCTTTTTAGCCGGTCTGGAAAAGATCAGAAAAATTCAGGTACACGGTCCCAAAGATATCAGCTTACAAACCCCGACGATCTCGATCAGTGTGGCCGGCTTTGATTTAGGTGAATTAAGTTACATCCTGGATCAGCGTTACGGGATTATGACCCGTTCCGGACTCCACTGTGCCCCTCTGGCCCATAAAACGATCGGTACCTTCCCGGAGGGGACTTTAAGATTCAGTATCGGTTATGATAATACGGTGGCTGAGATTGATTATGTCCTAAAAAGTCTCCGGGAAATAATACCAGACTAAAAACTATTAATCACTTATCTCAGCTCCTTTTAATTCAATTACCATCACCCCTTTAATTTATTATCGATCAATTTATCGCAAATAATTAATGAATGATTGGAGCAAAAGTTCTGTTTCCCTTTCCTGATAATAAATTAAATAAAAACGACGGCTAATCTCTAAGTCTGCTAACCGGGCCAGGGCAACCCGGCCGTTGTTCAAAGCCTTGCGGGCCGCCAGTTCGGAAACAAAGGAGACCCCTAAACCTGCTTCCACTGCGGCAATAATCGCCTCGGTACTACCTAAACAGGCTGAAATATTTAAGACTGTCCGGGGCAGACCGGCTTGATGTAAAGCATTGAGCAAAGCACTCCTGGTGCCGGAACCCTCTTCCCGAATGATCATTTTCTCTGCTCGCAGGTCTTTAATATTGATCCGGTCCCGCTCCGCCAGTTTACTTCCCCGGGGAAAAATTAAGACCAAAGAGTCCTCGGCTATAGTCTGGATCTTAAATCTATTACCGGGGGGTTTAGAACCCACGACCGCTAAATCAAGCTCCTTTGCCGCCAGTTGCTCACTGATCGCCAGACTATCCCCTACCTCCATCGTAATCTCCACTTGGGGAAATCTTTCACAAAACCTGCTGATCGGAACCGGCAAGAGATAGATCGAAGGGATCGTACTGGCCCCGA
This sequence comes from Halanaerobiales bacterium, assembly GCA_022360715.1. Classification (GTDB taxonomy): domain Bacteria; phylum Bacillota; class Halanaerobiia; order Halanaerobiales; family DTU029; genus JAKSCG01. The sequence goes on from JAKSCG010000248.1 coordinate 18,059, forward strand.
TGGTTAAGCGGCGATAAGCAGTCCCCCGATACTGTTGAACCTCCAGGTCGACCTTATCCCAAATAGCTATAATCTCTTTGGCTTTATGGTAAACTACCTTCCCGGCCGGGGTTAATTTGATCGCACCGGCCTCTTTTACCACCAATTCGGTCTCAAAGGTCTCTTCTAATAATTTTATTTGCATACTTACCGCTGGTTGCGATAGATCTAATTTAGCGGCAACTGCTAAATAACTCCCCAGTTCCACCAGCTCAACCAGCATCTTTAATGTCTTTATTCTCATATGATCGGCCTCACCGATTAACCAATAATATCATAGTCATCTTATTCTATCAAATTTTTTTGGTAAAGGAAAGCATTTTTTCTCCTATTTTTGCTTAAATAACTGACCCCCCAAAGTAAAGGGCAGCCCGTGGCTGCCCCTATACCTGATTAAGCTGAAAGATAAACTACTCTTGATACTGGTTCCAGCTCAGGATCTGACCCAGTTCCTTCCGTTGACGCGGTTCTCTTTCAACTTGCTGATGCTGTTCACTTAAAAAAACATCATTACCGAGCGGATAACCCAGTGCAATAACCGTAATTAAATGTTCTTCCTCCGGTATTTGCAGCAGTTCTTTAAAACCCTGTTGATCGTAACCGGCGACCGGATGGGCAATCAATCCCATCTGAGTGGCCTGAACCTGCAATAAGGCAACTGCCTGCCCGGTATCAAATAAATAATAATCACGGCCATCTTTTAAGCTACAGTCATTTTTAACCTTGGAATAAACAGCGATCAAGACCGGCGCCTCTTTCATCCAGTAGTTTCCAGCCGGGAGATGCTGATGTAATTTAGCCAGCATCACTTGTTGATCAACCACGATAAAACGCCAGGGCTGGTTATTAAAACAGGAAGATGACCAGTGGGCTGCCGTGATGATCCGCTTCACTTCGTCCCGTTTTAACGTTCTGGGGCTAATCGCCCTTCTGGCCCGCCGATAAGCGATCTGTTGGTTAATCGCCTGGTCGGCACCGACTATCTCCCGCAAACCGGCCAGGACCTCTTCCACATGTCCGTTTACCTTCACCCCATACCAGGACTTCCTGACCCGCCCCCAGCGGTCCAGGATAAAGGTGGAGCGGAGAATTGATTTCCCATTCTCTTTTAGAGCATGATAAGCAGCGGCAACTTTACGCTGCGGGTCAGCAATCAACTCCACGCGTAGCCCGTGTTTTTGGCGAAAGCGGGCCAGGGTTTCCGGAGAATCAGGTGAAATACCGATGATCCGGGCCCCAGTCTCCACTAAAGTCTCAAAGCCGGTCTCCGCACTGGATGAATCCGCTTCGGCTATTTCTAAACTGGAAAAATGATCTAACTCAGCCGAAAATAGGGTACACTCTTTGGTACAACCGGGTGTAAAAGCCTTTGGATAAAAATATACCACGGTATAGCTACCGATTAAATCCCGACTATCGATCTCTTCACCACGATCATTTAATTCCTTAAAAACGGGAGCCTGTTCCCATCTTTTTAGCATTTAATCACTCTCCTTTTATTAACGACCATTACCTTACAACAAGCAATAGTACCAAGATAAGTAAGACTATAAGTTTATTAGTAACTATTACTAATAATAGATTAACATATCATCGTCGCTTTGTCAACCATGCTAAAAAAAAGAGATAACCGGTCCCACTAATACCGGTTATCTCCTCAACTGGCTGTTCAATGTTCCAAATTTTTCTCTGCTTTGACCATCTTCACCAACACCCTGGTCAAGATTTTTTGCTCCTCAGCACTGGCTACATCCCATAACTCCTTAAGTACCCTTTGTTCACGGTTTCCCGGTTCAACGAACTTATCCAGAAAATTACCCAGTTTACTCCCCACTTTGACAATAGTATTTTCATCCAGTCCAACCTTTTCACCAATATTAACCGCCTGGCAAATTGTTTTTTTCCATTGGCCCCAGTCAGTATACCTTTCCACGATCATTTACCTCCTCAAATGGACCGGCTTTCCTTTCATAATCCTTACTATTATACCCAAAAATAGCTGGTAATATCCGGTCCTAAACCAACAGACTTTCGTAAAGTTCGAGCGTTTGCTGGGCAATGCTATCCCAACTAAAAAAGCGCTCAACCCTTTCCCGCCCCTTGTTGGCCATCTTTTCCCGCAGCTTTTGATCACCCAGAATAGTATTGATCTTTTCGGCCAATATACGGGAAAAACCTGCTGGGTCAACTGGTTCGGCTGTTGCATGATCATGCTGTTCAAATTGAACCAGGAAACCGGTTTCTCCGTCGACAACTACCTCTTTAATCCCCCCTACTGCCGAGGCTACCACCGCCGTCTTACAGGCCATCGCCTCCAGATTAATAATCCCAAAAGGTTCATATAAAGAAGGACAGACAAAAACAGCCGCCTGGGAATAAAGCTCAATTACCGCTTCCCGGGGGAGCATTTGCTCAATCCAGATTACCCCGTCCCTTTTTTGGCGGATGGTCTCGACCTTTTCCGTCATCTCACGGGCAATCTCTTTTGTATCCGGGGCCCCGGCACATAATACTACCTGGGCTTCTGCCTCAATATCCTTGATCGCATTAAGGAGATGGATAATCCCCTTCTGGCGGCTGATCCGTCCCACAAAAAGGACATAAGGCCGCTTTAAATCGACTCCATATTGCTCGAGCGAGCAGGTACTGTCCGTATACCGGTATTGTTCCAGGTCAATCCCGTTATAGATAATCTCAACCCTTTCCGGCTCAAGATCAAAGTACTTTAGGATATCCTGCTTCATCTCGGCCGAGACGGCGACTACTTTATCCGCATACTCCAAACCGGATTTTTCCATCCAGGAACTAACCATATAGCCGTTACCCAACTGTTCCTCCTTCCAGGGGCGGAGTGGTTCCATGCTATGGATTGTCGTAACTAATGGTATAGAATATAACTTCTTGGCCAGCAACCCGGCCATAAAGGTATACCAGGTATGGGCATGGACCAACTGGGCATCAAAGCGGTCTTTAACCATCGCCAGATTAACGGAAAGTGGATCCAATACCTTTTGATAACGGGGGTCACTATCCTGGGCCAGCACCGGCCAGGGTTGATAGCCTTTGACCCTTACCCCGTTAATCAGACCTTGCTGGTCCCCAAAAGCACGAACCTCAACCTCGATCAATTTATGCAACGCCCGGCTCAAATAATCCAGATGAACACCTGCCCCTCCGTAAATATAGGGAGGATATTCCCTGGTTAAAAATGTCACCTTTAGATCACTATTCATATTATTCCTCCTGTTCGCTTAAATGAGAACTTAACGGTAGTTGATGCTCTGATAAATGATCAATACATTTAAGAATACCTTTTAACGGAATCGCCAGCCAGGCAGGTCGATTATTTAACTCATAAATCCCTTCATAAATCGCTTTTTCCAGGGTAAAGAGCGCCAGAACCTGTTTAAAGTACCCCTGCTCCGGCAAAAGCTGGCTCATTTCTGCCCGGATCAGCCTGGTATATCCGGCCAGAAAGTTGGCAACCGTTTCCTCTTCCCAGGTCTCCAGCACTGTCAGGATTTCCCCGGCCGGTTTTACTTGCTCACTGGTAAAAACAGCCGAATAACCGGCATAATTAAAGGAACGGATCATCCCGGCAATATCCTTTAAAGGGGGTTGTTTAACCCTTCGATAACTCATACTCCGTAAGGGTTCCCCTTCAAAATCCAGCACCAGAAAATCATGGTCACAGATTAAAAGCTGTTCCAGATGGAGATCACCATGGACTCTGATCCTGAGCCCCAGGCCCGGCTGAAATTGAAAGATTTTCTCAATCTGCCGGTAAACCTCTCCTTCCATTTGGAGCAAACGCTCAACAAGATGCTCATTCTCCCCGGCCGGTGAAAAGTCCCGCAGATAATCAAATAACTCCCGGGCATTTCCCCTGACCTGCCGATGCCACTCCTCGGTCCAATCAGTACAGACCGGAACGGGTGGAAAACTTTCCCGTTCAATTCGAGCCAGAGCCAGATGCATTTCAGCGATCACTTCCCCCAGCCGATAAAACTGCCGGCAATACTGGTCAATATATTCTTTGATTGCCGGTACCGGATGCTCGCTTGCCCCGCTTCCTTCTGGGGGCAGCTCAAGTGAGCGGTAAAAAGCTAACAGTTCCTTCAAAAAGTCCTGGGTATATTCCCATAAATTACCCTGGTTTTCAGCATAATCCTCTAACAGGGCCAGGCAATACTCCTCTCCGCCCGGTGCCTGATAGATAATATAACCATTGATCAACGGGAAATTCCGAAAATTAGTCGCGTCCATTAGGGATAAAGCAATCTCTAAATCAGGGTTGGTCCCCCGGAAGAGACGGCGGTAAGTCTTGACAATCTGTTTTGTCTCGAGCAGGGTCAGACTATTACTGGATAGATCTGTCAGTGATGAAGTAGTACTAATCTCCGGTTCCTTTAGTAGCTCAGCCCGGATCACTCCGCCTTTTTTCAGCCTTTTATCTTTTCCCCGGATAATTTGCTGTTCCAGGGCCAGATAATACTCCCGGGCATGTACGCCATCATAAACATAAGCACGATAATCCTTCTGTTCAATAACTAGCCAGCAATTGCCGACCAGTTTTTTTCTGCTGATTAATAGTGGGACATAATAGTATTCCTGTTTAGCCTGTGCTGCCCAGTCCTGCAAGTAAAACAATAAGATAACGGCTATGACCTGTTGATGCTGCTCAGTCCTAAGCACCCCGTAATCAACCAGGTCAATCCGGACGATCTGTTCAGCTTTATGTCTGAACCACCGCTCTTTTTTAATCCTTGCCGGATCGATCCTGGCAATAATCTGATCAATTGCCTTGTTTAAATCTTTAAACAAAAGAGAAGTCTTAAAAACCATATTCACACCTTCCACTGATTAGTAATCCGGATATTTTTCCCTTAAAATACCGGCAGCAACCTCCGGAGCAGTAGGATTAATCATGATCCCTGTTCCCAGCTCAAAACCAGCCATAATCGTTAAACGGGGCAAAATCTCAATATGCCAGTGGTAATAATCACGGTGCCGATCATCCAGGGCCCGGGTATGAATAATCAGGTTATACGGAGAACGGAATTCCAGTTCAAAGATAGCAATCATCTTCCGTAATAAACAAGCCAGCTCCCGTAGTTCGGTCCGGGTCAGCCGGCCGAAAGTACTGCCGTGGCTGACCGGAACGATCCAGGATTCAAAGGGATAACGGGCCGCATAAGGGCAGAAAGCAACAAAACTTTGATTAGCGGTGATCACCCGCTCGCCGCTCTCTTTTTCAGCAGCCAAGATCGAGCAGTAAACACAGCTCCCGTATTTTCGATAATAGGCCGCCGCTCCGGTCAATTCTTGCCGGGGAAGGTCAGGGATCATCGGCGTAGCCATAATCTGCCAGTGTGGGTGTGCTAAGGAAGCCCCGGCAGTAGGACCAAAGTTTTTAAAAACCTGGACATACTTAATCTCCCGGTCGAGCAGGAGAGTCCGGTATCGCTGCTCGATCATCTCCAACAGGGCAGTAATATCTTCCACACCCTTTTCCCCCAGATTGGAATAATGATCCGGTGATTCAACTACTACCTCGGCCGAACCTTTACCACTGCAATAAGAATAGATCCCCTCTTCCCTTTCCCAAAATTCCTCTTCCGGATGTAAGGCTGCAAACTTATTGGGTACAACCCTGATTTGCCAGCCCGGGGTGTCCGGTCCGGACTGAGTAGGGCGGAGAGCAGCTGCTTCCGGGGGAGTTAGCTGCTCATTCCCGGAACAAAAGGGGCAAGAAGTAGCCCTTTTCTCCTCGGTCGGCAATTTAAAATCATGGGGTCGCTTCCCGCGTTCGCTTGCAATTATTACCTGATTCCCTGTTATTATATCCTTCCTAATTTCTGACATATCTAAACCCCACTTTCACTATTAAAATTCATTGTTAAAACGTTTGCATAAATTCCTATATTATTATACTCCATAAAATAAAAAATACCTGCAAAAAAACAAAATTAATCTATTTTACAATATTACCATGATCAACCGACCAAAAAGGTGCCAAATAGATCGGCAGTTGTTCCGGACTACCGATCAGCCGGTTGTGCCGCCAACTGGCCGGAAACATTCCCCGGTATCTTCCGGTATTAAAGCGCTGGCCAATCAGCAAAACTACCCCCCGATCGGAATTTGAGCGAATAGTCCTACCGGCGGCCTGTAATACTTTATTCATCCCGGGGTAGAGATATGCAAACTCATAACCGGCCCCGTTTTTTATCTGGAAATACTCACGGATTAACTCCCTTTCCAGGCAGATCAGGGGATGACCTACCCCCACGATAATTACCCCGGACAAGCGCTCCCCCTTTAAGTCGATCCCTTCGGCAAAAATCCCACCCAGCACGGCAAAACCGAGCAGACTATCCGCTGCATCGGCACTGAATGCCGTCAAAAAACCCTCTTTTTCCCGTTCGGCCATTTCCCGTGATTGCAACAGGGTCTTGACACCAGGATATAAACGGCTGAAATGCTCATAAACCTGCTCCATATAACGGTAAGAAGAAAAAAATACCAGATAATTCCCCTGTTTCTGCTCCAGCAGTTTAGCCAGATAGAGCGCGATCCTCTCCAGTCCCTTTTCTCTCTCCCGGAACCGGGTTGAGATATCACCGGCGATCAATAAACAGAGATTGTCGGGCGAAAAGGGGGAATCCAATTCCAGCAGATAGTCTTCCTCCTGGCCCCCCAGTACTTCCCGGAAGTATTCCAACGGGGTTAAGGTAGCGGAGAAAAAAACGGCTGTCCGATTGCCTCGCAGTATTTCCCGCAATAAACCGGAGGGATCAAGACAAAATAATTTAATCAGTAGTCCATCCTCAACTCTCTGGAAATAGGTCAGATAGTTTTGATTGTACAACTCGGCAATCCGGATAAAAGACAGAACGGCAAAATACACCTCGAGTAGCTGTTGATAATATAACGAGTCTGGCCCGGTTCGCAGCAGGCACTCTTCGCTCAGGACTAAAAATCGCGCTAAAGACGGTAACAAATCCTGTGGTGCTGTTTTTTCGATCAACTCCTGGCCGGTCAGCTCCTCCTCCGTCTCCCGGAAAAAGCGATTAATGATCCGGAGGATGCGGCCCAACCTTTGCTCACCCGGCAAAAGAGCGGTAAGTTCCAGAAAGGTACTCTGCTTTAGCTCGGCCGAAAACATCTCCCGGGCCCGTTCCAGCAGATTATGGGCTTCATCGATCAGAAAGATAAACTCCGCGCTGCTCTCCTCCAACCGTTTTAACGAAACCCGGGGATCAAAAAAATAATTATAGTCGCCAATTACCAGATCGACCCAGTGGAAGAGCTCAAGGGAAAACTCAAAGGGACAGACCCGATAACGGTTAGCATATTGTTCAATCATCGCCCGGGTCATTATATTTTGTTCCCGGAGGATCGCTTTAATTGCCTGATTAACCCGGTCAAAATGCCCCCGGGCATATTGACAAAAAAGCGGATTACAATCCCTTTCCTCCTGGAAACAGATCCGGTCCCGGGCCGTCAGGGTCAGTACTTTTAGTTCCAAACCATTTTGCTGCATCAAACGGACCGTTTCTTCGGCCACCTGGCTGGTGGTAGTCCGGGCCGTCAGGTAAAAGATCTTGGCTGAATAACCTTCACCCATAGCCTTTACTGCTGGATAAAGGGTGGAAACAGTCTTTCCGATACCAGTTGGAGCCTGAATAAAGATGCTTTTCTCCTCAAAAATACTTTTATAAACAGCTACAGCCATCTTCCGCTGTCCTGCCCGGTATTGTGCAAAGGGAAACTCTAAACCTTTAATGGAGTTGTCTCTCCTCTTGAGCCAGGAGTAACTGAGATCAGCCCAAAAAAGATAGCGGCTGATTAAATCCCCAAAGAAATCACTTAACTCCTCGCGGGGAAAGTCCATACAGATAGACTTTATATCCCCACTTTCCAGCTGATAGTAACTTAACTGTACGGTAATCTTTGCTAGATCTTGCTGCTGAGTATAAATATGGGCATATACCTTTGCCTGAGCCCAGTGCAGCAGATTGAAATCCTCATCAATCTCCTCCAAATTCCGGCCAGTCGATTTTATCTCCTCAATAATTACCCGGTCACCCTGCTGGAAAAGACCATCAGCCCGGCCTTCAACTTTTATTATGTAATTATCCTGTTCTACACTATGAGAAAGGTGTACCTCTGCTTGATAATCCTCACCCCGGGACTGCTGTACCTTCTGATGAGCCCTGATCCCCTCAACAGATCTGCTGCTGCCGGAAAAACTATTGTCCAGATCCCCCCAACGGAGAATAAATTCAACCAGGTTCCGAACCGAGATACGGATTTCATTTTTCATATAGATCAAATCCTTTATGTAGATATAATATTAATGTTTTTCACCGACAAATATTTTAACGTCTTAGTTCAGGAAAAAAGGAAAGAATAAAATAAAGTCTTGTCTGTAAAAATGCTTATTCTTTTTAACCCTTTTTCCCTTTCACTAAGACTAATATTTGTAATGTTCATTTACATTAATATTATATCATAGCTATAGTATAATATGATAAAACACAGAAAGGAACGTTCTGATCAGTTGACTCTGGTACCATTTTTAGAGCGAATGGAAAAGAAAACTATACTTATCTTGAGAATACAGGCCAAAGTTGCTACATAAAACCCTCTAACTATGAAAAATCAAAAAGTAGAAAATATCGAAATGATATGAAGTTAAGGGAAAATATGATTTATGATGAAATACTGGATGAGTATACCTGTCAAAATGGCAAGAAATTTAAAGTAGTAGGTCATACTACCAGGAAAGCAAAGTCCGGAACAACCGATGTGGCTTGCTATTATATAAAAAGCTAGTTGCATAAGCTAAAGCAAAAATCAGAAAATAAGAATAGGTAAAAAAAGAGGATTTATAAACCCCCTTTGCGGGGGTTTTTTTAGGCTATTCAAAAGAAGTTATAAAAACTATTTTGAGACAGCCCCATTCTACTGGTTTTATATTAAATTTTACTATTGTAAAAGCCCCTTATCTTTAAGCATTAATGTGGCTACTTCCTTTGCATTTGCACCCTCATCAACCATAAGGTTATATTTTTGCATTTCTTCATCGGTCCATTTATTCCCAAGTTCTTCTAACGCTTTTACAACTTCTGGATTTTCCTTAGCAAAATCTACTCTTAGTATTGGTGTTACATAATATGGTGGGAAGAACTGTTTATCATCTTCTAAATTTACAAAGCCAAATTTAGCAATTCTACCATCTGTACTAAATGAAGAGTTTACATCTAATTCCCCATCATTAAGCGCTGCATATGTTAACCCCTGATCCATTGATACTTCTTTGTCAAACTCAAGTCCAGGATATACTTCTTTTAGCCCTGGAAGTCCATCAATACGCTCTAAAAATTCTACATTACAACCAATAGTTAAATCCTTAGAATGTTCTACAAGATCAGATATTGTTAGTATACCCAACTTCTCTGCTGTATCAGCTCTTACTGATAATACATAGGTATTATTCCAACCTAATGGTTCAAGCCATGTGATACCATCTTGTTTCTCACAGTTCTCTTTTACATAATCATATGTTTCTTGCTGTGAAAGTATTTCAGTTTGTTTAAAAACTGCTGTATATGCCGAACCAGTAAATTCTGGATATAAGTCTATATTTCCAGTTTTTAATGCATTATAGCAAAGCATTGTTCCACCAAGTTCTTTCACCTCTGTTTTAAAGCCCTTTGATTCTAAATATACTGAGAATAATTGGCCTGTTATTCTTTGCTCTGTATAATTCTTGTGTGATATTTTTATAACATCACTATTACCAGAACATCCTGCAATTGATATAATCAAAATAAATATGCTTACGAATACTAATAGTCTTTTTTTCAATATAATCCCTCCTAAGCTTTTTCTTGTCTTACAATCCCCTTCGATGTTAACTGCTTTTCACATATGCCTAGTATAAAATCAGCTAAAAGGGCTAATGACGCTGAAGCTATAGCTCCTGTTAATATCATAGGATAGTTAAGCATCCCTATACCTTGATAAATTAAATCGCCTAATCCACCGGCACCAATAAGAGTAGCGATAGTAGCAATCCCAATACATGTTACTGTAGCAATTCTGATACCTGCCATAATAACAGAAATAGACATAGGGACTTCTACCTTAAGCATTATCTGAGTTTTTGACATCCCCATACCCCTAGCAGCTTCAATTATTGCTGGGTTTACATTTCTTATTCCTATTAAAGTATTTTTTATGATAGGTAAAAGAGCATATAAAAATAGTGCAAAAATCGCAGGGTTTCTTCCAATCCCAAAGTACGGCATACAGAATGCAAATAGTGCTAAAGATGGAATTGTCTGAATGACATTTGCAATATTTATTACTATATTTGCTATTTTCTTATGGTTTACAATGGAAAAACCTATAGGTACTCCAATCACACAGGCTAATAAAACCGATATTCCAGTAAGTGATATATGTTCTAAAGTTTTATTAATAATAGTCATATAGTTCTTTGATATAAAGCCAATAATATCCATTAATACTCCTCACTTTCTGGTACAATTTGACTAAGGACGTTTAGTATACTTGTATTAGTAATAATACCGAGTAAATTTTCCTCTTTATCAACGACTGGACTGTGCCTTAATTTTTTCTCTTTCCTAATATTTAATACTTCAGTTAGTGGCATATCAAAAGGTATTTTTACTACATCAGTTTTCATAATGTCTTTCATTTTAGTCTCATGATTTTCAATTCCATAAAATCTATTAGAACCCACAATACCTAAAAGTTTTTCAGTGCTTCTAGCCCGTTTTTCTACAACAGCAAGTACTGTAGTGTCATGCTTTTTCATTATTTCAATTGTCTGTGCAACAGAACGACTACCATATACTTTAACTACTTTGTTACTCATAATATCCTGTGCTTTTAGCATATCAGGTGTTTTCCATAATCTATCTTTTCCTACAAAGGATTCAACAAACTCATTAATAGGATTTTTCAATATTTCTTCTGGTGTATCATACTGAATTATCTTTCCATCACAAATTACTGCTATTTTATCGCCAAGCTTTATTGCTTCATCTATATCATGGGTAACGAAAACAATAGTTTTTCCAAACTCCTCTTGTAATCTTAATAATTCGTCTTGTAGTTGTTCTCTTGTTATAGGATCAAGGGCGCTGAAAGGTTCATCCATTAGTATCACATCAGGTTCATTAGCGAGAGCTCTAGCAACACCTACTCTTTGCTGTTGTCCTCCACTTAATTCTCTAGGATACCTGTAAGCATACTCCTCATATGGAAGTTCTATTATATCCATTAGGTATTTTATTTTAGATAGTATCTCTTCATCTTTTTTATTACATAGTTTTGGTACTGTTGCGATATTTTCTTTAATTGTATTATGTGGAAAAAGACCCACATTCTGAATCACATATCCAATATTTCTTCTAAGTTCATTTTTGTTTTTAGATTTAATATCTTCACCATTTATGTATATCTGGCCACTTGTAGGTTCTATAAGTCGATTTATCATTTTCAACGTAGTTGTTTTTCCACAACCACTTTCTCCTACTAATACTACAAACTCCCCTTTTTGAATGTGTAAATCTAAATTATCTACAACGTTTGTTTTACCATTATACGATTTACATATTTTTTTTAATATAATCATTTATCCTCCTAATAATAATGTATTTGTAACATTGTTACATATTATTAATTTAATAAATTTTATAGTCAATATATAATACACACAAGTATTTGTGACAACTTCAATACCCGCATAAGTTGTCAATTTGACTACACTATTATAACATATAAGTTGTCAGTTGTAAAATTTTAGCCTTCCCTTGATTTTTGCATCTATATTTTGATAAAATCTTTATATCAATCAATATTAAGGAGAATTGATATATGAAAAAAAAATATGAAACACCTAAATATATTAAAATTGCATTAGACATAGCTTATAGAATTTACAACGATGATTTAAAGGAAGGTAGTAAGGTTAGTGGACGTTCTACCTTAGCCAGTAAATATAATGTATCTCCTGAAACTATTCGTAGGTCTATTGCTTTGCTTAAAGATATGAATGTAGTTAAGGTAACTGAAAAAAGTGGTATATCTATACTTAGTAAAAAACAAGCTTATCACTTTATTCAAAATTTTAAATTGAAGGATAGTGTTTCAAAGTTAAAGGATGAAACTAATAAGTTAATATTACAAAAAAAAGAAATTGAAGAACATATAGAAAAAAATATTATATCTATTATTGAATATTCATCCCAATTAAGAAACATAGATCTTATACATCCCTACAAATTACAGATTCCCCAAAACAGCTCCATCATTGGCAAAACAATTGTAGATACTAATTTTTGGCAAAATACAAAAGCAACTATTTTAGGAATAAAGAGAAATAACGATTTTATAATTTCCCCTGGCCCCCTTTTAGATTTCAGAGAGAATGACATTATTTTATTTGTAGGAACTGACGGAGTGTTACAAAATGTTGAAAGTTTTATCAATAAATAAATATTGGTTTTAATATAATCCCATTTAAAAACGAAAAGGTATCACACCCTTTCGTTTTCGTTGAATTTTTGTATTAAAATCTACACAATAAAAAACAGAAGGCAGGAAAATTTTTTGCTACCTTCTGTTTTTTTATCCCTTTTTACACATTTGATGTATCATCCTGATGTATCATCCTAACATAAAATGCTATTCAGATAAGTATTTATTCAAAAGCTTGTAAGCATATTTTATGCTTACAAGCTTTATTTGATAGTTGAACAAATACATATATAGTGATTTTGGACAAAGTTTATTTCAAAATCACAGTGTCAGGATGATCACTGTTTTACTCTACCGTTACACTTTTCGCCAGGTTGCGGGGTTGATCGACATCATAGCCCCTCTCCAGTGCCGTATAATAAGCCAGTAATTGTAGCGGTATGATCGCCAGGACCCCGCTGAAAAGCTCATTAACCGACGGGATATAGAGTACATGATCAACCGATTCCTCGATCTCCCGTTGCCCGGCAAAGGTAATAGCGGTTACATCTGCTCCCCTGGCCTTTACCTCCTTAATATTACTTAACATCTTATCATAGAGTGAGTGGCGGGCCGCAATTGCCAGTACCGGGACGCCATCTTCCAGTAGGGCCAACGGACCGTGTTTAAGCTCACCGGCCGGATATGCCTCGGCATGGATATAGGAAATCTCCTTCAATTTTAAGGCACCCTCCAGGGCCAGCGGAAAATCCGTATTCCGGCCGATAAAAAAGGCATTTTCCTGTAGTTTATAAACCTGGGCCCGTCCCTTGATCATCTCCTCACTACTGATCAGGGTCTCGGCAGCCAGCTCCGGCAGACGCAATACCTCGGCAATTAGCGTGGTTAGCTGCTCTTCCTCCACCGTCCCCCGGACTTTAGCCAGATAGAGAGCCAGCAGATAAAAGGCCGCCACCATCGTAATATAGGCCTTAGTGGAGGCAACCGCAATCTCGGGACCGGCCTGCAAGTATAAAACCTGATCGGCTTCCCGGTCAATACTGCTGCCAATCGCATTAGTTAAAGCCAAAACGCGCGCCCCTTGCTTCCGGGCCAGCCGTAAAGCAGCCAGGGTATCGGCCGTCTCCCCGGACTGACTGACCACGATCACCAGTGACTGTCGATTGAGTAAGGGTTGACGATAGCGAAACTCCGATGCCACATCAACCTCCACCGGAATCCGGACCAGTTGTTCCAGGACATACTTACCGAGCATCCCGGAATAATAGGCAGTACCACAGGCCACAATCTGAATTCGCCGATAACTCCTTAGCTGCTCCGGAGTGAGGCTTAGCTCGCTCAGCTCGATCTTACCCGGAGCAATCCGGTTACTCATTACCCGGCGCAGGGCATCCGGCTGTTCATGGATCTCTTTGAGCATATAATGCTGATAACCGCCTTTTTCGGCCTGTTCAGCATCCCAGTCGACCTGTAAAGGTTCCCGCTTAATCTCTTCCCCCTGACGGTTAAAGATCTGCACCCCGTCCTGGGTCACCTGGGCACACTCCCCGTCATTCAAAATCAAAAACTCCCGGGTTTGTTTTAGGAAAGCGGGTATATCGGAAGCAATAAAATTCTCACCCTGACCCTTGCCGATTACCAGCGGGCTGTCTTTTCTGACCACAAAGATCTTATCCGGTTCATGGCGGCTTAAGATCGCAAGGGCATAGGAGCCTTCCAGGCGTTCAATCAGGCTGAGCACCGCTTGTTGCACATCCCCCCGATAATTTTCGGCCAGGAGATGGGCAATAATTTCCGTATCCGTTTCCGAGATAAAGCGATGACCTTTCTGACCCAGTTCATCCTTAAGGCGCTGGAAATTTTCGATGATCCCATTATGGACCAGCGCAAAATCCCCGCTCCGATCCGCATGGGGATGGGAGTTAAGATCAGAAGGTACACCATGGGTTGCCCAGCGGGTGTGCCCGATACCCATCTTCCCGCTAGGAGGATTAGAGGTAATCAGGCCATCCAGTTCTTTCAGCTTGCCGACTGCTTTGACTACTTCAATCCCTTTACCGTTAACTACTGCTACTCCTGCCGAATCATAACCCCTGTATTCCAACCGTTGTAAACCATCCAACAAAATAGGGGCTACCTCTTTATCACCAACATAACCAACGATTCCGCACAAAGTAAATTTACCTCCTATTCCGATATTTAATTTTTACCCTGTCTGTTAGCCCCTTTATACCAGGAATTACTCCCCGGGTTTAAAGAATAACTTAGTTAGGTCTGACAGAGAAGACCTGGAGGTATCCGCCGAATAACTCGATAAACCTCCTCCTCGTCCACTTGGGTGACTTTTCCCCGTTCCCACCCGAGTGCTGGCGCTTTTATTCCCTTTTCCTGTTCATGATCACCCCCTTTAAGTTAACCTTAATCTATTATAACATATGTTAGCAGTTTTGTTAAGGAAAAACCAGGCCGATCAAGCTGCGACCTTCTTCCTATTCTATGCCGTGATCCTCAATTTAGTTCCGCTGTGATCACGGCGACCAGTTGTTCTTCCAGCGCAACGAGTAGTTTTTCATCCTTACCTTCCAGCATTACCCGGATCATTGGTTCTGTACCGGAAGCCCGGACAAAAACCCGACCATCTTCCCCCAATTTTTCTTCTGCTCGCCGAATAGCTTGCCCGATTAAGTTATTCTCCGACCAACCCTCTTTTACCTGCACCCGGACATTAGCCAGCCGCTGCGGCCAGGGTTTCATTACCTGGGCCAATTTGTTTAGTGATTGGCCACTCGTTTTAACGATCTCGACCAGTTTGAGGGCAGTTAAAACCCCATCACCGGTCCGGTTATAATCAAGGAAAATTATATGGCCCGATTTCTCCCCCCCCAGGTTATAGTCATGAGCGAGCATCTCCTGTAAAACATAGCGATCCCCGTTATCAGTAATCACCAGCCGCCCGCCTGCTTGCTCCAAGGCCTCCTTTAAACCTAGATTGCTGTATGCAGTAGTCACCAGGGTATGATCTTTTAACTCACCCCTTTTTAGTAGATCAAGGGCACAGATCGCCATCACGGCATCACCATCGAGTACTTGCCCCTCCCCGTCAACCATCACGATCCGATCCGCATCGCCGTCATGGGCAATCCCCAGATCTGCTCCCAGACTGGTTACCTTTTCCTGGAGATTCCCGGGATGGGTGGAACCGCAATCGACATTGATCTTATTGCCGTCCGGATGGTTATTAATTACCGTAAGTTCGGCCTTTAATCCCTCCAATACGGCCGGGGCTACCCGGTAAGCCGCCCCATTGGCACAATCCAGCACGATCTTTAACCCGGAAAAATCAGTCTTGACGGTGCTGAGCAGATAATCAATATACTGCTCCACCAGTTGAGGGTTATCATCAGCCATTCCGACATTTTGATGGGTGGGATTCGGTAACTCTTGATACCGTTTGAAAATAAGCTCTTCAATCTCGTCTTCGCTCTGATCAGTCAATTTACAACCGGACTGATTAAAAAATTTAATCCCATTATCGGCAATCGGATTATGGGAGGCTGAGATCATTACCCCTCCCTGTACGTCCAGTTTTCCGGTCAGGTAAGCAACACCCGGGGTAGGAATAATTCCCAGACGGATTACATCGATCCCGACCGAAGTCATCCCGGCAACCAGGGCTGATTCCAACATATCACCGGAAACCCGGGTATCCTTGCCGATCAGCATCACTGCTTTACCCTGTCCCCGGTAGTTCCTGCTCAGGTAAAAGCCCCCGGCCCGGCCTAGTTGATAGGCCAGTTCTCCCGTTAATTCTTTATTAGCGACCCCTCTAACCCCATCAGTTCCAAACAGTCTTCCCATCAGTTTCATCCCTTTCCGCTTTTTATACCAGGATTATTAATAATATTATATTCTGATCCATTAATATAATATTCGATAAGAAAAGAGCAATACCTCCATAGCTCCGGCAATAATTTGCTTTTCCTTAAAATAGAGGAATTAACCAGGCAAACGAGAATAATGTATTTTGGAGGGATTTTTTATGGTTAAAGAAAAGTCTGAGCTGATCAATAAGCTGAATTATAAAGATATCATCATTATCCTCGGTCTATGGTATCTGATGGCTATTCTCCATCTAATCCTCAAAGAAATAACCTTCCAGTCCTTTTTACTCAGCGAACTGTTCCATTTCCTATTTATTCTATCCGGCCGCCTGATCTATCTGGCAGTGGTTATTTTCTATCTAACCTACTTTTATCCGGTCGGTTTTCCGGAACTGGGCTTTAATTTTAGTTATTTAAAGCAACAGCTGCTAACCGGTTTATCCCTGCTTATCTTCCTCTTTTCTATCGTCTTGCTCTTAGTAAATATCCCGTTAAGTTATAGTATGCCGGAACAGTTCTCCCCGTTATTTTACTTACTTACACCCGAGGACTTTATTCACTCCTTACTCCCCCTGTTTTTAATCTTTCTGACCTGTATCATCATCAGTCTAAGTGAACAGTTTTTGCTGAACAAAATCATCTATGAACTCTTCCATTTTACTATTTTTAACCGTTTTATGTCCCGATTACTGGCTGCCTTAGTGTACTCGGTGCTCCTCTTTGATTTCAGTCCCCCCCGCATTATGATCAACCTGCTTATCGCCAGTATTGCGATCATTCTCTATTTAAGATATAACTCGCTGCTGGTTTCCTCGCTATTTATGGGTGGTTATTATGCACTCTATATCGTCTATATCTACGGTTGGGATTTGATCAAGTATTAAAAAAAAACCGGGTCTTTTCAACCCGGTCACTTAAAAGATTTACCGCCCTAACCGATGAAATTCCAGAACCTTAAACCATTGAGCAGACTCTCTTCATAAAGACTTTCCCGATACAGGCTACCACTACACTTGTCACAATATTCCTTACTGGACCAGTTATAACTGCCACAAATACTACAGCGCAATTTTCGGCTATTCAATCCGGCTCACCCTCTCTTATAATCTTATTGGCTTATAAAGCAACAATTATAAGTATAGCAAAAGCGGATCTTGATGTCAATATTTTACATGGAAATTAGTGTTAAATTTATGTTAAAAAAATATTAAAGTTTTTTGAACCGGCCGGTGATTACGTAAGAACAAGCCGGACAGCGGTTTTGGAGCAGGTGATTTTCCGGTCTAAACCCGTCCCGGCTAATTAGCTCTTCCCCACAAGCCGGACAGTAAGTCTTTCTTCCCTCAGCATGATTAATATTACCGAGGTAGACATAATCGAGGTATTCTTTGGCCAGGCGGTAAGCCTTTTTCATCTTGGCAAGGGGTGTGGCCGGTCGCTCCAGCTGATACCTCGGAAAATAACGGCTGAGGTGGAGCGGGATCGCCCGGCTGAGACCGGCCAGCCAGGCAAATAAAGGCCGCAACTCCTCTTCACGATCATTTAAACCATTGATCAGCAGAGTGGTTACCTCCAGGTGGGTCTCCTCACTCCCAGCCAACAGTTCAATATTGTCGAGGACCGGTTGCAGGCTTCCGCCACAGATCCGGCGGTAAAAATCATCATTAAAAGCCTTTAAGTCAACATTGACCGCATCAATTAAGCCGACTAGTTCCTGAATGGGAGTACGGTTAAGGTAGGCATTGGTCACCAGTACGTTCTTTAACCCCTTTTGCCGGGCCATTGCCCCGGTCTCCCGGAGATATTCATACCAGACCACCGGTTCGGAATAAGTATAGGCAATCCCGATACTATCCCTTTTCCGGGCAAGTTCGACCAGTTCAGCCGGGCTTAGCCTGGTCAAAGACGGTTTCTGCTGACTGATCTGCCAGTTCTGACAAAACCGGCAATGGAAATTACAGCCAAAAGTCCCGACCGAGAGGATGCGGCTGCCGGGATAGAAATGATAAAGCGGTTTTTTCTCAATCGGGTCAAGCGCCAGCGAACTGAGCATTGCATAATTCTTAGTATATAAAACCCCGGCCCGGTTAACCCGTCCCTGACATCGCCCTCTCCCCTCCACAACGATTACACACTGGCGGGGGCAAAGTTGACAGAGAATTTTCTCCTGTTCTTTTTTTTGAAAAAAATCAGCTTTTTTCATCTGCTCCACCTACTTAAATCGGTCAACCTGAAACCGGTATAATTTTACCTCTTCCCCGGGAAAAATCCCGGCCTTCTCCCGGGCAATCGCCACCTGCTTTTCGGCCGTATCGATTCCCTCAAGATTGGGGAGGAGCAGCCCCCGTTGCGCTCCCTTTTCCACAATTACCCCATATTTTAGGGGGTCCAGTTCTTCACTCCCCTGAATCACTTCAGCCGGACCCAGCACATCGACCGAGATCTCTAATTCCGGCAGTTCGTCCAGCTCAATCGGTTCAAACCTGGGGTCTTGACTGGCTGCACTGATCGCGTTATGGCTGATCTCCGCGGCCAGGTTCTCCCGGGTCGGACGGATTGTCCCAATACACCCCCGCAATTTCCCCCCTTTTTTAATTGAAACAAAGACTCCGGCCTGCTGATTAAAGATGGACGACCGGGACTCCGGCCCCCCCTTGTGCCGGCCGGTCAGGGTATATTCCCGAATCGTGGCCCGGGCTAACTCAACATAGGGGTGTTCCTTTTGCTTGCTCATCAATACTTCCTCCTCTCAATATGCTTAAAAACCAGGGTCAGTTCAGCGGCGGGTAAAAGCCGACTACCGCATAACCCACCCCAAAAGGCCCCTGGTAGGATTTGATCTCCGCTCGAAAGGAAAGCCCTTGCAGCGAACCCAGCATGATAATCAGGGGGCGCAGACCACATTCCCCCGCCTTCTCGACCAGCTGGCTTTCGATCTTAAGTAACTCGCCATATTGACCCTTTTCCAGATGACTTAAAACCCGCTGGTCAAACTCCTTTCCGCGTGGGTTAAACCCGGCCGGTGCCCCCGGTTTTAAACGGTGTGAAAGGTCACCACTGGCAATAACTACCGCCTTAATCTTCATTTCAGCCAGGGTTTGCTGGATAAGCAGTCCAAAATCATACAATCTTTGATAGGCCAGTAATCCCATTGTAATCGGTACAATCGGACTAGCCAGGCCGGCTTGTCGGATAAAATAAAGGGGTACCAGTACACCATGATCCAAGCGGTTCGGATAGTTGTAAGTGGCCAGGTCGGCTGTCGCCAGACTAATCACCTCAATTCCTGCGGCGGCCGAATTATTCCTTAAAGACTCAATAAACCCGGAATTGGTTGCTGCCGCTAAACTAACTGCCGGATAACCAAAATCAGCAAAATCTCCCTGCAAGACCTCCTGCTCCAGGATACTGATCGCATCCGTAAAGACCGGACCGTGTGGACTGATTGTAATTAATAAATCCGGTTGCTGTTCTTTTACCTCCCCGGCCAGCTCGGCCAGGGCCTTTATCGTTCTCGTTGCCGCCAACCTTCGCTCCCCGCCTATCTCCGGTATAATTACCGGTGGATGGGGGGCCAGCCCTGCCATTAATATCCCCATGCTCATTCCCCCTATTTACTCCCTGATTACTAAATTATTTCGCGCTACTCTATCTTATATCCTTCCAAGAATAAGCAAAAAAATTTACTTTTTAAAAAAGGATTTTACTGTATCCTTGTAGTATTATAGTAGTAGTAAGGTAGTATTATAACTAGATGAATAATATATTATTCCTGATATTCTTGACAGCAGAACTATCTAAAATTGAATAGCTAGTAATAAAATACACTTAATTAACTAAGCTACCCGGCCACAATAAGCGTGGACATTTTTTTGTAAGGGGGTGAAGCAAAAAAGCAACCGGCAAGGATTTATGTAAAAAAAATAAAGATCTGCAAAATTTTGTTAAAAATGAGGAGGCAGTATATTATGAAGAGATATTCATTTTTATTTTTAACCGTATTAATGGTACTATTGACTAGTCTTACCGCCCTGGGGGCAGTCGAGCTTTTAGACCCTTATCATACTGAAATGCCTCAGGGGAAATGGGGTGGGACCCTGATCACCTCAATGATCAGTGATCCCAATACCCTCAATCCGGTCCTGTCCGGTGACCAAGCCAGTGGGGAAGTCTTTGAAGCTCGTATTTTCGAGGGCCTGGCCATGGTCAATCCCGAGACCGGTCTCTATGAACCGGCCCTGGCCCGCAGCTGGGAGACCAGCGCAGATGGCTTGAGCTGGACCTTCCATCTGCGGCGGGGCGTGCAGTGGACGGATGGAGTGGAATTTACCGCTGATGATGTCATCTTTACCTATGATGTCACCTTTGATGAAAATGTTGCTTCACCCAGCCGTGAGGGGTTATTTATCGGTGGTGAACCGATTAAATATGAAAAGCTGGACAAATATACGGTCCGCTTTACCACCCCCAAGCCCTTTGCGCCATTTTTATCGAATCTGCTCTATATCGTACCCAAACACAAACTATATGAAGCCTGGCAGGCCGGGAAATTTAACGAGACCTGGGGGGTTGATATGGACCCCACCGATCTAGTCGGTACCGGGCCCTTAACCCTGGCCCAATACCGGCCGGCCCAGCGAATTGTCTATCTGCGTAACTCCAACTACTGGAAAAAAGCCCCCAACGGGCAATCCCTCCCGTATATTACCCGCTGGGTCAATGAAATTGTGCCGGATGTTGATACAGCACTGCTTAAGTTCCAGAACGGGAAAACCCACATTGCCGGAATTCCTCCACAGGATGTCGCCAGGATCAAGGCCGGCGAACAGGCCGGGAATTATACCGTCCATCAGGCCGGGACCAGCTTTACCAGCACACTGATCGCCTTTAATATGAACCCGCGCAACCCCGATTTCCAGCAACACCCCTGGAAAAATCAATGGTTCCGCAATATCCATTTCCGGCGGGCCCTCAACCATGCCACTGACCGGACAACGATCGGCGAACAGGTCTATGCCGGGATGGCCGTTCCCCAGTGGAGCCCGGTCAATGCCGCCAATAAGTTCTGGGTCCATCACGGTGTCCGTAAATACCCCTTTGATCTGGAAAAGGCCAGAGAGGAACTAAAACTGGGCGGATTCACCTGGAATCAGGACGGCCAGTTGATCGGTCCGGACGGTCACCTGGTTGAAATTAACCTACTGACAACTGAAACATCCAATAACTGGGTCGATATGATGAATATCCTGGCCAGTGATTATCAAAAACTGGGGCTCAAGGTTAATGCCACTGGCGTTGCCTTCAGCAACCTGATTACCCGCTTAACCAATAGCTATGAATGGGATATGATCATCGTCGGTTGGGGCGGCGGTGGGACCGAACTGTACGGTGGCCATACAATGTGGCTCTCCTCCGCCTTATATCACATGTGGAACCCCAAACTGGAGGAACCGGAGTTTGCCTGGGAAGCCAGGGTTGATAAATTGTGGGAAGAGGCGGCCACGACCCTTGATATCGAAGAGCGGAAGGCCCTTTATAATGAATGGCAGGATATCTATGCCGAAAATCTGCCCCTGCTCTATGCGGTCAATATTATGACCCATCAGGCTGTCACCGATAAATTAAAAAATATCAGGCCAAACTCCCTGGGGGGAGACCTCTATCACGGCTCAATAACCTGGGATTATGCTAACCTCTATTTTGAGTAAGTAAAAGGTCAGCAGGCAAATACTCAATTAAAGAAGAAGGGGGATGCCCCCTTCTTCTTCAATGACTATACCCTACCACAGAAGGGAGCAAAATCATGTATGCCTATATCATCAGGCGCCTTTTGCTGATTATTCCGCTGATTATGGCGATCTCGCTGATCAGTTTTCTGGTGATGCAACTGGCCCCGGGCGATTTCCTCGATACAATGCGGCTCAATCCCCGGATCTCCGAAGAATATATCGATCAGATGGAGGAACGCTTTGGTCTGGATAAATCAATACCCGAGCAGTATTTCCGCTGGCTTTGGCGGGCTGTCCAACTCGATTTCGGACGTTCCTTTAAGTGGAATGTCCCGGTAACCTTTATTATCAAAAGCAGGTTGCTTAATACCTTGATCCTGTCCCTGGCCGCAATGTTTATCGGCTGGCTGTTTGCCATCCCGATCGGGATCTACTCGGCTACCCATAAGTATAAATTCAGTGATAATCTCCTGACCGTCTTTTCTTTTATCGGTCTATCGATCCCGAGCTTCTTTTTCGCCCTCTTACTGCAATACCTGGTGGTCAGAGCGGGGATCGATCATCCGATCACCGGGATGACCAGTATTGATTATGACTGGTTGAGTACACCGGAAAAAGCACTGGACGTGCTACGCCATCTTTTCCTACCGGCGATCGTGCTCGGTTCATTTCAGATGGCCGGTTTAATGCGTAGGATGCGCGGACAGATGTTGGACGCGATGACCCAGGATTATATCCGTACGGCCCTGGCCAAGGGTTTAAAAGAAAGAATAGTAATTTATAAACACGCCCTGCGTAATGCGGTTAACCCCCTGGTCACCATTTTTGGCTTTCAATTAAGTGGCTTGTTGAGTGGGGCTGCTTTGACCGAGACGGTCTTTGCCTACCCGGGGATGGGACGGATGATGCTGGAAGCCGTGCTCTCCAAGGATATTTATCTGGCCATGGCCGGTCTGGTCCTGAGCAGTGTCTTATTAATCATGGGTAACCTGATCGCCGATATTTTACTGGCGCTAATCGACCCCCGGATCAGGTTTAATTAAGGAGCTGGTATGATGACAAATCCCAAGAAAGCAATTAATGTAGGGCTAGAGCCAGTGAGTGAGCAAAAAGAACAGTTTTCCTTCCGGAAACAGGTTTGGAGACGACTGCGTCGCCATAAAATGGCCACCGGCGCCGGTATCATCCTGTTAATTATTTATTTCCTGGTTATTTTTGCCGGTTTTCTTGCCCCCTATAACCATTATGAAACCTATAAACAACACTTTTTTCATCACCCGACCAAAGTCTATTTTACCGATGAAGACGGCTTAAGCTGGCCTTATGTCTATGCTACCGAAAGGATCGGCTGGGGAGAATACCGGGAAATAACCGACCGGAAATACCCGCTTAAATTATTGCACCGGGGTGATAAATACAAATTCTGGGGGCTCTTTGAGACTGACCTCCACCTGATCGGGGTTGAGCAACCGGCCCACCTTTTCCTGCTGGGTACCGACAACTTTGGCCGTGATACCTTCTCCCGCCTTCTATTTGGCGGTCGGGTCTCAATGTTTCTGGGTTTTGCCGGTATTATCATTACTACCTTTTTCGGTTTATTGATCGGCAGTATTGCCGGCTACTACGGCGGGAAAATTGACGAGCTGCTGATGCGCTTATCGGAGATCATAATATCTATTCCGCAATTCTATCTTTTATTGGCCCTGGCCGCTGTTTTACCGGTAAGTATCTCCTCTTCGCTGCGGTTTTTACTGATTGTCATTATCCTTGCCTTTATTAGCTGGGCCGGGATGTCCCGGGTAATCAGAGGAATGGTCCTGGCGATAAAAAACGAAGAATATGTCCGGGCCGCTAAAGCCATGGGGGCCAGTGACCTGCGAATCATTTTCAAACATGTGATCCCGACTACAGTCACTTATGTGATCATTAATGCCACCCTGGCCATCCCCGGCTACATTCTAATGGAATCAGGACTCAGTTTTATCGGACTGGGGATTCAGGAGCCGGATGCCAGCTGGGGTAATATGCTTACTGCCGCCCAGACTGTCACCAAGATTACTAATTTCCCCTGGTTGTTGCTCCCCGGCTTTATGATCTTTATTGCCGTGTTGTGTTTCAACCTGATGGGTGACGGATTGCGCGATGCCCTCGACCCTAAAACTGATAAAAGTTAAAATTTGATGAGCAAAACCACCTGCAAGGGGGCTGCCTCAAAATAGATTATTAAAACTATTAAGAGCAGCTCCTGAACTCTTCGCTCCCCGCCTATCTCCGATATACTTACCGGTGGATGGGGGGCCAGCCCCGCTATTAATATCTCCATGTCCATTCCTCCAATTTCTTCCTTTTTATCAAGTTATTTCTCGCTAATTTGTCTTTTTCCTGCCATTATTAAGTAAAAAATATTTGCTAAAAAAAAGGATATTACTGTTAACTGTAG
>JAKSCG010000076.1 GCA_022360715.1 Halanaerobiales bacterium
ACGAGTGATGTATTTTTTAGAAGCTTCAAGCATAATAATTGTTGCTCTATAATAGTCTCTCTTCTCTCCATACTCTGGATCATGCTTGCTTAACTTTTCAAAAGAAGATTTTACTTCTTCAATTACTCCGTTATATCCAAGGTTCATTAGTTTTTCATAGTCTATAGCAAAGTGACCTACTCCTCCAAAATAATAGTCGTTTGTTTGAAATACCTTCTTACCTGCATGAGAACCTTTTATTTGCTCCTCTTCAAGTCTTGAATCTATAAAGTCATTAGCACACTTACCTTCCCAATACTTACAAAGTTTTAAGATTTCTTGTCTTTCTTCTTCGTTTCTTATATAGAACTGGTCATTTGAACGCTCCTCAAATGGTGAATGCAATATTTCATCAACAATCCAGCTTATAGAGAACTCCGGATATATTGGTGATGCTTTAGCTGGTGCTGCAATCTCACCTAGTATTAGATCCTCATCATAAATGTGAAGTGTTGCATTAAGTAAGATATTCTCAAAGGCATACGCACACTGAAGTTTACGTGGGGCTGACTCATGTTTTTTATAGGCTTCAGTAACTAATCTTAATCTTTCTACATCAATATCATACGGTCTGTCTAAAAATTTCTGTCTTAGGCGATTTACACGTGGGTATGGAGACCAGTCTTCGTGATTAACTTGATAACCCACACAGTAAGTATGATCAAAAGGCTGTGTTCCACACGCATTTGTCTTATTCAAACTCATTGAAATCCCTCCTAGTATAAAATTGGTTTACTGTTTTTCTTTGGTGCCTACCAAACAGTGGATACCTCGACTATTGAAATAATTTGCAAGCTCATTGACATGCTTTTGAAATGATTTTCTGTCCACCTTAACATCATCCATTTTATAAGGTATGCCCAATGAACAGTATTTCTCTTCACCAAGACGCATAAAACTCAAAAGCTGCAGTGTCCTGACACCACCAAGTTCATCGAGGATAAAATCAGCAGTGGCTTCTATATTATTCATATCATCGTTTACATTTGGAATAATTGGAATTCGTAGAATAAGCTCTCGCCCTTCCTTTGTAAGTCTCTTCAAGTTTTCTAAAATTTTGCCATTGTGTACTCCAGTATATTTTTTATGGATATTGGTATCCATATGTTTTATATCTGAAATGATAAGATCCGTATAAGGCAAAACCTTTTCAATTTCTTTCCAGTC
>JAKSCG010000125.1 GCA_022360715.1 Halanaerobiales bacterium
CCGGGAAAGGGCCAAAGCGCTCTATGACAAAATCAGGCAATCCGGCCTGTATGACGATAAATTGGGGATGTATATCACCTCAGAATCGTTAGCGGAAGAGAGTCTGGAAATTGGTCGGGCCCGGGCTTTTGTTCCGGGTTGGCTGGAAAGGGAATCCTGTTTTATGCACATGGAATACAAATACCTGTTAGGTCTGCTTAAAACAGGGCTTTACGATCAATTCTTCCAGGATATCAAGACTGCTTTTCCGCCATTTATGGATCCGGCAGTATATGGCAGAAGTATCCTGGAGAATTCGTCCTTTATTGCTTCGACCAGGAATCCCGACCGCTCCGAACACGGGCGAGGTTTTGTGGCCAGGTTGACCGGAACGACGGCTGAATTAATCACGATGTGGTTATATATGATGACCGGGATGAAGCTATTTACAGTTAAAGGAGGAGAG
This sequence comes from Halanaerobiales bacterium, assembly GCA_022360715.1. Taxonomy (GTDB): domain Bacteria; phylum Bacillota; class Halanaerobiia; order Halanaerobiales; family DTU029; genus JAKSCG01. Next base: position 446 of record JAKSCG010000125.1, read on the forward strand.
CTCTGCTTTAGGTTAAATCCGCTTTTACCCAGTGATTTTTTTGATGAAAAAAATGAAGTAAGGTTTACGCTCTTTAGTGATACGAAGGTTATTTACCGTAATCCTCTCCGAAAAGCTACTTATGGAGAGGAGGCCGCCATAATTATTAGCTATACACTGACCTATCAGAATGGCCCAAGCGAGTCGGTGGAAGTTGTAAGTGGTCGTCTGGCCGAGGACCTCCGTCAAGGCTTGATCGACCAAATTGTCGTACAATTAGGTTGAATTTTAATTAAGTTTAAAAAGACGATTACGGTTAAAATGGCAGGAACTTTGCTCAAAAAAGAGAATAAATAGGTATATTAATAAGATTGAGGAGGTTGAAGTGATGACCCAGGAAAACAAACCGAATATCCTCTTTGTTTTTTCCGACCAACAAAGGTGGGATACGGTTGGCTGCTACGGACAGAGCCTGGATGTAACACCTCATTTGGATCAAATAGCCGAAAGAGGGGTGCGCTTTGAATATGCCTTTACCTGTCAGCCGGTATGCGGTCCGGCCAGGGCCTGTGTTCAGACGGGGAAATATGCTACGGAAACAGGCTGCTATCGAAATGATATTGCATTGCCTCTTACGGAAAAGACGCTCGCCCATTATTTTTCGGAGGCCGGGTATGATGTCGGATATGTCGGGAAATGGCATCTTGCTTCAACCGAAAGTGAAGATGACTATAAGATAAAACCTATTCCTCCGGAAAGAAGAGGGGGGTATAAGGATTACTGGGTGGCTGCCGACCTGCTTGAGTTTACCTCCCACGGGTATGACGGATATATGTTTGACCGGGATATGAAAAAGGTGAGTTTTAGTGGATATCGCGCGGACTGTGTAACAGACTATGCCTTAGATTATTTGCGTGACCGCGATCGGGAAAATCCGTTCTTTTTATTTATTTCTTATCTAGAACCTCATCATCAAAATGATCGCAACAGGTATGAAGGACCCAGGGGTTCAAAGGAAAGATTTAAGGATTTTGCAGTGCCGGAGGATTTAGTCGGGACGGAAGGGGATTGGCGAGAGAGTTATCCGGATTATTTGGGGTGTTGTGCCAGTCTTGATCATAATGTCGGAAGGCTGTTGACTGAATTAGAAAGACAGGGGATAGCCGAGAATACGGTCATTTTTTATACCAGCGATCACGGTTCACATTTTAGAACACGGAATGATGAATATAAGCGTTCGTGTCATGACAACAGTATCCGGATTCCGCTGATTATCTATGGCCCCGGGTTTAAAGGGGGAAGAGTCATCTCCGAACTAACCAGCTTAATTGATCTTCCTCCCACCTTACTGGCCTGCGGCGGGATCGAGCCGCCGGAAAATATGCAGGGACGTCCGTTACAGCAACTTATCGCCGGCAGAGCGGATTGGCCGCAAACAATCTTTGTGCAGATCAGTGAATCACAGGTTGGCAGGGCGATTCGTACCAAACAGTGGAAATATGGGGTGGTGGCCCCGAATAAAGATGGGATAGCTGATAGCAGTAGTGATACATATATTGAACGGTATTTGTATGACCTCTGCCGGGACCCTGCTGAAAAAAATAATTTGGTTGGAAAGGCTAAATACCGAGAAATAGCTGAGCAACTGGCCGAAACCCTCAGCAAAAAAATGAGCGAAGCAGGAGAGAAAGAGCCGGAGATCTTGCCTTTTAGAAAATAACAGGTAAAGTTTACAATGTCAAGGACTCGCGACAATGCAATATTGACATAAAGAGTGAAGTTATATATAATTAAAACGAATTATTTTATGGTCTGATCATCTTAGCCCTAATCAGATTCAGCCAGACCAGCGCTGAACCTTGATTGGGCAAGCGATGATCGATCAAATAACTTAGTGCAGGTGAATGGTGTGGGTTTCCAAAATATCAGTAGAGATTCAACGTCAGAGATTATTATCCAACAGATTAAAAGGCAAATTGCCAGTGGCGAGTTGCATCCGGGCGAGAAACTGCCGCCGGAAAGGAAATTGGTAGAGTTATTAGGAGTAAGTCGGACCTGTATCAGAGAAGCGATCCAGGCATTGGCTTTTTCAGGTTATTTAAAGGTTATTCAGGGAAAAGGGACTTTTATTACCGAAACTGCTCCCAAATATAATGAAATAAGCAAACTGTTTTCGAAAATGTCGGGTTTTTCTTTGGCCTCTTTAATGGAAGTGCGTATAATGTTTGAAGGTGAATTTGCCCGACTGGCCGCTTTACGGAGAACAGACAATGATCTAACTGAGATCAGTAGCTGCTTTAATGAGATGAAAAATGCTGAAACAATCAGAATATTTTTTATCAAAGATTTACAGTTTCATTTAGCCATTGCCAGGGCAACCCATAATGAAGTAATGAATATTTTAATGAAGATCTTTGGAGAATTATTACACCATGAGACCAATAAGATCCTCGACTTTACAAGTAAATCAAAACAAAAGACCATAACAATTACTGCTAAAATAGTCGATGCGATCAAAAAAAGAGATAGTGAAGAGGCCAAAAAGTTTATGATTGAACACTTAAAGACGGTCAAGGCGACTTTTGGGATCGCATGATCCCCGGAATAATCCTGTGCTCATTACAAAAAAATAGTTGACTAATAAATATACAACTGATATAATAAAAAAACAATATTTTTTTTGCTATATTGGTAATACCATAATAGGACTTATCATATTAGAATTTTTTTGCATATCTTATTCCAGTCTGGCTTACAGGAATAAGGAATGCAGATTTTTTTAATATATAGCAAGATATAAAATACATATTCGGAAAGGAGGTGAGAGCTTGTCTAAAATATTATTTATTAACCCGGTTGGTCATACTGATTTTGATGCCCCGATCGAACGCTATCTTAATCACCATAAAATGGAGAAGACCACGGTTGAAGTAAAATCCCTCTCCCGCGGACCGCACCATCTTGAGTATCACTATTATGAGGCTTTAATCGGACCGGAGATGCTGCAAATGATCAAAGCCTATGAAGAAAAAGGTTATGATGCAGCGGTAATCGGTTGTTTTTATGATCCTTTTTTACATGAAGCCAGAGAGATCGTGGAAAAGATGGTAGTGACCGCTCCGGCAGAAGCGGCCTTGCATATTGCCGCAACTCTGGGCAATAAATTTTCAATTATTGTCGGAAGAAAAAAACATATCCCTGTGATGGAAGAGAATGTTATTAAATATGGTTTTAAAGATAAATTAGCATCATTTAAAGATTTAGAAATGGGGGTGTTAGATTTTCAGCAAGAGGTAAAGGAGACGGAGAAGAGGATTATGGCAAAAGCCAGGGCTGCACTGGATGAGGATCTAGCCGAAGTGATTTTACTGGGCTGTACGATCCAGTTTGGTTTTTTTGCAGAGCTCCAGCAGAAACTTGGTGTCCCGGTAATTGATGCTGTCCTGGCCCCGTTTAAATATGCAGAATTTTTAGTAGAGTTAAAGAATAAATTCAATTGGCAACATAGTAAGATTTATGGTTATGAAAAACCGCCGGCCGATGAGATGGAGAAATGGGGATTGGCCAAAGGGGAACAGGGTTTATTTATCAGGTGAGGTTTACCAAATAAAAGGGGGTTACACCATGGAGCGAAAAAATTTTATTACACTTGTTTTGATGATGATAGTTGTAGTTGTGATGGCCGGGCTGGTTAGTGCTCAACAAGATGATATTGTCAGAGTAACATTTTCGTGGCCAACCCAGATTGACCCTGCGATCGGCTCGGATTATTCCAGTTCGGTAGCGATCACTAATTTATATGACACTTTAGTCTATCCGGTTAGCGGCGGCAAGGTGATTCCGCATCTGGCCGAAGATTGGGAAATTAGCAATGATGGCTTAACATATCTTTTTAATTTAAAAAGAGGGGTTAAATTTCATAGTGGCAATGAATTGAAGGCGACTGACGTTAAATATAGTTTTGAGCGATTGATGACTATTGGGGAGGGTTTTGCTTATATATTTGAAGGTAAAGTTGAC
>JAKSCG010000150.1 GCA_022360715.1 Halanaerobiales bacterium
ATATCTTCCGCTTTTTCCATAATCCCGTAATCGATCGAGACCGCTTTTAGCTGCTGAAACTCTTGAGCCATTACTTCTTTTTCTCTTGCGGTCCCCAGCACTTTCTTCACCTGCTCCAGGGAGGCGCTTAAATCCGGTAGATGAATCCGGAGCTGTTCAAAAATCGTATTTAATTGCCAGATAAACATCCCGCTATTCCAGAGATAATGCCCGGCCTGGAGAAAGACCTCGGCTTTTTTCCGGTCAGGTTTTTCTTTAAAGGCCTTCACCCGGTAAATCTTATCATTATCAATTGTATGAGTGCAGTCTCCATAATCAATATAACCATAACCGGTCTCCGGCTGGGTGGGAGTAATGCCTATTGTTAGGATATTTTTCCCAATGACAGCCGCCATCACGGCCTTTTTTATTATTTCGATAAACCGCTCTGGGTCTTTAATCAGGTGATCAGCCGGCAAGACTACAACGAGCGCGCCGGGATACTTCCTTTCAATATATAAAGATGTCAAGCCGATGGCCGGGGCTGTATCTTTTTGAGCCGGTTCAATAATAATATTCTCCGGTGGAATAGCCGGTAATTGCTCCCGGATCGGGTCCTTATAGCGATGATTGGTCGCTATAAAGATCTGTTCAGCCGGGATTAGTTTATTAATCCTCTCTACCGTCTGCTGTAACATTGTTTGCTGGTCATCAGTCAGTTTTAAAAATTGTTTAGGCCGCTCTGTTCTGCTCAATGGCCAGAAACGTGTCCCCTGGCCCCCGGCCATAATCAAGGCAGTAATCATCAATCTCACCCTTTTAGCTAATATACTTCCCTTATGAAAATAATCTCTTTATAAAACCCTTTTTCTCTCTATAGTATATGGGAGAACCTGACTTTAGATCAAGGTTATCGATCACATTTTGTGCATTATCGGTAAACCTGGTTATTTCCCCGCCAATTAGTTCCCGCAACCGGACAAATGCCGGTTGTAAAGACTGTTTTCTTTGGCCGGTTGAATGAACATCAGAACCCAACAGGTGGACCAGATTATGCTGCACCAGTATTTCTGCTGTCTGCTGCACGCGGAGACCAAAATCCCCCAGTAAACTTCCGGCATTTAATTGGGCCAGCACCCCTTCTTTTACCCAGGAATAAAGGAGATTAGGGTCGGCCATAACATCCTGATAGCGCTCGGGATGAGCCAGTACCGGGATATAGCCCATTACTTTTAAATCATAAAGGACATTTTCGGTATAGTCAGGTATCTCTCTAAAAGATAACTCCAATAAAAGATACCGGCTGTGATTAATCGTACTGATCAACCCCTGTTCCAGCAATCTGCCCAGTTCCGGGGTAATCAATACCTCTGCTCCGGGTAAAACCGTAAGCTCAATCCCTGCTTGAGTGATCGATGCCTGGAGTTCCCTGACCCTTTCTGCGGTCACTTCTGGGGTAAGACCGTAACCATCGGTCATCCAGTGGGGAGTAGCGACAATCTTTTCAATACCCTGTTCGGCCGACTGCCGGGCAATCCCCAGGGCTTCAGCTAAGTCTCCGGCCCCATCATCAACCCCGGGTAGGATATGGCTATGAAGATCGATCATGAGCGCCCGACCTTCCTTCCCTCACTATAGTAATGATAGTAATTATAGTTGCTTCGATTATTTTTAAGTGGATACCAGTTAAAGATTGTACCGATAATCCTGGCGTTTACCCGGTCCAGGTTCTCCCGGGTCTTGAGCAACATCTGCTGATGGGTGCGGTTGGAAGCAACGACCAGTACTACCCCATCTACTTTACTGCCCAGAATGACCGCATCTGCCACCGGCATAACCGGGGGGGCATCGATTAATACCAGATCGACTTTCCGGCTGGCTGCTTCCAGCAAATTTTCCATCCGCTTCGATGATAACAGTTCTGACGGATTAGGGGGAATTACCCCGGTACTTAACAGGGAAACCCCTTCAATCCCCGTCTCTCTCAGTTCATCTTCCAGACTATCTTCTCCGGTCAGGATATTGCTTAACCCGGAAAAATTAGTCAGATCAAAAAATTTATGCTGCATTGGCTTGCGCAGATCAGCATCAATGATCATGACTCTTTTTCCACCCTGAGCGATCGATATCGCCAGGTTAACCAGTGTCATCGATTTCCCTTCCGCTGCCCCACTACTGGTAATAAGCAGAGTTTGCAAAGGACGGTCAGGACTGATAAAACTCAGATTGGTCCTGATACCCCGATAGGCTTCAGCCACCGGAGATTTGGGGTTAAGATGGACAATCAAATCATCCCGCCTGCTCTTTAAAATCTGCCGGTTTAGCCCTTTATTTTTCTTAAAAATTTTAAACATCGAGCTCAGCCTTTCCGTATCCACCGGAATACCCGATACTATGTAGATCAGGGATAACCCCCAGTACCGGTAATCCGGTTAACCTTTCGATATCTTTTTCTTCCCGGACGGTATTATCCAGGTATTCCAGTAAGAAGATGAGCATAACTGCCAGGAAGAAGGCCAGGAAAACGGCAATAATCACATTTAGCCTAACCTGGGGTTTAATCGCATCTTCTGCTACTATTGCCGGATCGACAACAAAAACATCGGAAGACTGCATTGCTTTCTGGATCTTCAGCTCTTCCCTCTTCTCCATCAACATTAGATAAATATTCTCTTCCACCCTGAGCTCACGTTGCAGGCGGGCCAGATTTAATTCCTTCTCCGGTAGGATTTTTAGGTCCTGCTCCCACTTAGCCACCTGCTGCTCATAAGTATTAAGGCTCACTTCCGTAGTCAGAATTACTGTCTGTAAATTGATCATCTGCTCCTGCAAACGATGATAGAGCGGATTAATGCTTTCGGTCCGGGAACTAATGATCTCCTCAACAGTCCGGGAAAGTAGTTTTTTGGTCACAGTTATTTTTTCTTTTATTTCCAAAACCCTGGGGTGTTGGTCGGTATAGATCTCTTGTAACCCGGCCAGTTCAATTTCCAGCTCGGTTAGTTGCTTTTTATATTCAGTTATCTCCGGGTTTTGGCTGATCGTGCGGGCGGAAATGATCTCCCGCTCTTCCCGGGCCAGCTTTTTTTCCAGCTGCCGGAGACTTAGACGGGCCTGCTCAAGTTCTAAGCCGGCCCTGGCTCGATCTGTTTCCAGTTCGGTCAACCGGTCCAGTAGTTGTTTACCATGTTCTTCCGGGATAACCACTCCGTGTTCATTTTGATAGGCTAAAAGCCTATTTTCCAGTGCAGAAAGGTTAGCCTCAACACTGTTTAATTGTTCAGTAATAAATTCAGCGGCATTAGCTAAATCAGACCGGTTCAAGTGGAGGTTGTCTTCGGCAAAGACTGTAACCAGTTTATTGGTAAGATCACGGGCTTTTTCCGGGTCAGGATAGTTGACCGTGATTTTAATTAAATTGTTATCACCGGCAATAGCGATATTGATATTTTCCCTTATACTATTAGGATCAATCAGTTCCCCACTCTCCGGATCCCGCAAGTCCAGTTCAGCAATTACCCTGGTCAAGACCCTTCGACTCTTCAACATCTCGGTATAGAGAACCACCTTATTTCCCCTACCGGTAAAGAGAGGGAACTGTTCGCTGAAAATATTACCCATCCCCGAATCCGCTTTAACCATTACCAGGGTTGAAGACTGGTAGATCCTTGTCATCTGCTGGCTGACCAGGAAACCGGCTAAAGCAGCAATTAAGACCAGCCCGATAATCAACCATTTTCTCTGCCAGAGGAGTGCAATATATTCCCTGAGATCAATTTCGGTGATATCTCCTTCCATATCCGGAGCCATCCCCGATGCTGGATTTGCCATCTTCCTCCCCCTTACCAATCAATTTCCAGAAAATCTTTAATCAATTTAAATCCGGCGACAAAGGAAAAGACTTGTGGCCAGTTGATTCCCTTTTCTTCTTCAATCCGGACTGTATCCCCCGGCTGTAGTAGCGGATTAGATCCTGTCCCATCCTCAAAATAACTCTGTAGATTAACCTCGGTTGTCGTCCCATCCGGGCGGATGATCCTGACCCTTTCCAGGTCACCCCGTTCCTTTTCATTACCGGCCCGGGCCAGTAACTCGCTCAATTCCAGTTCACGGTGCCAGAGATAGGTACCGGGTCGGTTTACTTTCCCCAGTACGGTCACTTCTAAATCGCCTTTGGGGATGTAGACAGTATCGCCCGGTTGCAGGGATGGATTGTTGACCTCTACACCATCGTCAAAATAACTATTCAGATTTATAATCTCCTGTCTACTATCAGCAGTGACAATCTTTACTCTGGCGATATCCCCATAGCTAGTCTGATTACCGGCTTCAGCCAGTAAACCGGCTAATTTCATTCCCTGCTGCCAGGGGTAACTCCCGGGTCGATTTACCTCCCCCTGAATAAAGACTTGATCGTTGGCTTTCGGGATATAAACAGTATCCCCATCTTTTAATCGTGGTTTCTCCCGGCTCCCCGCCAAAATCGCCTGGATGTTATACTGTTCAATCTGTCGTTCAGTTTGATATTCGAGCTGCTGTCCGGCCATTTCGGTAAAACCGCCGGCTAAAGCGATCAAATCGGTCAGCTCTAAACCCTTTTCCAGATGATAGCGACCCGGCTGTCTAACCTGACCGAATATAGTTACCTCAATCGTTGATTCCGGGATAAAGATTACATCTCCATCATTAAGCAGGTAATTATCTGCCGGGGTTTCGCCGCTCAATACTTTCTCCAGGTTAAGCGAAAAAGACTGTCCGCCCCGGGTTAATTTTACCGCCGAGAGCTCAGCCTGCTCAGTTGCCCCTCCACTTAATGAAAGGACATCAATTACCCTTTTACCTTCTTTTAAACGAAATGTACCCGGGTCTTTGACCGCACCCATCACCATAATATTTAATTGATAATAACTCTGCAAATTGATATTGATTAGCGGGTTTTTTATGTATTTACTCAGTTTAGTCTGGAGCAATTCGGTCAGTTCTTCGATGGTCAGGCCCGCTGCTTGCAGGCTGCCGATCAAAGGAAAGCTGATCTTCCCATCCGGATCTACCACTGCTGTCTGCTGTAAGTCATCATGACCCCAGACTGAAATATAGAGCTGATCATCAGCATGTAAGCGGTATTGCCCGGCCCCGGCTAAATTACTGATTAATAATATAAAAATAAAAAGGAATAATCCGACTAGTCTATCCTTGAATAGCATAAAACTCCGGTTAAAACCCCGGTTGTGGTTAGGATTTTTATTCCCGGATTCCCCCCTTTCTTTAATTTATAAAAAAAATTTTATAAAAATTTATTTTAACATTAACTAAACCTTTAGATATTATTGTATCATAATTCGACGAAAACAGTAATTTCCCTTTAATTTTTAATATAATTTTAACATTGTATTTTATGGTATTTTTATACCTTATTACATTATAAGACTAAATTATATATATTTCAAGCAATAAAAACAGAAGTACAAGCTTTTTCTGCATGCTGTTACAACCGTTGATCAAGTTGCTAAGTTAATTCGCGAAAACAAAAGTAGTTTTAGCCTAACTTTCAATCATTAACAATTCCATAGTAAATATTTTAAAAGTGAATTTAGTTCTAATGGACTATCGGGAAACGGCAGTTCTGGGAGCGGCCCTGCTGGTTGGGATTAATGCCGGTATACAAACAAATAATAATTCTCAATAGTTCCCATTTAGCGTTATTATACTTCTTGATTCACTAATCGCACATTATATCGTTGAGATTGGCTTGAACCACAAATACTCGATTGATAAAATCCTTAATTCATTACGCTCAGTATCATGTAGTCACATTAATGCCAACCACTATCTCTTTGATTATGCCGATGAGGTATCATGTAACCAAAAATATATGTAAAATAAAAAACTATATAATTGTTCATTTATGATCGTTTATACCCTATAAAAAACATAATATTAGATAAAACAAAAATAATTTGACAAAATAGATCAACTATAGTACAATAGTAATGGAGGAATGATCAATATGTTAAAGGAAGAAAGAAAAGCGGTCATCAAAAAACATCTGGAAGAAAATAAAATTGTTAAGACTTCTGACCTCAGTCTTCGGCTTAATGTTTCTGAAGCAACAGTGCGAAGATATCTAAAAGAACTAGAGGAAGAAAAAAACATAACCAGAGTTCATGGGGGGGCTACTCTGGGCGGTAGTGCATCCCCACAACCTTCATATGATGTCAGGAAGGAAAAACACTTAAAAGAAAAACAAATGATCGCCAAGCTGGCCTTTAGTTTTATTAAAAATGAAGAAGTCATTTTTCTGGATGCCGGTACAACCGTTTATCAAATTGCGGAGTTAATTCGCGAAAACGAAAGTGATTTTAGCCAACTTTCCGTCATTACCAATTCCATCGTCAATGCCTATACGCTCAGCAGTTCAGGAGTAAACCTTAAGGTATTGGGCGGTGATCTGAGAAAAGATACTCTGGCCCTGGTTGGTCGGGAAACAGAAAATGCTTTAAACCAACTCTGGGTCAATAAATTATTTTTAGCGGCCAGTGGGGTTAATCTGGAGCATGGGATTACCAGTACCGATATATTCCAGGCCGATTTAAAAAATAAATTAATACAAATTGCTCAAGAAGTAATTTTAGTAGTTGATTCCAGTAAATTAAACAAAATGGCTTTAAATAGAGTGGCCAATATAGATATTATCGATATCTTAATTACTGACGATCAAGCCGACCAGGAATTTTTAGCAAAAATTAAAAAAAATGATATTAAAGTATACATAGCCGAGAAATAAGATGAGTCACTCTATTTAATTAGATAATTATTGGGGAAAGGTGGTGATTTATTGATGGTTTAGCTAGAGATTTCTTTCATATCCTGTCATGCGGCTTAAAACAATACCCCCCTGGCAATTTGTCTGTGGCTCAGTCAAATTTTATTAACCAAGGAGGTACACTTAATTCTACCGAAATTTAATTGATTTTGCAAGCAAGTAAGGAGGATAATAAATAATGAGAAAAGTCAGTATCTTTTTTAGCCTGTGTTTGTTTTGCTTATTAGTCAGTTTATCCGTTCAAGCCATTAATTTAAATATTGCTACCCCTGACCCGCAGAGCTCACCAATTACTCTAGCTGCCCAGGAACTAGGGAGATTAATTGAAGAAAAAACAAATGGTGAGATTACGGTTAAGGTCTTTCCTGATGGGGTTTTATTTGGCGGAAGTCCTTCCAATGTTGTTAAACAACTGGGTAGTGGTTCGATTGATATGTTGACACTATCAACATCTCTTTATGCGTCATTTGAGCCCAAGTTTACCGCGATTAGTGTCCCATATATGTTTAAAGACTTAAATCAATTGGTTAATTATCTGGACGATGAACCCGGTCAGATTTTAGCGGCTTCTTTAGACCGACTGGGGATCAAGGTTGTTGGTTATTGGACCAGACCTCCGCGTCATCTGACCAACTCCAAAAAAGCAGTAGCTAAGGTAAGTGATTTTGAAGACTTAAAATTACGGGTCCCTAACTCGCCCCTTTGGGTTAAATTTTTCTCAGCCCTGGGAGCTAAACCAGTCCCGATGGATTTTAGTGAGGTTTATAATGCCCTGCAATTAAAGGTTATTGATGGTCAGGAAAACCCCTTGGGGGTTCCGGTCAGTGCCAAATTCTATGAAGTACAGAATTACTTATCCCTAACCGGCCATATTTTGGATGCCTGGGTAGTAGGCATCAATCAGCAGAAATGGAATTCACTATCGGCGCAACATAAAAAAGCAATTACAGAAGCAGTCAACGAAGCCAGGGAATGGAAGCTTGCTTATGATGCCGACAATAAGCAAAAATTTATTAACATACTCAAAGACAACGGGATGGAGGTTTCAGCCCTTTCGGAACAAAACCTTGCACAGATCAGAGAAGTCGCTAAATCAGTCTATCCTGAATTTAGAGAACTGGTCGGGGGAGATTTCTTCGATCGGACCCTGAAATTTGTCCAATAAATTGTTAAGGATTACGCCTCGGTTAGTAATAGCCGGGGCTAAGCCATCAATCGAGTGAAGGGAAGGATTTATGTGAAGAAGATAAGGGACTGCTTAGATCGATTCCTCCGCTTTTCTCTGATAATTGGTATTTTAGCGATGGTAGTGCTTATTTTACTTCAAGTAGCAGTGAGATTGTTGGGAATCACGGCTGCCTGGACCGAAGAATTAACCCGGTACATCTTTATCTGGATTACCTTTTTGGGGATCAGTAGTGGTTTCCGTGATCGAGAACATACTCGGTTAACATTACTTACCCGTAAGCTAAACAAACGGGTCGAACTGGGGATTAATTTAATCGGTAATTTGGTCTTTTTAATAGCAATGACCTATCTGGGCTCAAAGTTCTTATATCAGACCTATCTGTCCCGGGAAATTGCCTATTCCATTCAGATTCCGATCTATTTGATCGCTCTATCGGTACCACTCTCATTTCTATTAAGTATCATCGGTTTAATCATTAGCAATTTGTATGAGTCAAGGGAGGAGGAAAGCGGTTGAGTTTTATTTTATTAATCTTGTTTTTTGCCTTTATTTTACTGGGGATACCACTGGGGGTGTCCTTAGGATTGGCCTCAATTACTGTCTTATTCTTTAGCAGTAACTTGCCCCTGGTTGTTGCGGCCAATACCATCTTTGGCAGCATGAACAGCTTTATTATGGTGGCTGTCCCCCTCTTTATTCTGGCTGGTATTTTAATGGAATCAGGAGGAGTTGCTACCAGGATATTTGATTTTGCCAATTCCCTGGTCGGACACTGGCGAGGGGGTTTAGGACATGTCAATGTTATGGCTAGTATGCTTTTTGGGGGTATTTCCGGTTCTTCGGTTGCTGATGCGGCCAGTTTAGGTGCAATCGAGGTAGCCGAAATGGAAAAAAAAGGATACCCGAGGGATTATGCTGCCGCTATCTCCGTAGCATCTTCTGCCCTAGCCTCAATTATTCCTCCCAGCATCCTACTAATCGTTGCCGGTACGGTAGGAAACCAATCTGTCGGTCAGCTCCTGATCGCGGGAATAGTCCCGGGGGGATTAATCGCGTTCAGTTTAATGCTGGGTAATTTTGTATTAAGTGCACGCAATAAATACGGTAAAAAAACGGCTTTTTCCGGGAAAAAGGTCTTCCGCTCTTTTATTAAGGCCATCCCGGCACTACTTTCTCCCCTGATTATTATGGGCGGAATAATGCTTGGTTCTTTTACTCCGACAGAAGCGGCGGCAATTGCTGTGGTATATACCATTATGATCAGTGTTTTGTTTTACCGGATATTTGACTGGAAAAAAATGCCCAGTTTGCTCTATAAAGCAGCAAAGAGTTCCGGTACCATTTTGTTTATCGCCATGACTGCCAAAATAGCTACCTGGATTTTTACCATCGACGGACTGCCCGATAAACTGGCTAATCTGATCCTATCGATCTCCAGTAATCCCAATATAGTTTTACTTAGCATCATTATTTTTCTGATTATCCTGGGGATGTTTATGGATGTTATGGCTGCTTTAATTATTCTGGTACCGATCTTTTTACCAACTGCCGTTCAGGTCGGGATTAATCCCATCCATTTCCTGGTGACAATGGTCGGGGCCCTGACGATTGGGTTGGTTACACCACCGGTCGGGGTTTGTCTCTTTGCAATCTGTAATGTCTCCCAGTTAACAATGGAGTCGGTTGTTAAAAGGGTTTGGCCCTTTATCATCATCTTAATTGCAGCTATTTTGTTGATAGCTTTTGTACCTCAGTTATCACTTTATTTACCCACTTTGTTCTGGAATTAACAATAATTAGTTTATAAGGGGGTTTAATTATGTTTCTTGGCAAAAAAATTAGAATGAATCGATTAGTCAATAAAAAAACGGGAAGATTACTGGCGATTACAGTAGACCATGCCATTGCCAGAGGAGTTCTACCCGGATTAGAAAAAATAGAAGAAATAATTGCAAAAATTATGGAAGGCAGACCGGACGCGGTTACCATGCAAAAGGGTATTGCCGAAAGGTGTTTTACTCCCTTTGCCGGCGACGAAACCGGCTTAATTCTGAAAGCAACCAGTTTTTCGCCTTATCAAAAGGCTTATGACACACCAACCGCTGATGTCGAAGAAGCTGTTAGACTGGGGGCTGACGCCATTTCAGTAGGGGTTTTAGTCGGCGGAAAAGACCAGCCCCAGATGATTAGTCATTTAGCTAAAATAACTAAAGAAGCGGCCAGCGCCGGTATCCCTGTCGTTTCCCATATTTATCCCCGCGGCGAATTCATCAAAGATAACTATACTTATGAAAACATCCGCTATGCCGTCCGGGTGGCCGCTGAATTAGGGGTAGATATTATTAAAACAACTTATCCGGGTAATCCCGATGATTTCAGCAAGGTTGTGGAAGCCTGTCCGGCGATGGTTGTTGTTGCCGGCGGCAGCCCCGGGAAGGATCTCCGAAGTTACTTCCAGATGACCCGTGATGTCATTGATCGGGGTGGCGGAGGAGTGACTTACGGGCGTTTTGTCTGGCAACATGAAAAACCCAGCCTGGTTGTCCAAGCCCTTTCCGCCTTAATCCATAATGAGGCCAGTGTCGAGCAAGCCATGCAGCTATTAAATTAAAAGGGGGGAGCAAGCTTGTTAGCAGCAGTCTTTAGAGGACCTAACCGGATGGAACTAGAAGAGGTAGCTGTTCCGCAAATAGGTAAAGAGGATCTTATAATCCGAGTTAAAGCATGTGCAATCTGTGGAACTGATTTGCGGATCTATACCGGTCAGAAGACCAAAGGGGTTAGAACCCCTTCGGTCTTAGGCCATGAAATTGCCGGCCAGGTAGAAGACATCGGGGAAAACGTACAAGGATTTAAGAAAGGTGACCGGGTCGCGATTGCTCCGGTATTACCCTGTGGTAACTGTCGCTATTGCAAAAACAACCAGGAAAATGCCTGCTTAAACCGAAAAGGGCTGGGCTATCAATATAATGGCGGGTTTGCCGAATACCTGAAACTCCCGGGAGAATACTTAAGCAAAGGAAATCTTTTTATAATTCCGGAAGGTATTTCATATCAAGAGGCTTGTCTGGCCGAACCGCTGGGCTGTGTATACAATGGAAATGAACGAAGCAGGATAACAATAAATGATACAGTAGTAATTATCGGGGCAGGACCAATCGGTTTAATGCACCTGTTACTAAGTAAAGCAAAAGGTTCAACTGCTATTATTGTCAGTGAAACCTTGCCGGCACGTCGTCAGATGGCGAAAAAATTAAGAGCTAATCTAGTCGTTAATCCGGCGGAAGAGGATTTAGTCAAGACTGTCCTGGAGTATACGGACGGAAAAAGGGCTGATGTAGTCATTTTATCAATTGGTATTACCTCCTTGATCGATCCGGCATTACGGCTACTAAAAAAGGGCGGGATTCTCAATCTTTTTGCCGGTTTTCCGAAAGAGAGTGAAGCTGTGATCTCTCCCAATATTATTCACTATGACGAGGTCTGGGTCACCGGGGCTACAGCCTGTACCCGTAGTCAGTATGAAAAATCACTGGACTTGATTAGCCGGAGAAAAATTGACCTAAAGCCGTTAATATCTCATACCTATCCTTTAGCTAAAATAGAAGAGGCTTTTGCAACGGTGGCCAATGGAGCAGGGATCAAAGTTATTATTAAACCATAATAAATAAGTCAGGTGGATTTGATGGGATATATGTTAGGAATTGATATTGGAACCAGCAGGATCAAAGTAGGCTTGTTTAACCAAACCGGCCAGCTCGTTACCCTTAACCGGCAGGATTATCAAATAAGCTATCCCGTACCGGGCTGGGCGGAGGTAGACCCTGATCTATGGTGGACGCTGGTTAGCAAAGGGATTAGAGAGGTTATAGCAAGCCCAGGGATCTCCGCTCAAGAGATCGGCTCACTCGGGATCAGTACTTTATGTCCGGCTTTGTTGGCGGTAGACAAAAACTATAAATTACTCCGACCGGCTATTATCTTCTTTGATCAAAGGAGTAATCAGGAAGCAGCGCAAATAAAAAGGCTGGTACCGGCCGCGGATTTTTTTCAAGCAACAGGTAACCGCATTATTTCCGGGGCTTCTTCTTTAACAAGCATCTTTTGGCTCAAGAACAATGAGCCTGAACTCTACCGGAGAAGTCGTTTTTTTGGCCATGGTAACAGCTATATTGCTTATAAATTAACCGATAATTTCTTCCTGGATCGGACAAATGCTTCTTATATGGGTGTTTTTGATGCCCGCAAAACTTATGACTGGAAACCGGACCTGCTCAAAGAGCTCGGCCTGGCTCCCTCTAAATTCCCACCGGTTTTATTATCCTCAGCAACAGCCGGCCTGATCTCCAAAAAAGCTGCTCAGGTAACTGGATTAAAGGAAGGGATACCGGTAGCTATTGGCGGGGCCGATACAGCCTGTTCAGCACTCGCTTTAGGTATTTTAAATGATGGTGATATCTTTCAGTCCTGTGGGACTTCAGATGTAATCACCGTTTGCTCGGACAAACCGGTCTTTAATGATAAATTTTTAAACCGCTGTCATGTCATTGAGCAGCGCTGGCTCCTCCATGGAGCCATGTCTACTCCCGGGGCTATTATCAAATGGTTAGGAGAGGAATTAGGTTATGGAGAAGTACCGAAAGGGTCCGGCAATGTTTACGACCTGATCTTTGAACAGGCTAAAAAGTCTCCCCCCGGAGCTAATGGTCTAATCTTTCTCCCCTATATGTTTGGAGAAAGAACTCCGATTTGGGATTCTAATGCCCGCGGTGTACTATTTGGACTGTCTTTAAATAGCAAGCGCCGGGATATCTATCGTTCGGTCTTGGAAGGGGTAGGATTTGGACTAAGACAGATCCTGGAAATAATCAGAAGCAGTCTAAACCTGGAGATAGGGGAATTAAAGGTAGTCGGGGGAGCTGCTCAAAATCAAATCTGGAATCAGATTAAGGCTGATATCTTAAAGGTTAATCTAGTTCCGATGGATTATCAGGAAACAGCCGTTCTGGGAGCAGCCCTGCTGGGTGGGATTAATGCCGGGATGATTAAAGATATTGACCAAATTACCAAGAATTTAAAAATGCGTAGGTTGACCCAAAGTCAACCTACTCCCGAGCATCAAAAACTTTTTGATCAATTATATCAGATTTATAACGACCTGTATCCGTTACTAAAGCAACAATACCAAGAACTAAAAAAAATCAAATAATAATTCTCAATAGTTCCCATTTAGAGTTATTATACCTCTATTGATTCACTAATCGCCCATAACAGCAACTGAGTTCAAAAAAAACTTTGGCAAATACCTAGCAAGAGTAAATAAAGAGGATATTATTATTACGCGTAACGGGATTCCAGTCGCTCAGGTCACTATCCCCCAAGCAGAAAAAATTAGTTTAGTAACCCAAATGATCGGAATCATCCCCACTGATGGTTATACTCTAAAAGAGGCAAGAAAGGAGCGACTGCAGATTTTTTAACACTGTTGTATAAAAACTTTTAAGCCAACCTCTTCCATCGATCAAAGACAAAAGCTGCCGTAGCCCGCATTTGCAAATTATCATGCTCGGACTGCCGAACAATATTCAGCTTTTCCACCATATCAGGGTAACAGATCTCCCTTAAATCTTTGTTAATTTTTTCAATCATTTGCTCGTCAATAAAGTTATAGCTATCACCGATGATTAAAACACCGGGATCGTAGATATTAACAAGACTGGAAAGGGCATTTACCAGGTAATGCAAGGCCTGGTCAATCACTTCTATACATAGCGAATCACCGGCCTGATAGGCCTTTACTATTTGCTCAAAACGGTAGGGCGGCTGGTGTTGTTCCAGTAGGTGGCTTTTTTCCCCATTCTCAATCCTCCTGTTGATCTCTTGCCTGATCGCCCGGGGTGAAGAAACAGTCTCCAAACAGCCGTGGCCTCCACAGTCACATTTTTCTCCGCTTTCTTTGACCTTAATATGGCCAATCTCTCCTGCTTTACCGTGCAGACCTTTATATAGTTGGTTATTAATGATGAAACCACCACCAATCCCGTCGGCAATAAAAATATAAAAAAGACCAGAGCATTCCTGTCCGCTGCCATAAGCCCATTCATAATAAGCGGCCAGATTAGCATCATTTTCAATATATACCGGTAAATCAAACCTTTGCTGAAACTCTGACTTAATATTAACATCCTCCCAGACCTTACTGGTTGAAACGGTTAGACGGTCAATCCCTTCTTGATAAATACCGGGGGTAGAGATGCCCAGGCCAACCAGTTGATGATAATCGATCTGCTGATCATCGAGCAGCTGTATTACCTTCATTTGCAGTAGGTCAGCAATCTCATTAGCAGTATACTCCTCTGTTTTTAAAGAATCCTTACTAATTAATTGCAGATTAAGATCAAAGATACTATAATAAAGAAAAAACTCACTTATTTCCACGATAATTAAGAATTTACCATTCCCTCTAAACTCCAGTAAGCGGGGCGGTCTTCCCCCGGTCGATTCCAGGTATTCGGTTTCAACTACCAGGCCATCATCAATTAAATCCTTGACAATATAGGAGATAGTGGCATGAGATACATCTAATTTTTTGGTCAGGTCCCGCCGGGCTACTGGT
Organism: Halanaerobiales bacterium; assembly: GCA_022360715.1. Classification (GTDB taxonomy): domain Bacteria; phylum Bacillota; class Halanaerobiia; order Halanaerobiales; family DTU029; genus JAKSCG01. Next base: position 14,608 of record JAKSCG010000150.1, read on the forward strand.
TGGTTTTCGATGATCTCATTTAAAATAATGAACCGATTATACTGCTTTAAGGCCCTTGTATTCTGTATTTCCATCGTATTTCCCTCCCACTGGCAAGTTTTATCTATCTATAAATTCTCTAAAGATCTATTTTATCCTTTTTTCCGATTCAACAACTTTGTAGCTTCCGGTTACCCTGGATTATTATTAATGCTGCCCCTATTTCTGCCGGATACTGCGGTTGCTGCCAGTTGAGAATAATACTTTTTGATTGCAGGTAGTGAAAGAAAGAATCCCTAAATAAGGAAAAGGACTTGAAAATACTTCCGTTATACGTAAGGACGACCGGTGTATTAAATTTACCTCGCCGGTAAACCCGCTCAACCAAAACTGCCAGTTCCTTCCCGGCTCGCTTAAAGATCTCCCCAGCCCTTTGCTCACCGCCCTCAGCCAACTCTGCTGCCAGCGGAGCCAGTGTCGCAATTTTTTCTTTGTTAATCCCTTGCTGATGGATGACAGTGACCAAAGCACTGAGACTGGTTAGCCGGAAAAATTTCTTAACGGTCTGAACAATAATAGAATCAACGATCCCCCGGTCATAATCAACTATTGCCCTTTGAATCAATTTTTTCCCAATCCAGAAGCCACTACCTTCATCACCCAGGAGATAATCCCAACCACCGGCCCGGTAAATCGTGCCTTCCCGGTCAATTCCGACGGCGATCGAACCGGTTCCGGCATTAATTAGAATTCCGGTTTGGTAGTTTAAGCCCCCAATTAAGGAAGCAACCCCATCATTACACACCCTTACCTCTTTATCGGGGTAAGTAGCCGCCAATTTCCGTTCCAACCTGCTCCGCTCCTGTTCGGAATCAATACCGGCCATCCCCAGTCCAATCCCCCGGATATTATAGTGATGCTGATATTCCTTAATTATTTGATTGATTTTATTTAGTACTTCCCGATAATCGGTTGAAACCAGATTGGAGGCCTCTATTTCATTTTCCCGGATCAGTTTAAGGTTTTGGTCGAGCAAAACGATCCTGGTCTTACTGCCTCCCCCGTCTACCCCGATATAGTAATCCAATATCATCACCCTATCCAAGATAAGTATTGACTATTTCCTGTAATTTTTTCCCGGCCTGAAACCTGAAGTTATTGGTAGCTTGCACAGTCGCTTTATTTTGCCGAAGTTCAGCATAATATCTGTTCAAGGCCTGTTGTAGAGCGTCTGGTCCCGGACCACCATAGACATTTCTAATCCTGACAAAATACTCTGGCCGGAGGGAGGTTTTGAGCTCTTCTTCCGTTAATTCCGGCTCTCTTCCGATAATTTCTGAGAATAGATCCACAAAGCTCCCGTACTTCAATTCCGATAATTTCTGATTCTTGCCACTCAAGCTTTTGACCAGCTTTGAACTAAGCTGATGGGCCTGACGGAAAGAGATCCCTTCTTTCCGGACCAGGGTTTCCGCCAATTCGGTTATAGTCACAAAACTACGGTCAATATGCTTTTTGATCCTGTCCTGATTAACCTCTAATCCCCGGAGCAAGGCAGTTATTAAATGCAAGACCTTTTCCGCCTCGGTAAAGGCTTTAAATCCAACCATCTGTAAAGAATCTTCCGAATCATTCATATCAGTAAACGGGGTATTATGCAGGGAATTAAGCACAGTATCACAGTAACCGACGGTAATCGAAGACATAACCCGAAGGTGTTCGACCGGCACAGGATTTCTTTTCTGGGGCATAATCGAGCTAATCTGGACAAATTCATTGGGAACATAGAGGTGGGCAAGGTCAAACCCGGTCAACTGACCGAGGTCCTGGATGAAACGGCCCAGATTAATAAAAAGGATTTTTAGGGCTGAATAGACCTGACCAAGGTAATCAACTGCTGCAATACAGCCATATGAATTCTCCTGTACCGCTTCAAAACCCAATAGCTCGGCCACCCGCTCCCGGTTTAAATCAAAGCCGGAAGTAGTAATCGCAGCAGCCCCCATACTGCATTTATCGGTAGTTCGATAGGCAGCCAGCAGTCGTTCCAGGTCCCTGAGCAGTACCTCAATCAGGGCAGCCAGATAGTGCCCGTATGTTGTCGGCATAGCCGGCTGGCCATGGGTATAGGCAATAATGACGGTAGCTCTATTTTCCTCCGCGATCTGTAACAGGGTTTCGGTTAAGCCGATTAATTTCTCCAGAAAAGACTGTAATAAATCCTTTACTTTCATTTTATAGATGGTAATACTCATATCGTTACGGCTCCTACCGGTATGCAGTTTGCCGGCAATAGCAATCCCCAGTTCAGCCACTAATTGCTTTTCCAGGTAAAAAAACAGGTCTTCGAATTCTCCGCTGTATTTCAACTCGGTCAGGTTAATTTCACTCTCAATTTTTTTTAAACCCCTGAGCAAAGCGGAAGCCTCATCCCTGGAGATTATAGCTGCTTCATTGAGCATGATCGCATGGGCATAGTTGATCGCCATCATTTCCTGGTAAAAATGTTGTTTAAAGATATTAAAAATCGGCTCAATGACGGTTTGCCGGTAACTATCAGCCGGAAACACTGTTTTATCCTGCTTCATCTTCAACCCCCTCTATTTATTTAGCCAACTGCAACAGTCTGGCAATATTACCGCTAAAAATCAATTCGGCGGCTTGATCCGGTATATTCATAAAACGGACTGCTTTGTTCTGTTCATGTAGGTATTCTATCGCGAAACCCCGGGGAAAATTGGAAGAATCAGTTCCAAAAATAATTCTTTCCGGACCAAAGGTTTCGTAAAATTTCTTAAAACTGGATTCGATTGTTACTTGATAAGGCATCCGGTGCATCCATTGATTGGAGCCGGAGGTATCTACATAGATATTTTCACATACCCAGCCCAGGAAAAGGAGTTCCCGGGGGTATCCACAACCAAAGTGGGGGATTATAAAATTAATTCCGGGGAATTCCTTAGCTACTGGTTCCAGGATCTGGGGATTAATATTCTGATTATAGGCAATACCACCCCCACCGCCCAGAATTCCAAAGTGGATTAAGACCGGGATATTATATTTTTGACAGACCTCCCAGACCGGGTAGGCCGCTTTAGCGGTAATCGGCCGATCAAGTAAAGGTGCCAGCAGTTTGTAACCCTTCAGTCCCAGTTCCGTAATCCCTTTTTCCAGCTTTTCAGCGGCATCAGCAGCAAACAGGTAGTGGTGGGCATAACCGATAAAACGGTCCGGATAGAGACGGCAGATCTCACTCAGCCTTTCATTACTCCCGCCAGTCACCCAGACGATTTTATCAATACCATATTGGTCAAGTTCGCCTATCCAGCGGGCCGCAAGTTCTTGATCTGTTGCCTCCCCTTCTTCCGCTCCGCTAAAGTTCCAGGCCTTTCTCCACTGCTGCTGGGCCTTCGAGGATGTTTGTTTAGCAGCCAGGCGCTGATACTCCTGATATCTCTCCGCACTAATCATGTACCTTAAAAAATCCTTACCAACCGGAAAATGGGCATGGGAATCAATAATTTTTAAACCTGCATACATCTTGCTCACTATCCTTTCAGTCCGGTCAAGGCAATCCCGCGGACAATTTGTTTTTGGAAAATCAAAAATACAATTAAAACTGGTATCGTCGCTACTGAAGCACCGGTCATCACCATTTCCCATTCTGTCTGGAATTCCCCGGAGAAAAAAGCCAGACCGACCGGGAGTGTATATAAATTATGATCACTGGTCACAATTAAAGGCCAGAGAAAGGCATTCCAATTACCGAGAAAGGTAAAAATAGCCAGGGCAGAGATCGCCGGTTTTACCAGCGGCAAGGCAATCTTCCACCAGATCTGAAATTCATTTAAACCATCGATTCTGCCGGCATCGATCAGGTCATCAGGTACGTTCTGAAAAAACTGTCGCATCAAAAATGTACCGAAACCGGTCATTATCCCAGGAAACATGATCCCCCAATAAGTATCGGACCAACCCAGTCCTTTCGACATGATATACCAGGGAATAACCAGCATTTCTGTAGGGATCATCATTGTCGAAAGGATCACTATAAAGATCAAATTTTGAAATTTAAAGTTGAATTTACAGAGGGTATAGCCAACCAGTGAATCAAAAAAGAGGACAGAAAGGGTAACCAGTCCCCCGACCAGGAATGAATTATAAAACCAGCGGACAAAATTACTGTTTTCCAGTAAGCGTTGATAGTTATTTAAAGTCGGTTCCGACGGGATAAGGGCCAGACTGTAAACATCCCAGGGCTGTTTGAAAGAAGTTGCTACCATCCAGATAAAAGGAAAGACCATTAAAAGCCCTCCCACACCCAGAATGATATAAACCAGGGGATTTTTTTTAATCATTTTTATTCAACACCTTCAACTGGAATAGGGTAATCAAGAGAATAATCACAAACAGAACTATCGTCATTGCTGAAGCATAACCCATTTCAAAGCGCTGGAAGGCACTATTATAGATATAGAGCACCAGAGGTTTAGTTGAATTTAAGGGTCCTCCGTCCCCCTGAAAACTCATGCTGTAAACCTGGGTAAATATCCTGAGATATCTGATTGTACCTGTAATCACCAAAAAAATGATCGTTGGTCTTAACAAGGGGATGGTTAGCCGGAATAATTGCTGTCGGTTATTGGCTCCGTCAATAGCAGCTGCTTCATAGAGATAAGCAGGAATACCCTTTAATCCGGCCAGAAAAATAATAATTTGAAACCCCATCTGCACCCAGATCGTGGGGGCCAGGATCGCTTGCAAAGCCTGGTTTGGTGATAGCAGAAACGGCTGTTCCGCAATCCCCAGTAAGCTCAAAATATTATTGAAGAAACCCAGGGGCAGGGGTTGGTACAGCCAGCGCCAGACCCAGGAGACTGCTACCAGTGAAGTCATATAAGGTATAAAGTAGAGGGTCCGATATAAGCCTAATCCCCTCCGTAATTTGTTAAGGTTATAGGCGACCAGAAAACTTAACAGCAGATTGACCGGGAGCCCGTAGATAACATATTTAAAAGTATTACCCAGGGTTTTCCAAAATAATCGATCTTGATAGAGTTTAGCATAATTCTCAAACAAGACTAGATTTTTGTCGGCTGATATGATGTCCCAGTCGGTTAAAGAGATATATAAGGCATTAAAAGCCGGATAAATCCTGATCAGCAGATAAAAGACTAATGGGACAAGCAAGAAGGCATAAGCCCAGATGGCCTGTTTCTGCTGTATCGACAGCTTATTAAAGCGATTCCGCAAGGTAAGCCCCTCCTTTTCAGCAAGTAATATTAAGAAGGGGGGAAGACCCTCCCCCCTCTTTTAAATTGGCCGGATTTTATTTATCCTGATAGTACTTGTCAAGAACCTTTTGTTCAGTTTCAGCTGCTTGATCCACCGCATCTTTTACGCTTATCTCCTTTAGACGCACCAAATCATAGGCATCGATCCAGACCTGGCGCTGGGCCTTTTCATCAACAAAATATGTGGCGTGGGCATATTCAAGGCCTTTGATAAAAGGACCGTACTGGGGATGATTGGCATTTTTCTCTTGCAGGGCGACAGCCGGCTTAGCTGGCAGCTCTCCTACTTTTTGCAGCCAAAGTTCCATTGCTTTGTCGGAAGTTAAAAATTGCAGGAATTTAATTGATGCTGCTAATTCTTTCCCCTTGGTATGACTGGTAATCCCGTTCGCCCAGAAAGAAGCAAAATTGGATTTAATGCCTTGATGGGACGGTAGCTCAGCGATCCCATAATTAAGATTCTTTAATTTGTTAAGGGTGCCAATCCGGAAGGAACCATCAATATACATCCCAACACGTCCTGATTTAAAGGCAGTAACATCATCGGTCATAAAACCAACCTTACCGACTTTATGTTTGATTGTCAGGTCAGTAAAAAATTCAAAAGCAGAATAGCCCCCCTGGTCGTTATAAGTAACTGAACGATTATCTTCGGCATATGGGACTCCACCAAACTGTCTGACCAAGACCTCTCTGATCCAGTGATGCATCTGCCCTCTTACTTCCACCGTCATCCCGGGTTTAGTAACATTACCGGCTCGGTCGGTTTCCGTAAGTAACTGAACATATTCCAGCATCTGCTCAAGGGTTTTGGGCGGAGCTTCCGGATCTAAACCCACCTCCTGGAAGCGGTCTTTATTCCAGATTAAAGCTAAAGACCTGACAGCGGTCGGCAGGGCATAATAACTGTCGTCAATTTTAGCCGCCTGGACCAAGGGAAAGAACTCTTGCTCAATTGTAACCGGATCAAAATACTCTTTAGATAGGGGCTGTAAGTAACCGGCATCAATATAAGTCGGTAACCAGCCGTAATATAAGTTAATTACATTTGGACCTACCCCGGCCGGTATTGAAGACGCAACCTTGGTATTGTAGTTTTCATAGGGGAATGTAACGTGATTTACTGTGATATCCGGGTTTTCTTGCTCAAATTCCTTAATTAACTCATTGATCGTATCTTTCTTGGTCTGATAGAAATACTGCCAGTATGTTATTTCAACCTTCTCCGCCTTTGCCAGACCAACAACTCCCAAGACAAAAAGACCAACCAGTAATAATGATAAAACCTTTTTCATTTTCTCCTCCCCTTTTATATAAGGTAAACCTATTATAACAATCCAGCGCCAGTTTTGTCAAGATTTTTATAAAGTGTTTACTAAATTTTAAATAATATTTTTTACCAATAAAGAAATAAAATAAAAGGAGATAATCTAAACCAGGCTTTATCGCCTGGTTTCTTATTTAACAACATCTATTGGTTTTCCGGTCAACGTCCCTTTAACAATATGCTTATGTTTTTTGTGTTCATCAGACAGCTCTAGGCTGGCCCTTTTCAAATACCCAACATCTTTTTTTATTTCTTTAATATCTTCCTTTATTTCGTAAATATCATTTTTTAGTGGTTTAAACTCCTGCTTAATATCATCCCTGATAATATTAAATTTAGTGTCCATATCAGCTAACATATTTTGCATAATTTCTATGGTCTCTTTGTCCATAAAAAAACCACCTTTCAATATTACTATTCTATACTTAAACTAAAAATCCTTTTATTTATAAAGTTGCCTTCACTAGCATTGCATAAAAAAACATTTAACAGTCAAGCATAATATTCCATAAATATTAATCACAAATATTTCTTGGCAATTATTTCAATAAAATACTCTATATCACTTAGGTCATTTTTGATAATATGAAAAATCTCTTCCTCATTAATATCTTGATAAAGATGAACAACCATATTACGGAATTTAGCCATGGCTTCATAGCGGGAAAGCTTTTCAACAGGAATTATCCCATTCTGACTTAAAATCCGGAAAGTATCGGCATTACTATCCGGTATCGGCAACTTTTTCCGGGAAATAATATGATTACCGATATCAATTAAGGCCTCAATAATAACCTGTAAATTGTATTTGGCCGCATCATGGTTACGATAATCCCTTAAAAAATCCTGCTGAGCTAATCCACGTAGTTTATATAGTTTTTCTAAATTCTGTTTAATATAATAAATCCTGCTTTCAACCTTCCCGCGATCAATTACCATTAAGATATTCCCCCCCTGAGCTCTTCTCGGAAATCGTCCCTGAACTTTTTGTAAACTAAACCGTAATCAAAATAAAACTTGAGGGTATTTTCGATAAAATCAGCTGTGGTTAGAGAGTCCCTCTCAAATATCTTTTCTCCGGTTGAGATTACCCGATGTTGCAGAATTACACTGGTTTTATTTAAGTTAAGCAAATCAATCTGGCCTTGCTTTAAAATAAATTCGATTTCGGCGGCAATGCCCAGCTCTTCCAGCATTGAAACTGTATCAGCAAACAATATGGCGATGTCGATATCACTTAATTCTGTCTGATCCTCTGTCCCGTAAGAACCAAAAAGATAGACTGTTAATATATTCTTTTCTTTCCGGAAAAAGCCTTCTAACTTTTTAATTAGCTTATTTATCTTGTCCTTCTTTCTCTTTCGTTCCATCTTAAACCCCCTACTCTGATCATATTATACCAGAACTTTCATTAATAGTAAAAATTTTTGAGGAATTTAAGGTTTTAAAATATGATATTCTGCCTTTTCTTCATGGACCTGAAAAGGACTAAGCAAAAATCCTAAGGTATTAAAATCCCGATCAAACCCAAAGACGTTTACGATCTTCCGGGTTCGGCATACTACAAAGGAAGTACAGTCGGTAAAAGACAGTTTTTGATCCTGATATCTCCGGAAAATCTCCCAGGCTTGCTCAGCCATCTCCGCTGTAATCCATTCTACTGTTAGAATTTTAATCTTTTCTGCTTCTTTCCATTGATTCATTACGTTAACTGCCGCGTGGTGGTTAACATTATAGCGCAACCAGGTCAATGTTTCATCAATTATATAATCTGAAGTTACCATTATTGTATTGCTCTTTCTTAAATCTACTAAGTAACTGGTTGCTTGCTGATAGTTTTGGTCATGGGGATTAATACAGGCAATCCAGGCACCGGTATCAACAAAAACCTCAGTCATCAATTAGTCCTCCATATAAATAGTAATCATGGTTTTCAGAGCCGTCAGTCAGTTGAGCATCACTTTCATTAGCTATTCCGATCAAAGCCAGCAGGGGATCGACCACTTTTCCCTTGACCTGTTCTTCCTGAATATATTTTAATATTGCCTCTCTGATTATTTCAGACTGGGTGAGATCCTTTTCTCGGGCAAGTTTTTTGATCGTTTCAATCATAGTCTCTTCCAGGTAGATCTGTTTTCTGATCAATAAAAACACCGCCTATACACCTGATGTATAATATAATATCATTATACACCATTTAAGTTAATATTTCAATACCTCTTGAGCCTTCCATTTTAAAAGGCTGCTGCAAGATCTGTAAGTACAATTTTATGAGATGACTGTGTTTCTTTCTCAACTCAATCATGTTGCACCTCAATATCCGCTTTAAATTTCAAAAGCGTGTTATTTAATGCAATACGATCATGTTGTAATTTGGGTTGCAAGTTTTATGCTTGTACCTGACAGGGTAATGTGATCACTACCCTTTGACTGCTCCCTGGGTTAAACCCTTAATGATTTGTTGCTGTAAGATCAGATATACAATTAACACCGGGATAACCGTCACCACTACTGCCGTGGCCTGTAACCCTAAATCTGTCCCGTATTGGGTGCTGACCTGACTGAGTAAAACGGTAACCGGCTGAACCCTTTGCTGTGGTACATAGATCAGGGCGGAAAAAAGGTCATTATAGGACCAGAGGAAAGTAAAGATCCCGACCGTGGCAAAGACCGGTCGTGACATCGGCACAAAAACCAACCTAAAAATTTGCCACCTGTTGGCACCGTCCAGCAAAGCCGCTTCTTCAATTTCTTTGGACAATGAAGACATATAAGCGGTTAAAAGCATTGTGGCAAAGACAAGATTACCGGCAGTATGGGGCAGAATTAAGGCCAAATATGTATTGACCAGATCTAAGCTAATTAATAACTCATAGACCGGAACAACCGTAACAAAGGCCGGAATCATTAAACCGATCACCAGGAGCGTATCAATCACTGCTTTTCCCTTAAATTCAAAGCGGGCTAAAACATAGGCAGCCATTCCCCCCAGCAGTAGAACAAGGACGACCGTAGTTCCGGACATGATAATGCTATTTTTGTAACTATTCAACACATTGATCCGAGTGCGAGCTTCCCTATAATTGACCAGATTAAAAGAATCGGGAAAGGCAAAGGGTTGATTAACAATATCGGCGGTAGTTCGAAAAGAATTATTAGTGATCCAGAGCAGAGGGAGAATCGTGGTCGAGGCCCATGCGATTAAAACCAGATAGATAATAAATTTACTTAAACTGATCCTTTCAAAATAATCCTGAATTCGATTCATTTAACACCACTCCCCTTAGTTAATCATTACAGACCTTTTCCCTAATATTTTTCTGGTTACAGCAGTTATCACTATCCCCAAGATGATAATAAAGACGGCGATGGTCGAACCATAACCAAATAACCGACGTTGAAAGACAGTACTATACATATAAGTCCCCAGTACCTGTGATGAATCAAAGGGGCCCCCCCGGGTGATCAACCAGACAAAGTCAAATACCCGCAAAACTCCGGTAATAACCAGGACCAGAACGACTTTAATATCTTCAAAGATTAACGGCAAAGTAATTTTGATTATCCGCTGGAAGTTAGTAGCCCCTTCCAAATCAGCCACCTCGTAAAGGTTATCGGGGATTTTAGTTAAAGCGGTAAGAATGATCACAAAATAAAACCCGACATATTGCCAGATGGTTGGAATCATCACCATTAATAAGGCCTTACCGGCATCTAACCATAAAACCGGTTGATACCCGAAGTATTCCAGTAATGAATTTAATAAGCCGGAATCATAGTTATAAATTAGTCTAAATAATAAAGCAAGTGAAGCGGCCGACATGACAATCGGGAAAAAGAATACCGTTCGGAAAAACTTTTTTCCGAATCTGATCATATCGACCAGGAGGGCCAACACAATCCCTAAACCAACCTGAAAAACAATAGCAGCCCCCATCAAAATAAAGGTATTTTTGGTTGCAATTAAAACTACCGGATCGCTAAGTAATTTATAATAATTATTAAGACCGACATAGCGCGGATTAATATTGTGAACGGCAATAAAAAGCGTTTTATAGAGGCTGCGCAAAATCGGGTAAAAAAGGAAGATCGCGATCATCAGCAATGCCGGCAGTAAAAAAAAGAAAATCACCTTTTTATCCTGTTCTGTCTTGATCTTAGTCACCCCCAAGTAAAATCAGGGGACAGTCGAACCGTCCCCCTGATTAATCTCTCCTTTATTGCCTTTTAATCTCTAAGTAAATCTCGCGGGCCGCGGTTAGCACTTCTTCCGGACTCTTTCGGCCGGCACAAATATAGGCGATCCCATTGACAATTTCCTGCCAGGCCGGTCTTGGAATCTGGGCATCAATTGGTAAACAGACATGTTTAGCTGCCTGGAATGCGGCCAGACCGTCTAAATACGGTTGGGTCAATCGGGCCGGGGTAACTTTAGCCGCCGGTAGTCCGCCATTGGCCTCAGCAATCTTTTTAATAAATTCTTTGCTGGTCAAAAATTTATATAAGCGCAGTACCGCTTCCTTTTTTTCCGGGTCATGATAGGCCTCTTTACTGAGATACATCCCGGAAGTAAAACCGGCAATCATATCAGTTCCGTCACCAAGGGGTCCTGATTTCGGATAAGCAATCATCGTCACCGTATTGGCCCCGTCGTTCTGACAGTCAGCAATCGCCCAGGAACCTTCAACAATCATTGCTGCTTTACCTTGCTTAAACAATGTCCTGGCCCCTTCCCAACCCTGGGTCAGTGTGTCCTTCTGGAAGGCACCCATATCATACAGTTCTTTAATGTTTTTTAAACCCTCAATCCACATCGGGTGGATACCATGGGCCAGTCCGGCTCCGTGGGCAGCCGCCCCACCGACCTTTAAGACAGAATGCTCAATTTGATAGTGCGGAGTACTCCCTAAACCAAGTGCCATCGGGACTATATCATTTTCTTTAAATACTTCAATTGCCGTAACCAACTTATCCCAGCTGGCCGGATATTCGACATCATACCTGGTAAAGAGGTCGACATTGAGGATTAATCCCTCATAGAAACCGGTAATCGGCAAGGCATATAGTTTACCATCTTGATACCGGATCTGTTCCAGAGCCGGTTGAGAAAAGGCATTAGCCCATTCCGGGTCAGCCTGGAGAAGTTGATCAATTGCCAAAACCCGCCCGGACTCAACGATTGGTGTCGACATGGCGTCAGTAAAATACATCGTGATGTCAGCTTCATTCCCGGCCGCAAAATCATTCTCAATCCTGACCTTGACACTGTCATCAAAAGTAGCCGATTCATCAATAATCTCAATATAAGGGTTAGCTGCCTGGAACTGCTCAATTGCCTCCTGATAGGCGTCTGCGGCCGCATCCGCCCCGGCAAACATTGTCACTACCCTTAAAGCAACCCTCTCTTCTGCCTGCACAACAATACCCGTAAATACCAGCGCAAAAACCAATAACAACAAGACCTGCTTTCTCATCAATTTACCCCCTTCAGCTTGTCGTAATGTCAATATACTTATGCAACAAGCATGCCATAGTTGCTAAAGGGGCTCCCAACCGAAAAGCGTGTAGAAAATACACGCTTTTTACACACTATTTAAACGGGAGTATAACTTAATAAACTCTTCGGCCATATCCTTCATCAGCATCGCTGTCATGAGATGATCCTGCCCGTGGACAAGCAGGACCGTTGGTTCAATTTTTTGACCGGCTGATTCCAGTTGGATTAATTGGGCTTGCCTTTGGTGGGCCTGGTCCAGTTTAGCTTCTGCCTGCTCCAGACAGCTTCGGGCCAGTTCAAAATCATTTTCCCGGGCTAATTTTATTGCCTTCATAAAGAGGTTCTTAGCATCTCCGCTATATGTTATTATTGTGAAAATCGTTTGTTCTATCTCCACCGCTATTCTCTCCTTTATCTGATCTAAATTTAGCCATTTCCATCCTTTCCGCCATGATTATAAACGGAAGATAGAGCAAGGCTCCGATTACAATATTGACCAATTGCAAAGCTGAGCCCATAATTGACCCGGAGACCAAAAAGCCGCTGATAATCGGGGGGGTAGTCCACGGTACCATCGCAACCGTCCGCGGAACCAGGCCAATAATTGTTGCTGAATAACTGGTAATCGTCAAGACAATTGGGGTCATAATAAAGGGGATTATAAAGAGCGGATTGATCACAATGGGCAAACCATAGACAACCGGTTCATTAATATTAAACATCCCCTGGGCAAAAGTCAATTTTACCAGTTCTCGCCACCTGGTCCTTTTGGAAAAAATAAAAAGAGCCAACAGTAAGCTAATCGTCGTACCACATCCCCCCATATAAACAAAGGAATCAAAAAATGGCTTAGTAAAAACATTTGGTATAACCTCGCCCCTAGCCAGGGCCAGCATATTTTCCTGCAAAGCCGGCAGATACATGGCCTGAATGACCGGTTCCAGAATATTGGTGCCGTGTATACCTAAAAACCAGCATAGATGGGCCAGAAAGACAATAGTAATTGCTGTCCCCAGAGTATTAGCCATCCCGGCCAGGGGAGACTGAATCAGATTATAAAAAGCCTCCAGAATATTAGTAATACCCAGACTCAAAAAAACCAGTTTGAGCATCGAAAAAAGGGACAAGACTACAAGCATCGGCAAAAGAGTGGCAAAAGATCGGGAAAGGATCGGCGCCATCCTTATCGGCCCTTTCCGGTCAAATTTTAGAAATTGTCTTAACCGCACCATGATCTCGGTTGAAATAATTGCCACAAAGATTGCCACAAATAAACCGGAGGCATCAAGCCAGTCAAAAGGGATGACAAAGGAACCATTGGTCGGCTGGAGCAGTAAGATGATCAAGGCGATTAAACTGACCAGTTCGGCGGGCAAGGGTTCGGCCTGATATGACCTGGCCAGATTATGACTAATCGAAAAAACTATTAACAAACTGATAATCGCAAAAGTTCCGTTATAGAGATAAACAGCAAAACTGGTCCAGGAATGGCCGAAAAGAGAACTCATATAATCTTGATAAGCCTTAATCGGAAAATTATTCACCAGGATCGCCAGTGAACCGATGATGACCAGCGGGATAATCGAAATAAAACCGTCACGGATCGCCACCATGTGACGCTGTGAGCCAATTCTACTCGCCAGTGGGACAAAATATTTCTCCATAAAATTAATTAATTTCTGCACCAGCTCATCCCCTTTGCAGTAGTTCCAGAATCTGGCTTAAAACCGCCTCCCCATTCAGAGTCCCGTAACTGATACTATCAATTACCCCCACCTTAGTCCCCGCCGCTGCCATTAACATCTCCATCTTTTGGAATAAATATTTTACCTGCGGTCCCAGTAACAAAACATCAATCTGGCCCGGATAACTTTTGGCTTCAGCCTCTGATGCCGCAATAATTTTGAGTCCCAGTTCCCTTTGCTCAACGATCGACCTGATCATATTGACCAGCAGACTGGTCGACATCCCGGCTGAACAAACTAGCATCACCGTTTTCACTCTGCTCCCTCCACAATTGTTACTTATAGCTTCCCTGTTTCATTTTGCAAAAACATTTTACAAATATAGGCTAATTCATTTGGCCCGACCTTGATGGCATAAAAGTCTTCCAGCTCATTGAGCGCTGTTTTAACTAACTCCATCTCCCGGAAATATTTAGCTTTAAAACCCTTTAACCCGGGAAATACCGATTCTTCCGCCCCTTTTTTCAGCTTTTCAATTAAAAAACAGATATGGAGGACAATCCCTACCTTTACTTCAAAAGGAACCGCAAGCTGCAGGGCGCCTTCGATCCTAACGAGCGCTCTCCGGACAGAGTCAACCAGCCTTGCACTATTTAGATGCTTTAAATGTTCCTGTAAAGATAGCTTAACCCTGGAATAAAGATTATTTTCATTAATTATTTCTTTTAACCGCTGCAGCCCGACTCCGGCGAAAAGGTCGACCGCAGCAATAAAGGGGATATCACCGGGGATCATATCGACCGACCCTACCAGTGCAAGGATATGATAGTACTCCTGATATTGGTTTAAGGTTGTGATTAAATGCTCTCGATTTAATATGTCAAGGGATATGACCTTAAAACTATTAGGGAGGGATAATTCTCGTTCGATCAGCTCTTTCATCTTTTCGGCAGCCCCTTCACCGGTGAAACAGAGCGTCATTATGGCGTTTTCCTTGTTTTTATTGCTTACTAACCTTTTACGCGGAAATCGCCCTTCCCGACAAGATTGATAAATCTGATCAATCTCCTGGCCCAGGACCGCCTTACGGCAGACATCAATCACCACTGCGGTACTGACCATATCAATTGTTTTAACCTTTCTTCCGGTCTTTTCGGCGATCATCTCCCCAAAATTAGTTAATGACCCCATGTCAACCAATAATAACAGCTCACTATCCTGTTTTAAGGTGGCCACCTGAGCCATAGCTGCTGCAAAGATAGTCTCCGGTTCCATATTTAAGGGCATATCAAGGGCGATGGCATGATTAACCCCCACCAGTCTGTTGGCTACTTCGACCATGCTGCTGGCGGTAGAACTCCCGTGCATAATTACTAAAACAGCTACCCTCGTCCGTTTTTTATCCTTTGCTTGATAAGGGTTGTTGACCAGAAACATGCTTAAATAACCAATTTCATCCAATGGGGTCTCAATTTGAAAGTTATGATCGATTATTTTAGCTGCTTCCATCGCTGCGATAAACTCATCCGGATAATTGACCCTGATTTGATTTAGCTCGGGATGATATATTTTATCGCCATTTTTAATCCGGCTGATACTCTTCTGAAGGTGAAGGGCTAAACCAAAGTATATTTTTTGGTCATAGCTGCGCTTAAGTTTTCGGGTAGCCAGCTTTAAAATCTGTTCAACCGTATCGGCCACCTCAACCTCAACAATTTTCCTGATCTCCTCTTGTTTATTAAACGTCGAGAGGTTTTCCAGGTGTTTTTGAAAATAGCTCTCGATATCAATATTGAGAATTTGATTAATTTGGTCTTCAGCCAGATCATTTTCTCGGAGCGAGTTAAGTTTTTCTTCAATAAAATCATAAAAAAACCTGGTTTGCTCCGGAGTTATCTTGCGGGCATAATCTTGCTCCTCCCGGTCGGAAAAATGTAAAATTTCCCCCTGGTCCTGTAACAACAATTTGACTTGCTCCCGTTTTTCGGGGAGTTTCAGCAATCCCTCTTTCACATGGGGCGGGAGATCACTCTGGGCAACCAGCAAATACTGTTTGTCCTCGGTTTTATAGGTAAGAAAGGCTTTGGCACAAGCCAGCTGAATATCGCTATTTAGCTGGCCGATATTGTGGGGACAATTATATAAAAGTAAGGAGATCAGCGAATTACGGTTAATGTAAATCCTTTTCCCGACCCGCTTAGCCTCCTCTTTAAAAAAGGCGGCAATCAAATAATAGCGTTCCGCTAAACCCCTCTCGCTTAAAGAAGGCAGTTTAATCGTCATCGGTATTCTGCGGATAAAGGCATTCAACAAATAGGATTGGGGCGCTTCCGTTGTGGCTGCTATAATCTGCACGGCAGCCGTTATTTTCCGCTCGGTTTCTCCCAGTGGTCGGAAATAACCTTTGTCAATATAGGTAAATAACATCTCCTGGCCCTGGGCGGGCAGACGATGTACTTCATCCAGAAAGATAATCCCTCCATCGGCTTGCTTTAACAAGCCCGCTCGCTCTTTACTGGCACCTGTGTATGCACCCTTGGTAACCCCAAAAAGCTGAGCCAGCAGCAGTTGGGGATTATCCCCATAATCAGCACAATTAAACTGGACAAAAGGTGCTTGCTCCTCAATCATTTTCGCTTCAATGGCATAACCGTGCATTAACTCGGCAAACATTGATTTGCCGACACCGGTTGCTCCCAGCAGCAGAGTATGTAGGCCCCGGGGCGGGTATAGAATCGCTGCTTTGGCTTGCTGAATCGGTTTTTTCAGACTGAAATTCGCTCCAACGATTTGATCAATTGTGCGACCGGCTTTAAATGCCCCCTCTTTCCCCTTTTTTAGAGAACGATATAGGACCGGTCTCCCCTTTATTTTCCTTAATCTCTTCTCCCGATATAATTGGTTTAAGTAGCGACTGATATTGGCCCGGTCAGTACTGAGTACTGCACTGATTTCTTTAGCAGAAACACCGCCCCGGTTCTGTTGTTCGATCGTGAGTAAGGCCTGATATACCTCCTCAGATTTTTTAATTACGCTCACCTCCCGGGAGTACAAGCATAAGTGAATACATGTAAAAATACTTTTATATAATTATTCTACCAATATATTTAAAGTCCTGCTTATAGCACTTGAAAAACCCCTGGTAGTATAATCCTGGCTACAGGGGTTTTGCATGATCAAGCGTCGATTTATTCTTCGATATAAAAAGTAGGCGGGTTTAAAATAGCAGAATAAGACATAATCCAGGGGTCAACAAATCCTCCCAAGGCCAGATCTTCACGTCGTGGTACATTTTTCATCCGATTAGAAACAACACCGACCCTTGGTGTGTTATTAACAGTACCAATAAAAAACGGACCTTGATCAATGTGAATTTGGAAAATATCATAAACCAACTCTGCTCTCTTTTCATCATCTGCTGTAATAAGTGCTTTTTTATAAAGATCATATAATCTGGTATATGGACTATCGGGAGCTGGTTTTTCCCGGGGAGGAGTCCGATCCCTTGGTTTTTTGTCCAGTTCAGTACTAAGTAAACCTGTACCCTTTAATCGATTCCAGGTACCATAAAGGGGCGCAAAATGTTCGTGACCAATCGGAATAACTCCAGCCGGATAAAGGAGGGGGTCACCATCATTAACTGTATATACCTGTATATCAAATGTGCCTTCTTTTAACATATTATTCAGGTTAGCATTTTCGGTTGGGTTAATTTCTGTTTTTATTCCGATATTTTCCCAACAGACCTTGGTAATTTCACATGTATCCAGTCTACCGGAACCAGGACGAAGGGCACTATTGATATCTATTCTCAATTCAAGGGATTCTCCATTTGGCTTATCTCTCCAACCATCACCATCTAGATCAACTACACCTATTTCATCCAGCATCTTTTTAGCCTTTTCTGGGTTATACTCTACAGCTAAATTTTTCCACTGTTGATAAACTATTTTACCCTTTTCTGTATGGAACCATGCTCCCTTTGGACTCATTGTACCGGTAGTTGCTTCTCCTTGACCATAGTAGACCATCATTTTAATCTTTTCTCGATCGATTGCATGTGATAATGCCCTGGAGAAACTGGGATTACGGTAAAGACTTTCTTTAACTGAGTCGGGATTGTTATGATTTAACATAAAGCAATCACCACCACCGCTTCCGCTATCATATAACAGTGTTTCAAAGCCATATTTTTCTTCATTTCGTTTCAAAATTGATATATCTCTCAAGCCAAAACCGGGTCTAATTTGAAAATCAGAATTACCCTGAACAACTTTCATTTTAAGTACTTCTCCATCTTGCAGGCATTCAACTCGAATTCTATCAATATATGGAAGCTGATTACCTTGCGGGTCCACTGCATAATAATAAGGATTTCTCTCTAATTCCAGAAGTTCACCGGGTTCATGTCTGACCGGCATCCAGGCAGTTAAAACCGGACATTTAGGGTTATACCACCATTCCTGCTTTTCCTCATGAACTATAAAATCAGTATATTTATCACTATACTTAGGATGAAATTGGCTTAAATAATGTTTCGGGGCTGATGTATATGGAATCCAGTCACCACCACCATCAGGCCAGGTTGCCAGTAGTTCCATTAAAACAACTTGTGGTTTGCTAAACTTAAATTTAACAGTGTAATCATCAACCTTTTCAACTTCCATTGGTTTATCACCAACAATAGCCCAATTCGGAATAGGTATTGAACATTCCTCATTAAGGGCAAGGTCTTCATACCAGTATAAAACATCATCCGCAGTAAAGGGAGCACCGTCTGACCATCGTATCCCCTTCCTAAAATAAAGTGTCCAGACAGTTTTATCTTGATTGGGTTGCCAATCTGTCAAAAGATTGGGGGCAATATCCAATCCATCATCTATCCAGCGGACATAAGAATGGCCATACATGCTCATTCTGAGACCGTACCATTTTTCCCAGGTTGTTAACCGATGCCAGGTTCCACCATATTTTCCAATTGCATTTAAAGGTTTTAATACTAACGGATTTTCCGGTAAACGCTCCTCGACAGATGGGAGTTCACCTCTTTCAACCTTGGCCCTTAATATTGGTGCTTCATTATAACTAGCAGCAAATAACGGGATTGCTCCTATAATTATCACTGTAATTATTACTAAAATCATCACTAAAGAACTTTTTCTCATCATTGTTCCTCCTTATTTGTTTGAACATTTTTTTTAATTTTTTTACAAATTGCTATTTGCCTCTTCACCTCCCTTATAAAATTAACAATTTCTGGTTAAAAAATGCCTTTCTCCTACCAAGCGGCTTAATTAGAATAGGGATCAATAGCATCCCTGACTCCATCACCAAAAAAATTATAGGCCAATACTGCAAAAACAACAAATATCCCAGGGATCATCAACCAGGGATGTTGTAATACAACACTTATTTTCTGAGCATCTTTCAGCAAGACTCCCCAACTTGTCATGGGTGGCTGTATCCCCAGTCCTAAAAAGCTAAGCGATGTTTCTGCTAAAATCATTCCAGGTATCGACAGGGTAGCAATAACCAGTATATGACTCAAACAATTAGGTAACATATGTCTGAAAATAATATATAAATCGGAAGCGCCAGCAACCCTGGCCGCATAAGTATATTCTTCTTCACGATAACTAAGGACTTTTGCCCGAACTTGCCTGGCCAGTCCAGTCCAATTTTTTAAAGATAGTATAATAGAAATTGCGAAAAAGGTTTCAATTGGAGACCATTCTGCCGGTAAAACAGCTGCTAAAGCTGCCCATAGTGGTATGCTGGGAAATGACATCAAAAGCTCTATAATCCTCTGAATAAAGTCATCGATCTTCCCCCCAAAATAACCTGATAAAGTCCCCATAAATGAACCAATAATTATAGTTAAAGCAACTCCAATTAAACCAATAGTCAGAGAAATCCTACCGCCAAATAAGATCCTGGAAAATAAATCCCTACCCAACCGATCGGTTCCTAATAAAAACAACTTCTTATCCTGGCCCAACCCCAACAGGTGCCAATTCATGTTAAATAACCCGAACAACTTATAGTTATATCCCCTGGTTATAAAATAAATAGGATATTTCTCATTATAATTGATCTTATATTCCCAAGAATATGTCTCCAGATTAAGTTCTGATTGATAACCATAAACAAAAGGACGCAAATGAAAATTTCCATCTTTATCAATAAACTGAGGCCATTGGGGTGGCGCAAAAATATAATCTTCATTTTGCTGCATAAAATCGTTTGTTGCAAAAAAATGAGGGAAAATAACAAAAAATAGATATAATATGATCAAAACTATTCCCCCGGTTACTGCTAATTTATTACGAAAAAACTTTACTTTTATCATTTCGAACTGGGTAATTGCCCGGTATTCATGCCCTTCTTCTACTACTTCTTCAGTAACATAAATTTCAAACCCCTCCCTTTCTAACATTAAGGCAAAGACACTTAATACTTTATCCTAGGATCTACCCAGACTAATAGTAAATCAGCCAATAAATTACCGACTATTAGCATTACCGACAAAAATATCAGGAATGTACCTGCTAAATACATATCCTGATTCTGTAATGCTTTAAAATAAAGTGGGCCAGTAGTTGGTAAACTAAGTACAAGAGATACAACTGTACTACCGGAAATTATAGCAGGTAAGCTCATTCCCAAAGTCATAATCAAAGGATGGACTGCATTCCGGACAGCATGTTTATAGATAACTATCCATTCTTTTAA
Source organism: Halanaerobiales bacterium (assembly GCA_022360715.1). Lineage (GTDB taxonomy): Bacteria > Bacillota > Halanaerobiia > Halanaerobiales > DTU029 > JAKSCG01. Next base: position 35,122 of record JAKSCG010000150.1, read on the forward strand.
CCCCTTAGCACGAGCTGTCTGGACATATTGCTCGTTTAAAATATCTAATAGATTACTCCTCATCATCCTGATAAGTGAGGCAGTACCCGATGTCCCCACTACTATAATTGGAATCCAAAGATGTTTTAGTAAATCAATAAATCGGGCAAATGACCAGGGGGCATCTCTAAACGCCATGGAAAATAATCCCCCTATTGGCTGGTTAAAATAAGTCGCCCCAATAATCATAAAAACCAGGGCTAAAAGAAAATTAGGAATTGAGAGTCCCAAAAATCCAATTACAGTAAAAATATTATCCGTTAAACTATATTTGTGAGTTGCTGAATAGATACCTATCGGCAAGGCGACTATCCAGGTAAAAATTATTGTGCTTACTGAAATAAGCACTGTATTTAATAATCTATCTCCAATCAACTCAGATACCGGTCTATTATACAAAAATGATCTGCCAAAATCGCCTCTAACAAAACCAGTGATCCAATTCCAATATTGCACATAAATTGCTTGATCTAAATGATATTTTTTTTCTAGCTGTTCTATCTGAACAGATGCAGTATTAGTCCCCATACTCCTCAGCTCGGCTATTTTTACATCTAAATAGGTACCCGGTGGTAATGCTATCAGCAAAAAGCCAATTATTGAGACAAGTATTAATGTAATAACCATATAACAGATGCGTCTAACTAAATACTCTAGCATTTTATCTCCCTTCTATTGCTTTAAGTTAACCTTAAATTTGTATATCCAGTCAATTCCATTTGATCAGCAAAATGACAGGCTACCTTCCGTTCACCCCGATCATTAACACTATCCAACTCCGGTTCTTCTTTCTTACAGAGCGGGCGGACATAAGGGCACCTTGTATTAAAATTACAACCTTCGGGGGGGTTAGCTGGATTCGGTACATTACCACCAAGTAATTTTCGTTGCTGATTTACCCGGGGATTACCTACTGGAATCGCCTGTAAAAGGGCTTCTGAATAGGGATGTTTGGGATTTTGATAAATCACCGAAGAATCTGCGATTTCAACAATTTTACCCAGATACATAACGATTACCCGGTCACAAATATATTCTATAACGCTCAAATCATGGGCTATAAATAAATAAGTAAGCCCCATTTCTTCCTGTAATTCAGAAAGCAGATTTAGTATTTGAGCCTGAATTGAAACATCAAGGGCAGACACAGGTTCATCACATATTATAAACTCCGGATTAAGCGTTAAGGCCCGGGCTATTCCAATCCTCTGCCTTTGACCCCCGCTAAACTCATGGGGATAGCGATTCATATGATAATCCTTCAAACCCACTCTCTTTAATAAAGCACTTACCTTTTCTGTCCTATCTTTCCGATTACCTATTTTATTAACCCTTAACGGTTCAGCTATAATGTCTCTAATCGACATTCTATTATCCAAAGAAGAGAAAGGGTCTTGAAATATTATTTGCAAATCACTCCTTAAATCCCTTAAGAGTTTCTTATTCTTAAGAGAAACAATGTCAACTTTATCCCCATCTCGATAAAAATTTATCTCTCCGCCCGTAGATTCCAGAAGCTTGATAATACAGCGACCTGTTGTTGATTTACCACAGCCGCTTTCACCGACTAGACCCACTGTTTCACCCTTTTTTACATCAAAAGAAATACCGTCAACTGCTTTAACATTACCAACTGTTTTTTTGAAAAAGCCCTTTTTGATCGGGAAATATTTTTTTAAGTCCTTTACCTCTAACACCAAATTATTCTTCATCATATTCTTCTCCTTGATATAACCAACATTTTGTCATATGCCTTTCCCCTGTCTTAAACATTGGGGATTCTTGTTTATAACAGATATTCATGGCTTCCGGACAGCGTGGTGCAAAATAACAACCCTTTGGAAGGTAATATAGATTAGGCACAGAACCCTTAATCGGTTTTAACTTTTCCCGGCTGCCTATTCGCGGGATTGAATTTAACAACCCCGTAGTATAGGGATGTTTATGATTATAAAATATCTCCTCCGTACTGGCCATCTCTACTACTTTCCCCGTGTACATTACGATCACATTATCCGTTATTTCACCGACAACATTCAGATCGTGAGTAATCATCATCATCGCCATATTGAATTTCTTCTTTAGTTCTTTGATCAATTCTAAAATTTGAGCTTCGATCGTAACATCCAGGGCAGTTGTTGGTTCATCTGCGATCAGAAGGCTAGGATTACAAGAAAGGGCCATTGCAATCATTACTCGCTGTCTCATCCCACCACTTAATTCAAATGGATACTCATCGACTCTTTGTTCAGGGGCAGAAATGCCTACATGATCAAGCATCTCAATTGCTTTCTCCCTGGCCTGATACTTATCATAGCCCTGATGTAGTTTGATCGCTTCAATTATTTGATCTCCAACTGTATAAACTGGATTTAGTGATGTCATCGGCTCTTGAAATATCATGGCAATCTCATTACCTCTAATGTTACGCATCTCAGCACTATAAGGGGATAGTAAGGTAATATCTATCGGTTCTTGATCTGGTCCATTAATAAAATAGTTAATCTTTCCACTAACAATATTACCACGAGGACGGGGCACTAATTGCATTATCGATAGTGCTGTAACACTTTTCCCACAGCCACTTTCTCCCACAACCCCAAATGTCTCCCCTTTATTAATTGAAAAACTTACATCATCAACTGCTTTTACCGTCCCTTCCTCTGTTTCAAAATAGGTTTTTAATCCTTTAACTTCGATTAATTTATTTTCCAATCCTTTGCCTCCCTAAACTATTTTGCAGGTCTTAATTTCAAAAGGTTTAATCTCAAATATAAATAAATTCTGATTATTACTAATATCTTGAAGCTCTTCTTCTATTAAATTACATTCAACTACTTTATTGATCTTTTGATTAAAAGTAACTTTTACGCGATCACGCCTATTCCCATATTCATAAAATCTGAGAATTAATCCACTACCATCTTCTGCTTTTTTTACTGTCTCCAAAATAGTGCTTTCAGAATCCATCGTTACTAGCGAGTTTTTAATCGGTAATTTGCCACCACTACTGTTACTCCTTACTGTCAATAGTGGATAATTTAATTGATAGGCTTCTTTAGTAGTCTCTCCTTCCAGCCAATTTCCTCGATGAGGAAATAGACTATAAGTAAATTCGTGATAACCCTGGTCTGCCTCTTGATCAGGCATAATTCCAGACTTAATCAGGGTTAACCTGATTGTTTGATCTTTAACATCATAACCATATTTACAATCATTCAAAAGACTGACTCCATAGTCTCCTTCCGATAAATCAACCCACTTATGAGCACATGTTTCAAATTTGGCATAATCCCAACTAGTATTCCAGTGAGTCGGTCTCTCCACACTGCCAAATTGGATTTCATATCTAGCCTTCGTTGCTCTAACATCAACAGGAAATGCCGCCTTTAATAAGAGCTGATGTTCGTGCCAATCAACCTCTGTTTTAAAATCGATCCGCCTTTTATCTGCATAAACGATCATTCTCTGCTCAATTATTGAATTTAATATCTTCCATTTAAATCTAATAACTGCTCTTTCGGCATCCCTTTCTTCAACTTTCAGTTCAAGCAGATCATCTACGGTATATTCCTTTTCCTGGTAATAGATGTCTATATCCCAAGCATCCCATTTCATTGGCACATCCTCAAAAACCTGTAAAACATTAGCCTTTTGGCCTGATGGTAATATTTGCCGATCAACCTCTTTGTCATATATAGAAGTAATCTGTCCATGATCATTAATCTTAATCTTAAAATATTTATTTTCTATTTCATTTTTCTGTACACTTAAACATTTATGTTGTAAATAAGTATTAAGCTGTTCTTTATTACTAATAGCAAAAGCCTGATAGCCCAACGAAGGGATCTCCGGAACCTTAACCATCAGTTTTTTTATGCCGGTTGTATCTTCAAAGACCCAACTGGTTAAAGGATTTCCATCTTCATTTAATATTTCTTTCTCTTCCAGACCATCTTCTAAAGGAAGTGCCATTAATCCACCTCTTGACCAGGAAAGAGGGTTAAAGACTACTAACTTTTCTCCTTCCAAAGCAATACTTGCGGCGATCTGTACTAATGAATTATCTAGTATTTGATTACCACTGGTAAAAACATATTCAAAATCTTTGGAACTATCCTCATAAACCTCTTTAATTGAAGAACCGGGCAATATATCATGAAACTGATTGCATAGTATTGTTTTCCAGCCTTGATTAATTTTATTTAAAGGATAATAATAATTATCTAATAATCTTTCGGCCATACTAGCGAACAATTCCACATTATGATATAAAACCTCACTATATCTGTTATTTCTTTTTATCCGGGCCTGAGAGGTAAATGTACCTCTATGATATTCCAGATATAATTCACCATCCCAAACAGGCAAGTTCTTATTATCTTTAACTTTTTCTTCTAACTCTTTAAAATAGGGTTCAGCTAGACCAAATTTAACTTCAGGTATACCAGGTAATTCTTGCATCTTCTTGCCCGTCTCAATCATCTTTTTAGTAGGACCACCACCACCGTCACCCCAACCATAAGATAATAACAAATTATCATTAATATGTTTTTCTCTATATTTATCCCAAGTGCCTTTAACAGATTCGGGGTCCAAAATGCCATTATAAGTATACTGATGTGTTCCACCACGGGCCGGATTAGTAATAAAATGAGTTAATACTTCCGTCCCATCTATTCCTCTCCAATTAAAAGTATCGTACTCAGGACAGTTAAATTGATTCCAGCTAATTTTGATGGTCATGAAGTATTTTAAGCCACTCTTCTTAATAATTTGTGGCAAAGCCCAAGAATACCCAAAAACATCTGGCAACCAGAGAATTTTACAGCCCTTATTAAACTCCTTTCTGAAAAAACGAGTTCCTAATAAAAATTGTCTAATCAGAGATTCGCCCGAAGGAATATTACAATCAGCTTCAACCCACATTCCACCCGTTACTTCCCAGTGACCTGATTTTATTCTTTCCTTGATTTTACTGTAAATCTGAGGGTAATCTTCTTTGATATATTCATATAATTGTGGACTACTCTGTACAAATTGGTATTCTGGATATTGATCCATTAAATGCAGGACCGTGGAAAAAGTTCGTGAACATTTCTCTCTGGTGTGTTTTATTCTCCATAACCAGGCAACATCTATATGAGAGTGGCCAACAGTAGTTACCACCGGTCTTTTAGTTGAACCTTCTTGATATTTTTGAATCCGTCCCTTTAAATATCTATTTGCCGCTTTTACGGTAGCATAAAATTGACCATTACCTGGTCTGCGAAAATCAATTATATTGATCGATTCATTTAAGAATTTTAATAAATTCTCATAATCATAACTACCCTTTTCCAATATTTTAATAGTTTTTAAAATAGTAGAAGCACGGTAATAATAATCCTCTGTCTCTTGATTTACTTTGGCTATAAAAGCCTCTTTAAAAGATAAGTCATTACCTTTTAAACCACTGAATGCTTTAATGGCAATAAAAAGCGGATTATATCTTAAAAATTCTTTTTTAAGTAATACTTCTTGGTGATTTACATCCAACCCCTGTACAGGCTCCCCATTTATATATAATAAAGATTCTGCTCCACCTAGTCCTAACCTATTACTATCACCAAGTTCAAAATACAATACTACCTTTTTATCTTGCCAATCTGACGGAATATTCAACTCCTTTCTAAACCAAAAAATTAAATCTTTTCCACCCCAATAATCACCTACCACAAATCTATCCCAATTTAAATCATTATAACTACCTTTTTCTGCATCAGCTATATCACCTTGATGAAAGAGAAATTCACTTATTTCTTTTTTTTCCTGGTAAATATATTTTTTTAAATTATTAATATATTTTTCTGCCTTTTCTACCATAAAAAACATCGTATGCCTCCCCATATAATATAATTAATTTATTATATTTTTAATTTTTTTGTCGAATTTCTAATAATTAAGTTAACAGGATAATAATACTGGCGAATTATATTCTTATTATTAATCATAATACTAGCATCATCTTTATCAAAAACTGAATTTTCTTCATCATAACTAATCTGATCAATCAATATTTTAGCTGCATTATACCCAATTTCCACTGGATACTGAGCAACTGTTGTTAATGCAGGTTCCACATGTTTAACTACTTCCTGATTATCAAATCCAATTACCGAAATATCTTTAGGTACTTTTAAACCCTGTGTTTTGCATATTTCAACAAATTTCAAAGCCATTATGTCATGAACACAAAATACTGCTGTTATGTTCTCATCTTTAATAAAACTTAATAGTTCAGAATCTGAGCTAAATGGGTGAATTAATTTATCAGCAAAATCGATCTCATAGTCGGATAATGCTTTTTTAAATCCGATGATTCGTTCTTGGATACTACTTGTTAAGGTATACTTTTGCTTTAAAAACATAATATTTTTATGTCCCAATTTTATTAAGTGCTCTGTCGCCTTATAGCCACCCTCAACATTATTAGAGACAATACAATTAGTATGGTAATTATTTAATTTCCTATCTGCAAGCACAAAAGGAATATTTTCATCACTTAGATCTGTAATTGCAGAATTATCTTTTTGATCTTCTACCGGAACAATAATTAATCCACCAACTCCTTCATTTTTTAATTTTTGAATACACTTAGCCTCTTCAACATAATCATTATCTGACTGTAGCAAAGTTAACTTGTATTTGCTTTTTTTTAGTGCTAATCCTATTCCACGTAAGATACTTGTTTGTACTTCAACAAACTCAGATAAGATAACACCAATATAACTGCTCTTTTGCTGCTTATACTTGGATTTGCTAAAGACAAATGTGCCGTCTCCCTGAACCCGATATAAATAACCCTCATGAACCAGTTCCTTGATTGCTTTCCGGATAGTATAGCGACTTACATTTAATTTTTCACATAAATCACGTTCTGGAGGGATTTTTTCTCCTGATTTATATAGATCCTTTTTTATTTGTTCTAAAATATAGTTTTTGGTTTGGATAAATAAAGGTTCAGGATTATCTTTGGTTATATCAAAATTTGCATCCATCATACCATTCCTTTCAACCAATTTTGTATTTTTTTATATTGGTTTGGTAATTGGTTAGTATCTTTATTATATTATACAACACAAACTATAAAAATCCTTTTTTATTTTACAAATTTTTTTAGTATTCAAGCATTAATTGTCGACTAAAATATAATTATAAGCTTATTAATCATAATATTCTTAATTTTAATCCTCCATTAAAAATAGCACTACAATCCTTCATAGTGCTATTACAATATTTAATCCAAATTATTAATGTGTTTCTAAAATCTTAAACTATCCAAACTAACAACTCTGCCTTCAGCCCGGGACTTTTCAGCTGACTCTCAACCGATGCTTTGATTGTAGTCATTCCTTCAATAGCTGCTTGGCCTTGCAACATTTTAACAAAGTGGTCCATTAATCCGGTATCACCACCACCGTGGCCTCCTAATGCCGCAGCGACTTTTATTTGTTCCCTGCTCCTCCCGAATCGATCAAGCTCAATTAGATTATTCTCAAAATCAGCCCTGATCTCACCCCGGCTGCCAAAGAACTTACTGGTTCGATTAATCTGACTCGAAAAAGCCGTCAGGGCAAAATTTACTTCAATATTACCGCTAAACCTCATCCTGATCGTCTGCACTTCCGGTACATTATTATCGCTTTGATAGACACAACGCCCATAAGGGCCTTTTTGCAGGGCTTGATACCTCCCCTGGTAGGATTGGTCACTACTGATTACGGAAGCCGGCCAACCGGTATTCTCTGTTAGGTAAACTTTACAGGCAGAATAAGGACATTCTTGCTCAATCGAACAATCCAGACAGCGCTCAGCAGCACCTTCCGGTTGACGGCTAGCTGTAAAATATTCCAGTGAAGCCTGGGAAGATAATTCCAGACACTCTTTCCCCAGTAACCAATAAAGTAAATCCAGGTCATGGCAGCTTTTAGCCAGGATGATCGGGGCAGCAACCTCGGTATTCCGCCAGTTTCCCCGGACATAACTATGGGCAAAATGGTAATAACCAATATTTTCAATATGGTCAACCAAGCGGATTTCCCCGATTACCTGCTCGTCCAGAAGTCTTTTCAGCTCCCGGTAGAAATTAGTATAGCGCAGGACATGGGCTACCAGGATCTGGCTATTACCTTCCCGGGCTATTCGGGCTAAGTGCAAAGTAACTTCCAGTTCAGGGGCAATTGGTTTTTCCAACAGAATCTTATAACCTTTGGCGATCGCCCGGAGTGCCGGTTCAACATGCATAGTATCCGGAGTAGCGATAATAAGACCATCAGCCATCTTCTCCCTCTTTAGTAGTTCTTCCCAGGAAGCAAAAATGTTTTCTGGCGAAATATGATGTTCCCGGGCAAAAAGCCTCCTTTTGTCTTGCGCCGGTTCTGCTATGGCCACAGCCCGGATAACGCCGGAATGTTCCCGGATATACTTGCCATATGCCTCTCGTCCCCTATTACCGGCACCAAGCACCGCTACTGACACCCTTTCTTTCATCAGCTAACCTCCCTCTCCTTTTATTTATTCACTGTGAATTAAAAAACCACCAATTTTAAAGGAAATTGGCGGCGGCTCGGTCCACAATCAGGGTGATTTCGGGATGGGTCTGTAACAAGGAAGCCGGTGTTTTAGTGCTGACATAACCACTGATCGTATTTTTAATAGCCTCAGCTTTGTTCTCCCCGCTGGCCAGCAAAATAATCCTGCGTGCTTTAAGGATCGTAGCCATTCCTACTGATACAGCCATTTTCGGGACATCCTCGGCCGAATCAAAAAACCTGCTATTGGCTTCAATCGTTTCGGCGGTTAGATTAACCAGCTTGGTGGTTACATTCAACTGCTCGGCCGGTTCATTAAACCCAACATGTCCGTTCGACCCAATACCAAGAATCTGTAGGTCGATACCCCCACTGTGTTTAATTGTCTCTTCATAATCCCGGCATTCCCGTTCAATATCATCGGCCATTCCATCGGGTATAAAGATGTTTTTGGCTTTCAGGTTAATATGCTTAAAAAAGTTTTCCTGCATATAATAATGATAACTCTCCGGATTATCATGGGGCAATCGATAATATTCATCAAGATTAAAACTGCTTACTTCAGAAAAATTAATCTCCCCCCGTTGGTACATTTGAATTAATTCCCGGTACATACCGAGAGGAGTACTGCCGGTAGCGAGACCCAGCACAGAATTCGGTTTTAAAATCACCTGGCTGGCAACAAGTAAAGCCGCTTTTTTACTCAGGTCCCGATAATCTTTTTCAATAATTACTCGCATATTAGATCCGCTCCTTTACAACTTCACCACCTATAATTACAGTATCTACTTGAAGATCTTCCGTCAATAATACTAAATCAGCTTGATAGCCGGGAACAATTTTGCCCAATTGATCCTCACGGCCAATTAATCGAGCCGGATTGACTGTTACCATCTGAATAATCTCCGGCAAGGTCAAAGCACTGATCTCTTTGATATTACGAATAGCCTGATCAAGGGTTAAAACGCTACCGGCCAACTGGCCATTCTCCAGACGGGCTGCCCCGTCTTTAACCAATACCTGCTGGCCGCCCAGGGTATATTCCCCGTCCCCCAGTGAACCTGCTTCCATCTGATCGGTAACCAGGATAATCTCGGTCGGGTCTTTTGCTTTTAGAACTAGGTTAATTACCGCCGGATGAACATGAATAAAGTCGGCGATCAATTCACAGCTCAGACCGGTCGTCAAGGCAGCTCCCACTATCCCGGGGCGCCGATGATGGAGTCCGGTCATCGCATTAAACAGATGGGTTACATGGGATAAGCCACAGTCAATTGCCGTTAATACCTGTTGATAGGTCGCGCCGGAATGGCCAACCGCGGTAACCACTCCCCGCGTGCTTAAATAGCTGATGTATTCCAGAGCAGCAGTCTGTTCGGGAGCAATGGTCACTATTTTGATGATATCAATAAAATCCTCCAACAGACTTTGGTCAACCCCAACTATATCCTGTTCGGCCTGGGCCCCTTTATAAGCAGGACTGATAAACGGCCCCTCAACATGGGTTCCCAAAATTCGAGCACCCGATGTACCCTGTTCGATTACCTGGCGGATATTGGTCAAGGCCTTGCTGATTGAAGCCGACGGCATGGTCATTGTTGTCGGCAGAAAGGAGGTAACTCCGGAATTAACCAATAACTCACTAATCCGGTTCAAGGCTTCCGGCGAAGCATCCATTGTATCAAAACCACCGGCCCCGTGAATATGGATATCAATAAACCCGGGGGCCAGATACATGCCGGTTCCATCAATAACCTCCAGGCCCATTTCAAATTTGCTATTTTCCCGGAATTCACCCGGCAACAAAATATCCTCTATTTGATCGGAAAAAAGAAGACTACCCTCAACTAAATTGTTCGGCAAGATTATGTTAGCACTTTTAATAAGTTTCATCATAAATCATCCTTATTTAGTAAAGTTTTTTCTAAAGTCTATGCTGTAATATTACATGAATAATTCCTGTTTTGTCAAGCTATTATTTGAATAAGCGGAAAGGGAGCCGGCAGGACTTTTTGCCCCCAGTTCAAATACATCTTTTATTATTTTTATACAAAAAAAGGATTTTTTTATTTTTTCTAGAATATAGTATAAAACTCCAGTAGGACTTTTTACATATCCCCGTACTAAATTAATGGAGATCAATAAAAGATAAGGAGGCATATGTTAGTGCAGGGTCATATCTATTTATTTCATCAGATGACTTTAATAATCTCCTTTACTTTTTTAATAATAACATTCAGAAATCTCTATTTAAACAAAAAAAAGGAAGATACCAAAAAGCTATTATTATTTTCGTCGTTCATGGCTGGTTTACTGGCTATGGCGACCATGTTTGAGCCCTTTGTTTCTGAGAATAAAATTTTTGATCTCAGGAGTATTCCGATTATTTTAATAGCTTATCTGGGAGGAGTTAAATTTGGGCTGATTGCAATTATACCCCCTCTCCTTTACCGATTTTATCACGGAGGGACATTGCCCTTGGTGGAGCTTTTTAATGAACTATTACTGCCGTTAGTAATTGGCTCTATATATTACAATAAAGGAATCTATAAATCAAACTATAAATTAATTAAAACCAGACGGATTCTATCTTTATTCCTGGTTTTTGCCGTTATTAAAACCACCGTTCAATTTTTATTTGATAACATTACAGTCGCAGTCTGGTTACGCTTCCATTTATTTTCCTTGGCTTTCTCATTGATCGCCCTCTCCAGCATGGTATTAATCATCAATCAGGATAATAAGCGTTATCAGCTAAAAGAACAGATCCAGTACCTGGCCCACTATGACTACTTAACTGATCTGCCCAATTTAAGACTTTTCCATAAAAATTCGTCTTCAATTATTAAAGGCAAATTGCCGGTTACAATTGCAATGATTGATATTGATTTTTTTAAAGAATATAATGATACATACGGACACCTTGCCGGGGACAGGGTTTTAAGGGGGCTGAGCCAGGTATTAAAAGAAAGTATCAGGAACGAAGATTTTGTGGCCAGGTATGGCGGGGAGGAATTTATTATTTGCTTAACCGGGGTAGCTGACCCGGAAGAGGCTTATATCATTCTAAACCGGCTCAGAAATAGAATCGAGACCATTTATTTTGCCGGAGAAGAAAACCAGCCCAACGGAAAATTAACCATCTCGATCGGTTTTAGCTGTTCCAACGGGATTAAAGATTTAACCCAATTAAAAAAAGAGGCGGACCGTGCTTTATATTTGTCCAAGACCCGTGGAAGAAATTGTGTCTCTAATTATCTGTTGGCTTGACAATAAACCTAGATAAGGAGTTGTTAAAATGCCTATTTACCATAATATTTTTGAATTAATTGGGACGACACCCCTGATCAAGTTAAATAAATTGCCGCAAAAAAATTGGGCGACTGTTTTAGCTAAACTGGAAAAATATAACCCCGGTGGGAGTGTCAAAGACCGGATCGCTTACAACATGATCATTACGGCGGAAAAACAAGGGAAACTGCAGCCCGGTGGAACGATCGTAGAACCGACCAGCGGCAATACCGGTGTCGGGTTGGCGATGGTCGGAGGAGCCAGGGGTTACCGGGTAATCCTGACTATGCCTGAAACGATGAGCCTGGAGCGGCAAAAGCTGCTGAAAGCCTATGGGGCAGAACTAGTTTTAACCCCCGGTCAGTTGGGGATGAAGGGGGCAATTAATCGGGCTAAAGAATTGGTTGAACAAAATCAAAACTATTTTATGCCGCAACAGTTTGAAAATCCGGCTAATCCGGAGATCCATCGAAAAACCACCGCCCGGGAGATCTTAGCTGATACCGATGGAAAAATAGATTACCTGGTAGGCGGGGTTGGCACCGGTGGAACCATTACCGGCGCCGGAGAGATCCTCAAGAAAAAGATTCCGCAAATTAAAATAATTGCGGTCGAGCCTTTGAATTCGGCAGTTATCTCGGGAGAAAAACCCGGTCCCCACCAGATACAGGGAATCGGTGCCGGTTTTATTCCGGCGATCCTGCAGCAGGATATAATTGATCTGGTGATCAAGATTAGTGACCAGGAAGCGATTGACACCACCAAAAAACTGGCCCGGGAAGAGGGGCTGTTACTGGGCATTTCTTCGGGTGCTGCTGTGGCCGCCGCCCTGCAAATAGCAAAAGATGCCGGCAATGATCAAACTATTGTCGTCATCGCCCCCGATACCGGAGAACGATATTTGAGCACCGGCTTATTTGATTAAGCAGTTAAATTTTCGGAACTACTTTTCTTCCAGTTGATTTAAACGTTGCTGGAGTGATCTGATGGCATCACCAATCGGATCAGGTAATTCGCAATGATTAAGGTCAAGTTCAGGATGAATCGGCTTACCTTCCCGCCGAATCACGCGACCGGGGATTCCGATAACTGTCGAATTGGCCGGTACATCTTTCAGGACAACTGACCCGGCCCCAATTTTAGAATCATTACCAATCTTAATCGAACCAAGGATTTTAGCCCCTGCTCCGACTAAAACATTATTCCCGATGGTTGGATGTCTTTTCCCTTTCTCCTTTCCGGTTCCACCCAGGGTAACTCCCTGGTAAAGGGTAACATCCTCTCCCAGCTCAGTTGTCTCGCCGATCACTACCCCCATGCCATGATCAATAAAAAATCCCTTGCCGATTTTGGCGCCGGGGTGGATCTCTATTCCGGTTAAAAATCGGGCCAGTTGAGCGATCAACCGGGGAATAGTCCTTAGGCCCAACGAATAAAGCCAGTGTGATAAACGGTGAATAATTATCGCATGCAATCCCGAATAGGCTAATAAGATCTCAAATAAGTTATTGACGGCCGGATCTCGTTGGTAGACAGCTTTAATATCAGCTTTTATTGTTTTAAACACATCGCTCACAACCTTTCTGAATCTGTCTTTTTAATCCCAAGTAATTCACTCAAGTTTATGATTATTATACTATATTTATGCATAATTACAAGTGAAAATAATTTTTTTAATAAAAAAGAGGAATTTATTATCGAGTGTAGTATATTTATATAAATAGTAAAAAAGGCCTAAAGGCAAAAGGAGGTAAATACTGATGGATATAACATTAAGAAGATACGTACAGCTGCTTAATGACATTGAAAAAGCGGAAAAAAGAAGAAAATACGTCACTCTGCTTTCTCTAAGTCTGGAGAACGTGGTCTACATTTCAAGCATCATGTCGTTAGATAAGCTCCACCGGGAATTAGCCTTCCGCTCCCTGGAATATATTCGAAACTACCTGGCTGTTTTGCAGGAAGAGCGGGAACTGAAAGGGGTTATTAAAGTAATTAAACAACATTCCATTGAAGAAAATTTTGAAAAAAGGTCATTAGAGAGCCTAAAAATGATCAATAAAATTTATGATTACATAGAAAAAAACCCCGGTTGTCAAAGGGGCGATCTCGCCAATCAATTTAATAACCAAAGTAGTGTGGAGAAATTAATCAATAGTGCGATCCAATTAAAAATTATCCGGGAAAAAGGAAATAAGTTCTATTTGATTGACAAGATTCCAAAGTTAAGAACGATCCTGGCTTCATAATCGGCAAATAATTACCGAATCTTATTTTAATATCCACGAATTAAGCGATATCCAATATCAGTACGGTAATGCATATCTTCAAAATCGATCTCATCAATATAGCTATAAACCTGATTAATCGCATCTAGCAATCCATCACCCAGTACGGTAATGCCCAGAACTCTTCCTCCGTCAGTCAGATAATTATTTCCCTTTTGTTTGGTTCCAGCATGGAAAAGTAAAACATTATCATATTTAGCCAATCCGGCCAGTCCTTTAATTCTATAACCTGTTTTATAGTCAATCGGATAGCCGGCTGAGGCCAATACTACACATACTGCCGACCGCTCATCCCATTCTAATTCTATTTCCGGTAAGCGGTCTTCAACCACCATTTCCATCAGATCAACCAGGTCATTTTTTAAACGGGGTAATATTACCTGTGATTCCGGGTCACCGAAACGGGCGTTAAAATCAAGTACTTTGGGGCCAAGACTGGTCATAATTAAGCCTACATACAAAATACCTTTATATTTAATCCCTTCGGCCCGGAAAGCCTTGATCGCCGGGTACAGTATCTTCTGGGCTATTTCTTGCAGAACATCTTTACTAATTATTGGAATCGGACTATAGGCGCCCATCCCACCTGTATTTGGTCCTTCATCCCCATCAAAAATTGCCTTATGATCCTGAGCCGGGGCCAGGGGCAGAATACTTTCCCCGTCAGTAATTACCAGGATTGATACCTCTTCTCCTTCAAGGAAGTCTTCAATCACAATCCTGTTTCCGGCATCACCAAAAAGCCTTTCCTCCATGATCCTGGCTACTGCGGCCCGGGCTTGTTTCAGGCTGGTAGCAATAACTACACCTTTTCCCCCGGCTAACCCCTCTGCTTTAATTACCAGGGGATAACTCGCATCTTCCAGATAGTTCAGGGCTTCCGCCGGTTCGGTAAATACTTCATATTCAGCCGTAGGGATATGATACTTGCGTAATATCTCTTTGGCAAAAACCTTACTGCCTTCAATTCGGGCCGCCTTTTTATCCGGTCCAAAGATCTTTAAACCACGTAAAGTAAATTCGTCAACAATTCCTTCTACCAGCGGTTTTTCAGGCCCAACCACCGTGAGATCAATCTGATTCCGCTCGGCCCAGTTGGCTAGCCCTTTAATATCATCTAAAGCAAGATCAACCCTCTCCGCTAATTCAAGCATACCGTCATTACCGGGAGCAACATAAATCTTTTCTACCCGTTCGCTTTGATATATTTTCCAGACCAAAGCATGTTCGCGGCCGCCATTACCGATAACCAGAACCTTCATCCGATCCCTCCTTATTTTCTAATCGCCTCTTTCCGGCCAGGACCAATACCAATTGTTTTCACCGGAATATCAAGCAGTTCTTCCAACCTTTCCACATATTTTTTAGCATTTTCCGGCAGTTGATCATACTCCCTAATAGCCGAAAGGTCTTCTGTCCAGCCCGGTAAACTTTGATAGACCGGTTGGCAGCCGGAGAGTATTTCCAACGAATTTGGAAACTCTTCCAGGGTCTTTCCGTGATAATGATAAGCAACACAGAGTTTGATCTCCTTTAAACCCGTTAAAACATCCAGTTTGGTTAGGGCCAACTCGGTCAGTCCGTTTACCCGGCGGGCATGCTTTAAAATCGGGAGATCAAACCATCCGCAACGCCTGGGTCTACCGGTTGTAACCCCATATTCATGGCCGTTCTCTCTCAATAAGTTACCGGTTTGATCGGTAAGTTCGGTCGGAAACGGTCCTTCTCCCACTCTGGTTAGATAGGCCTTGGCAACTCCGATTACATCATCAATCAGGGTTGGTCCGATGCCGGCTCCGGTGCAAACCCCTCCCGCCGTAGGGTTAGAGGAAGTAACATAGGGATAGGTACCATAGTCGATATCCAGTAGTGTTCCCTGTGCCCCTTCAAAAAAGATCTTCTTTCCCTCTCGCTCGGCTTGTTCCAGCAAGAGCGAGGTGTTGACTATGTGAGGTTTAAGTTTATTGATATCGGGTTGAAGTGATTCGATCAATTCCTCGGCTTTTAATGGTTCAGCCTGGTAGATTTTTTCCAGAATCAGATTCTGATAGGAAAGGGCATCTTGCAGTTTATGATAAAAACCATCAGGATCAATTAAATCGATCATTCTGATCCCCTGGCGAGCTATTTTATCGGTATAAGCTGGACCGATCCCCTTGCCGGTCGTACCGATTTTAGCCTCACCCTTTCTTTCCTCTTCCAGCAGATCCACTAAGCGGTGATACGGCATAACTACATGGGCGGTCTCACTGATGAATAATTGCTCCAGGGAAATCCCCCGGGCTGATAAACCCTCCATTTCTTCAACTATCGCGGTAGGATCAACCACTACCCCATTACCGATAATATTTATTTTTTCCCGGTAAAGAATCCCGGAGGGGATTAAATGTAATTCAAAGCGCTCATCCCCAACGATCACCGTATGTCCGGCATTATTCCCCCCGCCATAACGAACCACCACATCAGCAGTTTCCGCCAACATATCGGTTATTTTACCCTTACCCTCATCTCCCCACTGTGTACCTACAACTATCTTATTGGCCATCATTCCCTGCTTAAACCGGACAGTTTAAGCACCCTCCTCTCCATTTTTCCCTGATAGATCCAGTTTACCATAGATATAATCAAGTTCTTTCAGGAAAATGTTGTAATCAAAAATATTCCTTATTTCTTCGGTCGAGAGATACTGGTTAATCTCCGGATCTCCCTTAATTACTTCCTGGTAGCTTAAGGCCTGATCCCAGGCTTTCAGTGCACCACACTGGGCCAGTTGATAGGCCTTTTCCCGGGTAAGGCCTTTATTGATTAAAGCCAACATCACATGCTGGGAAAAGACCAGCCCATGGGTCCGTTCTAAATTATCCCTCATTTTATCTTTATTTATGACCAGCTCATCCAATACCAACCGGAATTTATTTATCATATAATTTACCAGAATAGTACTATCCGGAATAATAATTCGTTCAACCGAAGAATGGGTAAGGTCCCGTTCATGCCAGAGGGCTATATTTTCCAATCCGGGAATAACATAACTCCTCACTACCCGGGCCAAACCGGAAATCCTTTCACAGACGATCGGATTTTTCTTATGGGGCATCGCCGAAGAACCCTGCTGCCCCTTACGAAAACCCTCTTCTACTTCCAGAATATCCGTCCGCTGTAAGTTGCGGATCTCAGTAGTAAATTTCTCCAGTGAAGCAGCGATCAACGCCAGGTTATTCAATAGGTCGGCATGACGATCCCGTTGTAAGATCTGATTAGAGATAACTGCCGGCTCCAACCCCAGCTTACGGCAAACCAGTTCTTCTATTCGCGGGTCCAGACTGGCATAACTGCCTACCGCCCCGGAAAACTGACCGGTATTAATTGTCTCTCTTACGCCCTTCATTCTGGCCAGGTGTCGTTTTACTTCCTGATACCAGATTGCCAGTTTTAAACCCCAGGTAACGGGTTCAGCATGGACGCCATGGGTTCGGCCCACCATAATCGTTTCTTTATACTCGACAGCCTGAGCGGCCAGCACTTTGTTCAATCTTCCCAGATCATTAATAATTAAATCAACAGCATCCCTCATCTGTAAAGCCAGGGCTGTGTCTTTAACATCAGATGAGGTTAAACCTAAGTGGATGAACTTGGAGTCAGCACCGAGCGTCTCATTAATCCCCCGGACAAAAGCCAAAATATCATGCCGGGTAGTTTTTTCGATCTCTTTAATCCTGTTTAAATCGAGCCTGACTTTTGCTTTAATCCTTTGTACGGCAGCAAGAGGAATCCTCCCCAATTCTGCCCAGGCATCACAAACAGCTAACTCGATCGCCAACCATTTCTCAAACTTACTCTCTTCACTCCAGATTTTTTCCATTTCCGGTAGACTATAACGGCTAATCAAGCTTCTTCTTCCTCTCCATCGAATAATAAATTATGTATTCTTATTCCCGCTTTCATCTTAGCAAAGATAGCCTGTATTTGTCAAGAAAAGACGCTGCCATTTTTCAACCGGGCAGGATTTGCGATAAATTTAGCGAAATATATAGTAAGTACAATATTATAAAAAAGGAATTTACCATGGATAATCAATTTTCAATCAAGTACCAAAAAAAAATATCTTTTTTTTCCGAGGCTGATCAACAGATAATTGAACTGGGGAATACGGCGATCGAACAGGGCTTTTTAAAAGCCTTTCCCGGAACTTCCCTCGCTATATTCTTGTATTTAATCACCCACTTGAACGGGGATAATTGCCTGCAAACAAACACCACGCTCATATCTAGTTACCTCCCGGTTGAACTTGAACGAACAGCGATCGAAGAAGGCTTAAATTATCTGGCCCAACATGATCTAATTGAAATCTCCCCGCGCCGAGAAGGTGATTATCGCTATACAATTAGCGTAAAAGCAGAAAATTTAAGTAATCTAGCCGGACTTGCACCGGTAAATAGTGACGGCCAAAAGGATGAGGACAATAATTTTAAGGAAAGAGTTAAGATCCGCCAAAGGGTAATTAAGCAAACTACCTCCGGGCCGGCTGAGATCAAAAAAGCCCTGCTTTCCTTTCTCCCGACCGGAAGCGATCCCCGGTTGGCCGGTGAACAAATCGATCAATGGTTGGAAAGCTTTGAACTGCCGGTTTTGCAGGAACTGATCCGGCGGGTCGATAAATGGATTAATAAAAATCACGCGGCCGGGGATCAGGCCTTTAATTATTTATCCGGTATAGTCGATGACTGGTACCGGAAGGAAATCTTTAACTATAAAAGACTACAGTATTTTGATCAGCTATACCGAGAATCGAGAGAATTGGCTTCAGCTTACGGAATAAAAAATTGGCAAAACCTAACCCCGAGCCATCTGGAAGTCTTTAAAAGCTGGTTAAGCAAGGATTTCCCTTTAAGCAAGTCAGTGGCTTGTTTTGCCATTCAGGAAGCTATCAAGAGGAAAAAAGGCGCCTGTCCTTCCCTCCAATATATTGAAAACAACTTTATCTCTCCCTGGAAACAGGCCCGGATTAAAAGTATTGAACAGGCCAAAGCCTATCTAGAAAAAGCCGCTGTTCGTCCTTCCCCGGTTCCGGCAACCCGGGCCAAAAATTGGAATCAACTTAACTGGGATTTTGAAGAATCAACTAGGGGGGTAAACTGATGGCTACTGAAGAAAGCTTTTTAAAAAAATTAGCAGAATTTAATCATGAGTTTCAATTACTCGGTATTCTCCTACAATACCCGGAAAAGATCGATGAGGTAGCAGATACACTGGAAACAAGACATTTCCTCAATCCACAAGCCCAGTTAATCTATGAAATCTTATTAAATCAATTCCAGGATAATAGCAGTATTTCCAAGACCAGGTTATTTGTTAAACTAAAAAAAGACGGGATTATTAAACATCCGGAAGAGATAATTGAACGGTTGACCTCTGGTTTCAACACTATTGATGAGTTAATGCCGGTTATTGACCTGATCAAGCGGAATTATCAAAAACATTTGCTCTTAAAAGTTGCCCAGCGGCTGGAAGACCTCGTTAAAAATACTGACCTGAATGTTGGCGAATACCAGGCCCGGGCCCAAGAGCTAGTCTTTGAAGCCACTAATGAATCAACTGACCTGGAAAAACATATCTTTACCCTGGAAGAGGCCCTGATGAAATCCTTTCAGGCCTATATCGACCGGAAACACAATCGGGCTGACATAGGTTTGCGGAGCGGTTTTATCTCCCTGGACAACCTAATCGGTGGTTTTAAGAAAGCCCATCTCAATGTAATTGCGGCCTCGACCAGCATGGGAAAAACCGCGTTTGCCCTCAATATTGCTAAAAATGTTGTGAAAAGACAGGTGCCGGTTGCAATTATCAGCCTGGAGATGGATGCCCAGGAAATTGTTGACCGGATGATTATTCAAGAAGCCGGGATCAATGGCTGGAAGTACACACAGGGTGAAACCAGTGAAGAAGAGGACCAGCGGATCTCGAAGGCTTTAGATAATCTGGATGAACTACCCCTAATAATCTCTGATGAAAGGGGCCTGAATATGGCCCAGATCAGGGCACGGTTACGTAAATTCAAGTCCCAATTCGGCGAACTGGGACTGGTTATAATTGATTACCTCCAGATGATCCAGCTACCGGAAGAACAATCACTCAATACATCCCGGGCGGTCGGCCAGACTGTCCTCCAGATGAGAAACCTGGCTTCTGAACTGAATGTACCGATTATCCTTGTCTCACAGATCAGCCGTAGCTTTACTCACCGTCAGGATAAAAGACCGGTCCTATCGGATCTGAGGGATTCCGGGAATATTGAGGAGATTGCCGACGGGGTCATCTTCCTCTACCGCCATGCCCATACCAGTGCTGCGGCCAGGGAAGAAGCGGAAGAACAAGGGACAGCTAATGACACCGATGTGATCATCGCTAAACAACGAACAGGTCAGACCGGCTCTATTAAACTATATTTTGAAGACAAGTACATTCGCTTTATTGATCCGGAAAATTTATCACTGGAGGCGAGTATGCCCCGTGTTTAATAAAGACAGCATTGATCTGAAAATTATTCTCTCTTTTACCAATGCCTATGAAGAATTATATGAAAAAGGAGAGATCACCGAAGAACAGTTACACGGTGTTCTCTCCCTGTTAGAACATTATCAGCAATACTCATCTGAGGAGTTTAAAAAACAATTGGAGAATATCATCAATAACCCTTAACTACCGCCGTTAAATCTTCAAGAGTCTTTGCACATTTTTTAATAGGATATGCTCGCGGGCCACTTGATTATTTTCGGTGGCCAGTAGTACCCTTGAAAGGGTAATTGCCTGGGGTAAAGCTGGCCAGTCCGAGCCAAATAACAATCTTTCATGGCCAACTTCATTGATTAAATACTTAATACTGTCGGCTGATTGACAGGATAATTCGGCATAAGTAGCCGGAAACTTTTTCATATACTCTGCCACCAGCTTATATTCGGCAATCCCGCTATGCCCGAAGATAAACTTAAAATCAGTCGGTAGTTTCTTTAATAATTCCCCAAAAATCTCTACCCTGGTCGATTTTAATAATTTCCACATCAACTTGGATGTGTTTTCAACCTTATAATGGGTTAAGGAACCGGTATGAAGAATTACCGGTAATCCGGCCTCATGACACAGCTTGAGCGCATCAATAAGTGGCTGAAAATCACCCTTTAATTCCATGTCGGTTATTTTTAGCTTATATCCCTTAGCCCCGAGTTTTTGATACTGCGGGATCTTTTTCTTTATTTCCGGGTCATGGGGATGAACCGAACAATACGGGATAAAGTGGTCCGGGTAATCTTTAGCTACTTGCAAGGCCTCTAATGAACGGTCATATTTGCTGCTACTGATCGGTAGAACTACACTCTTTTTAATCATGTTCTCCTGTTGGGACTTAAAGCAATTCTGATAAGTCCCCCCATTGACCATATCCTTAAAGATGTTATATCCCTTCAGGGAAAAATTGATTACGGCCAAAATACCCTTTTTCTTTTCATCCGGATCAATCTTAGTCCAGTAGGGTACTGATAAATCCATTTTTTCTATCGCCGGCAAGGTTAAATATTTTACTTTCTTCCCCTTGGTCTTGGGATCAATCACCTTAAGCGGCAAGAGATTGGACATATGGGTATGTGCATCAATAATATCCAACTTCTCCGGATAGTCAATTACAAAATCCCCTTGCTCATTTAATTTTAAATACTGCTCTTTTTTAACAAATTCCTCTTTTTGCATCAAAGTTCCCACCCCTTTTAGTTAATCAACTTACCTTATTTTCATACCATTAATTAAAATATCCAGGATTTGAGGTAATATTATATGCAACTCTTCTCCTTGCGCAAACGGATAATATTCAATACTGGTAAAGCATGATATGATTGTATAGGCAGCGGTTTTAATATTTAGGTCTTTACGCAGTTCACCTTTTTTAATATATGCGGCTAATATCTCTTCAAATAAGTGATAACTTTTGGGAATCTCCTCTTTCAAGACCTCTTTACGGACTTCCTGTGGGCATTGATTAATAAATTTATCTTTTAAGCCGGTTAAACGGGTCTCAAATTTACGTGCCTCTTCTAACATCTGCAGTAGATAACCCCGGAAATCTAACTTGTCCCGGTCTTTTTTTACTTGATGCAAAGCCTGCTTTTTCTGATCGACAATTTGGCTAAACAGATACTTATACAGGTCATCTTTATCCTTAAAATATTGATAAAAACTCCCTTTGGAAATATCAGCCCGTTTAACTATATTATCGATCGTCACCTTTTGATAGTGGGTTTTGGAAAATTCCCCGATCGCCGCCTCAATTATTTTATTCCTCTTTTCCGCCGGTAGATTAAAAAATGTGTTTTTCGGCATACTTTCATCCCTTCTTTAAAAATCCTGTTTGTTCGGAGGAGACCAAGATTAGAGAGCCAATAACGGAGATAATTACTGCCATAAAAAAATCTTGCCTCATGCGCTCCCTCCTGATTGTATATTATGACTATTAAGTCATATGACCCGCAGTCATAATACCACATTTTCTACCCCCTGTCAACTCTTTATTAAAATTCTTTATAATTCCTTAAATCCGATTTTATTTAACTCTTTTTTTTCCTTATCATAGTATTCTTTTATTAAAATATTATATTCATCTTCATTTATTATATTTTCATGAAGCAAATTAACTAGCTTATATTTGTAATCCTCGATATTAACTGAATATATTGTGTTGGTGTATTTATTTTTTAAATAAGTATCTCTGTGTGTGATTAATTTTTCCATGAAATCTTCAACATAATGGAGATCAGGCTTATCCTTAAAAATATGGATAAAAGATTGATTACTACATTCAATTAAGATTTTATCCTGCTTGTAATACAGGTACATATAAACTAATAAGGCATAAATAGGTAACGTTTTAATTATATCACCTAAAAATGACTTGATATTATTATAATCAGTGATCAATAAAAAGATAATTGTAAGTAGGATTAATAGTATTATAAAGATACTACTATTTTGAGATATGTAATGTTTCTCTTTTGTAATTTTTTCATAGGGAACAAAAGTTTCTTTCTTTAAAAACGCTTGGCTTTTTGTAACATATAAACCCTCATCTTTTATCATATAAGTGTTTTTCGTACCACAATGTTTTTGTACCAGTTTCATTAAAAATCCCTCCAGTTTAATTCATATTTACATCTGCCTGTGCAATATCTTATTCCTTTTAGCTTTAATTTACCAGCTCTATTATACCTATTAAAAGCAAAAAAAGGAGTCACTTAAAGAAACTCCTTTCAAAACAAGATACTGGTCACAACAATTGGAATACTTAACTATTTAATGGCCCCGGTAGTTAAACCCTTAACAAAATTTTTACCGACAAAAGCAAAGAAAACAAGCGGGGGAATAGCAGTTACCATTGCCCCGGCAGTTAACAGGCCCCAATCAACATTATACTGTGTTATAAAACGGGCCAATCCAACCGGTAAGGTTTTTAACTCTTCATCGAGAATAAAAGTATTAGCAAATAAAAATTCGGTCCAGGAAGTTAAAAAGGCATAGATGGCAACTGTCGCCATTCCCGGTGCGGCAAGTGGGATAAAGATTTTATATAAAGTCTTAAATTGGCTGGCTCCGTCAATGGCGGCAGCTTCTTCGATTGCCATTGGGATAGTACCAAAGAATGTTTTTAATAGCCACACCCCAAAAGGTGCACAGATCGTTACATTGATTATGATCAGGCTCCATAAGTTATTAATTAGAGAAAAACTACTCATTACTTTATATAAAGGGATCAGGATTAGAACCTGAGGAAAGATATAAGCTACTAATATTAGTTTGGAAATTAAGTTCTTCCCGGGATAACTACAGCGGTAAATACTATATCCGCCTAATGAAGCCAAAATTACCGTGATCAGCATTGTCCAGAAGGCAACATAAAAACTATTCCATAAATACTGACCATAATCCGATGCCGCAAATAAGTTGCTGTAATGGTTAACGGTCCATTTTTCCGGAACAAAAGTAGGAATTGCCCGAATTAATTCATCCGTTGGTTTGACTGAAGAGATAAAAATCCAATAAAAAGGTAGGATTATCACCCCCAGTAAAAGGAGAATCAGAACATACTTTAGAACCGCCCTCTTTTTTGATTTGCTTTTTCTTTTGATAAAACTCACCCCCTTAGTTTAAAAAGTTGTCTTCTCTAAATGTTGGTTCAATCTTGAAATAAAATACAACAAATACGGACAGAAAAAGAAATAAGATAACTGCTGCGGCTGAAGCTTTATTCATCGCATACTCCTGAAAGGCTTTCTGGTAAACAAAGACCGGAATGGTCTCGGTAGCACCGGCAGGCCCCCCTCTGGTTAACATATAGATAACATCAAAAATATTGATTGACCATAGTGTTCCGATTAAACCCAGAACCGATAAGGTTGGTCGCATCATCGGAAAAGTAATGTAGATAAACTTCTGGAAGCTATTTGCCCCGTCAATCGAAGCTGCATTATATTGCTCAACGGGGATTGTCTGTAAAGCCGCCAGGATGATAATCGCCAAAAACGGGAACCACCGCCAGGTATTAATGAAAATAACCGTTGGCATCGCTAGCTGGAAAGAACCTAAAAAATCAATAGGCTGTTCAACAAAATTAAATAACTGTAAAATATAATTTAAAATACCGAAAGAGGAATTTAGTATCCATCTCCAGATTATTGCCAGGACAATAGTCGGTATAATCCAGGATAAGATAATCCATATCCTGACGAAACTTTTACCTTTAAACTGCTGATTGATGATTAACGCGGTCGTAAAACCGAGGATTAATTGCAAAAGGGCATTACCAATCGTCCAAATCATACTCTTACCCATCGCTGTCCAAAATTCAACATCTGTAATCAATTCTATATAATTACTAATTCCTACAAAATTAGAATTGATACCTAAAAAGTCAACATCGGTTAAACTCATCCAGATCGAGCTAATTAGGGGATAAACAATCATAACAACAATCCATAACAATAATGGCGCAATTAACACAATTCCAAATAAGCTTGTATTATTCCAACCAGATTTTATTTTGATTTTGAGTTGCATCGGCTTCACCTCTTTTGGAGAAGATTTCTTGAAGAGAGGAGGTGAGTCACTCCTCTCTTCCACAATGATTATTTAATTGCTTCCTTCATTTTTTCTTCGCCCCATTTAATTGCTTCTTCTGGCGATAAACCCTTCACAACCATTTCCTGGACAGTTTGGGCCAGAATATATTGACCGGCAATCTTACCGATATTCTGGTTGACACTTTGATGATTAAACCCAAATAATCTCCCATATTCGCTTTGTTCGATCATTAGTTTAACCAGGTCCTGGTATTGCGCAACAATGGGATTTGACCAGAAACTTTCTGAGTTAAGGGTAGCGTTAGTAACCGGCAAAAATAGTCCCGGTTCCATCGAAAACCATTTCCCGTTTACCTCTGGTTCATATAAATAGTTAAGGAATTTTTTAACTGCGGCCAGCTTTGCTTGGTCCGTAGTTAAAATCATCATTCCGTTTGGATAGTAAATACTACCCCTTTGACCATCTGCCGGATATGGTACAGGAGCAACCCCGAGATTACTTCCGTCTACACCGGACTCTTCTTCAAAGGGACTTAAAAATTGTCCTTTTTCAATAGCAATGGCGATGGTCCCATTGTTAAAAGCCAATTGGGGCTCAGCCCAACTCCAGCCGGTAATACCTTGTGGTGAATGGTCTACTAGCTGCTGATAAAACTCGAAGGTTCGGACTGTTTTGGGATTGTCAAAAACAATTTCTCCATTTTCATTGAAAATTTGATGCGAACCACCGGCAATCATGAAGGAATAAATCGCCTGATCTGTATACATATGGTAGCTTGCCGGAACACCAATCCCGGTAATCCCGTTTTCTTCAAGCTGTTCAATTGTTGTTAATAATTGCTCCCAAGTCCGGGGAGGATTATCGGGATCAAGGCCGGCTTGTGCAAATAAATCTTTTCTGTACCACATCATGTGAATCATCCCATATGTTGGGATTGCCCAGATATGCCCATCATAAGCATAAGGCTTAACTGCGGCCTCAATAAAGTCATACTTTTGATCCAGTTCCATGAACAGTTCGTCAACTGGCTGAACTGCCCCGGTCTGTTTAATCACTGTTGTAAAATCAGGTAGAGTGAATAATATTTCTGGTGCCTGTCTAGCCTGGATTGCTGCTATCGTTTTTTGGTAAGCATTCATCCAGTCAAGGACTTGTTGTTTGACAAATATATCGGGGTTATTTTGATTAAATTGGTCAATAACCTCTTGAAAGACTTTTACCCGGTGAGGGGGTTGTTCCATATGCCAGATTTTAATTTCAACCTGTTGGCCGAATACAGCAAAACTTACAACTCCCACTAAAAAACCCATTACTAGCAATATTGATCCGACTTTTTTCATTATATCCTCCTTTTATTTAAAATCCTGGTTAAACTGCCTTACCCTTGCTCAAAAATTGAAGAATAAACCGAAGTAAATTACTATTTTACCACCTCCCCTTGATCAGATCGGAGCAGGTCAATTTAAATTTGGAAACAGCCATTACTCAATAGGTCATGTATTTAATAACACCCTTATATTCCTGTAGCATTTTTTTGTTATGACATTCTCCCCCATCTAGACTACTGCTTAAATAGACTGGCGGGGTGATCCCTTGATCCAGTAGGTTTCCGACAGTTTGTGTAACAACAGCATTTAAGATTAAAGCCCCAGAAACTGTTGATACAGGACCGACCTTT
Organism: Halanaerobiales bacterium; assembly: GCA_022360715.1. GTDB lineage: Bacteria > Bacillota > Halanaerobiia > Halanaerobiales > DTU029 > JAKSCG01. The sequence goes on from JAKSCG010000150.1 coordinate 62,109, forward strand.
TGTTTAAAATGTTCAAACTCGATGACGGCATCACCTTTTTTAGCACCATTGTCAAGAACAAGATCGGCTATTTCAAATAAGCGCTTTCCGGACTTATGTCTTGAGACCACATTGCGCGAATACCTAAGTCCAGTTAGGGCCATAACATAAACACCCCTTTCTTTGGCAATTAGAGCCATTTCAATCGGAAAGTTATTACGGCCTCCTGTCGAAAAAATCAACAAAAGATCATTTGCTTTAATATTGTGTTCATCAAAAATTATCTCAGCATAGCCACTCATATTTTCAATCTTCGACGTTTTAGTAACAGGTACTTCATTCAACCACATTCCCGCCGGGAATATGCCATTAATTAACATTAAGCCCCCGGCTCGATAAAATATCTCAGCGGTTAAAGCGGCCGAATGGGTGCACCCGATCGCCCAAATAGTTCGTTTATCTACGATCGCTTCGGTCAAAATAGTACTGGCTTCTTTAATTTTATCAAGTTGTGAATCTTCCAACCAATTAATTAGATTTTTAATCTGCTCAAAATATCTCTCTGCACCACTCATAATTATTTCTCCCCCTTTAATTTATAAAATCATCTAAATCATCATTAATTTCTTTTAAACTACTATATACCTTTTTATAAATACTATAGAGATTGTTATAGAGAACTTTGTTTTCTTGGTTTGGTATCAATTCCTCATTTCTTTTTACATAAAATATACTTGCTTCCTGTATTGAGTTATATTTCCCTAAACCAACCGTTGCTAAAATCGCTGCTCCTAAAGGAGAAGAATCTGCTATCTTTAATGTTATAATTTTTTTATTATATATATCTGACTGAATCTGCTGCCACTTTGAATTTTTAGCACCACCTGCTGAAATAATAACCTCTTTAATCTCAATTCCTAGATTAATTATCGTTTCCAGGCATTCTCTGATCCCAAAAGTAACCCCCTCAATGATTGCTTTAACAATTTCTTTTTTTCGATGATTATGAGTTAATCCGAGCAAGGCACCTTTTGCTTTATGATCCAGGTAAGGGGTCCCAACACCATTTAAGTAGGGCAGGAAAATAAGACCATTTGAGCCTGGCGGGATCTGCTCAATTCCTTCCAAGAGTAAATCAAAAGAGTCGAGCGAAGTCTCTTTGACAAAGAGATTTTCAATTAAAGAGATATTATCTTTAAACCATTTTAGCGATAAACCGGCCGATAAAATTGAAGCCAGGGTAAAAAATTTATCTTCTACTCCATGGCAAAAATTAAAGAGTTTACCCACAGTCTGATTCGATATTTGATCAATGGTTGCTACAACCTGTCCGGCCGTGCCAATAGTTACCGAAGCAATCCCTTCAGTTGTATTGGCATTACCAATCGCACCACAAGCCAGGTCCCCACCCCCGGCAACGACTATGATCTCTGTTTTTAATCCCAAATAATCGGCAGCCTTACTGGTCAGGGTTCCGATTACGGCAGAAGATGGATTGATCACTGGATGTTTGTTGATATCAAGGTTAAGTTTTTTAAATATTTCCTCCGACCACCTTTTCTGAACAAAATCAAAGAGTAAGGTCCCAGAAGCATCGGAATAGTCAGTATAAAAAATCCCGGTTAATTTGAAGCCGATATAATCCTTGGGCATTAAAATCCGGTAGGTTTTTTCATAGAATTCTTGCTTGTTTTTTTGAAACCACAAAACCTTAGGTGCAGTATAAGCGGGAATTACCGGATTATAGCTTATCTCTCTAATTCGCTTTGCACCGACAAGCTCAATGATTTCGTGGCATTCTTGAGCAGTTCTGTTATCTGCCCAAATAATACAGGGGTATAATGGTTTACCCTCTTGGTCAACAAAGACAGCTCCATGCATTTGTCCAGATAAACCAATTGCTTTTACCTTAGCTAATTCCGGCTGATGTTCTTTGCTGATTTTATTAATACATTTCTTGACTGCTCTCCACCAGGTCTCTGGATCTCCTTCAGCCCATCCGGGATGAAGTGAGGAGATATCATAATTTTCCCCTTTACAGGCAATAATATCTCCTTCTACCGCCATTAACAAAACCTTTGCTCCAGATGTACCTATATCAATCCCAAGAACATATTCCATTAATTTCCCCCTTTTAGCCTTCCCTAATCTTGACCATTTTTCTTAATAGTCTAATAAAAATATTTACTCAAAAATTTATAAGCCTCTGGGGCAGCTAAATCAAAATCACCAAGACCATCATTACCCAGATCACCTAAACCGTGTTCACCACCTTTAAACCATCCTTCCCATTCAACCGTAACAAATCCATCATAGCCAATCTGGCGAAAGGCTTCAGCATACCTTTTAAAGTCAACAAGTCCACCGCCAAACCAACACATATTCCAGTTACCGGTTACCCCAGTAATATCTTTCGCATGGACACTGTTAATCAACTCTCCATACATCTTCAGTCCCTTTTCAATCGGCATAACTGGTTTAACTCCAAGTTCCAGGCCCCCAAAATCAATTGAAATGCGTAAATTTTCTCGATTGATTTTTTCTACAATCTCCATTGTAACCTCAGGCTTATCAATTAAGGTCTCCTGATGTGGTTCAATACTAAAGGTAAGTCCCTTTTCACCGGCATAATCACAAAATTCACGGACAGAATCAACCAATATTTTTACCGCTTTTGCCCTTGTCATCAACTTATAAGTCGGTGGATTATAATAACCCCCGATATAAGAAACAACCGTTTCTGCCCCTATTTCTACAGCTAAATCAATTGCCTGTTTAATTAAATCAATCTGTCCTCTGATTTCCCACGGTCGATCAGTGATCACAAGATGATGTGCCCCAATCGAAGGTATTGTTAATCCTTTTTCTTTAACATAATCCTTTAAGGTATTTCTTACCCGGTCTAACTCCTTGTCATCCATCTTCAGGAATAAGTGATGAAAAAAATCAACTCCCTGATATCCGTATTTAGCAACGCGATCAACCTGTTCTTCGATAGGTAAATTTGCCCAACTATTCATTGCTACACCGGTTGCTCCCATGCCATCATAGGGATCATTTGGCCATAATTCATAAGACAGTTTCATTTAGTTCTTCCTCCTTATATTTTTTTAGTAGATTAAAGTATCTTATTCATTGATCTTGCTTGATTTATCGCATTTGCCATTATTTTCAGATTATTGATATTGGCCTCAGCTCCTTTCCTCAATTTTTCGATCGGGATTAGTTATTTCAACCGATTAATCTGACTAAAAACTTAAATTTGTCCCCGCGGTAGATCGATTTGACAAATTCGATCGGTCTCTCCTGGCCATCAATGGTAAGACGCTCTAAAATAAGGATGGGGTCGTTTTCCGTTATATTAAGAAGCTCTGCTTCTTTAATACTGGCAATTCCAGCCTCTAAGCTCTGCATAGCATAGTTTAATTGAATATTAAACTCTTTAGTTAAAACCTGATAAAGGGATTGATTCAAATTGTGGTTAAATAAACCGGAGCAAAATTTTTCTGCTATATAGGATACTTCATAAGCCATTGGCTGATCATTGGCCAGCCTCAGCCTTTTTAAAACAAAGGCATTTTCTCCCAGGTTTAATTTTAATTTATTGCGAACATCAATATCCGGTAAAATCTCTACTGCATCAATAACCCGAGTAGATGGGTTTAGCCCACGCAACCTCATTTCCTGCGTAAAGCTTTTTAATTTAACTAAGTCCTGCTCTATTCTTAGCTCTTTGACAAAGGTTCCTTTTCCTTGCTTTCTAATCAAAATATCTTCATTGACTAGCTCAATGATCGCTTTGCGAACGGTCATCCTGCTGACATCATAGTCTTTCTCCAAATCTCGTTCGGAAGGAATTTTATCATTAATCTTCCATTCCCCTTTTTCAATTTTTTCTTTAATTAATTCTTTTAATTGGACGTACAAAGGTAATCTACTTGCCTCATTTAGCCCCATTCTCTCATCTCCTTACGTTAAAATCATAACAATATAAGGTTATATGGTCTATACCACTTATCTTAAAAAAAATTGGGTGGAATATATTAACAATATGTTGTCATGTGGTATCGACAAATTGTCTTATATAACTCTATTCTCGATCAATTTAAAAAATCCTGCTTTATTTAAAAATTTTTTTATTTTTTCTTTTTTGAAATATTCCATTTTGCTCATTTATTAAAAACTACCCGAAAACTCAAAAATCTAATAACTGATTAATTGTCCTAAATGTATAGTCGTTTTCGCGCAATTTTTCAATGAGACCGGGGAGTGCTCTTACCGTTGAATCCATCCCTGCTCCATCATGCATTAAAATAATCGCACCGGGATGAATGTATTTCTCTACTTTATGCTGGATCGACTCAACACTATTTTGGGATTGATCCCAATCAAAAGTATCGATCGACCAATTCACTATTTTCCAGCCTTTTTCCCCCAATAATTTAATTGTGTCGTCCCGGACCGCCCCATAAGGGGGTCTCATTACTTTCGGATATTCCCCGATAATTCTTTCAATTTCCTTAGAACAAGCAAGCAATTCCTCTGTTAACAGGTAGTTATTGTTAAGTTTTCTTAAATCGGGATGGGTCCAGGTATGGTTAGCAATTTGATGTCCTTCTCTGGCTATTTCTTTGACGATCTCCGGATATTTGATGATATTCTGGCCCAATAAGAAAAAAGTGGCTTTGATCCCCTCTTTTTTTAAGATCTCCAGGATAATCGGTGTATTAACTGAGTCCGGTCCGTCATCAAAGGTTAAGGCTACTGTCCTCTCTTGTTCCGGTGAGCTAAGATAAAAAAACTCAGGGAATTTAACGGCCTGTTCTTCAACCGTCTTTTTAAAACCGAGCAGATATTCCGGCATCTCATTGAAAAGTTTGGGCTGATAATTACCGTTTGCTCCTAATGATAGATTAAATAGCATTAATAGAATAATAACAGGATAAACTATTTTCATTTTTTTAATGTCTTTTAAGTTCATTAAAACACTCCTTTACTGGCAAGAATTTAATCAATTATAACACTTTCTTCGGCGTGGTGAAAGATTAACCCTTTACACTCCCCAGGGTTAGTCCTTTAATAAAATATTTTTGAAAGAACAAAAAGACCAAGATCATTGGAATAGCAGATATTGACGCCCCACTCATCAATAGTCCGTAGTCGACCAGGTTTTTATCCTGTAGGGTCTTCAAGCCCACCGGCAAGGTATAAAGATAATCCTTATTCAAAATAATTAACGGCCATAAAAAAGAGTTCCAGACGGCCATAAAGGTTAAAATACCTAGGGTAGCAAGGGCCGGTTTACTTAAGGGCATAATAACTTTCCAGTAAATTGCAATTTCGGAAGCCCCGTCAATCTTAGCTGCCTCAAGTAACTCTGAGGGAATTGTCTTCATATACTGCCGCATCAGAAAAACCCCAAAGACCATTGCCAACGGAGGAAAAATTACCGCTCCCAGCGAATTTTTTAACCCCAGTTTGCCGATTAAGATAAATAATGGCACAAGGGTTACCTGGCCAGGGATCATCATCGTACTAATCATTAACCAAAAAATAAAATCCCGCCCGGGGAATTTTTTTTTGGCAAAAACATAACCGGCCATCGAATCAAATAATAAGACCCCAAGTGTTGCTGTAACACTAACAATCAGACTATTGACAAACCAGTGTTGCAGGCCTACTTTCGTAAAAAGGACTTTAATACTCCGAAAGGCTTCTGACAACAAAAAGAAAGCCTGTGCTTGCTCCCCGCTTGTAATTAATGGAAAAAACTCTATAATTGCTGTCGGCACAAATTTGGGGGGGATTGAAAATACCTGTTCAGGCAATTGTAAAGCGGTAACAAACATCCAGTATAAAGGCATTAAAGAAAGCAAGGCCAATAATATTAAAAAAAGATAAACAGTAACTTTAGCTATATTGGAAAAAGCTGTTTTTAATCCCATACAAAATCGCTCCTAATATTCAATATCTGAACTTAAAAATTTCTTCTGGACTAAAGAGAACATAAGGATAACCATAAAAAGAATGATCGCCTGAGCTGCCGCAAAACCAAAATCAAAATCCCGAAAAGCCGAATTATAGATTAGATGGACCAGAGTAGTGGTGGCATAACCGGGTCCTCCGTCAGTGAGGAGTAAGACTTGTGTAAAAACCTGAAATGAACCGATGGTTCCGAGAATGGTCAAATAAAATGTTGTCGGTTTGACCAGAGGGAGAGTGATCTTAAGCCAGGTTTTAAATTTCCCCGCTCCGTCGATTCTAGCTGCTTCAAAAAGGGATTCCGGGATAGAACCCATATTGGCCAGGTAGAGAATTATACCCACTCCGGGTGGGGTGATGATACTCATTAACATAATCGATATTAAAGCCCAGTCCGAACTACCCAGCCAGTTAACAGGACCAAGATTAAACAAACTTAACAGATAATTAATCAATCCCTTGGAATTATACATCCAACGCCAGGTCATCGCAATGACAACAACTGAGGTAACAGTTGGCAAGTAAAAAGCACCCCTAAAAAAAACCTGGGCTTTCCTGTTTAAAGGATTAATCAGGCTGGCCAGAATCAAGGCAATAATTACCTGACTGGGAACAACTATTATTGTATAACGCAATGTATTCCAGAGGGCGATATAGAATAAATCACCGGTAAAGGTATTAATGAAGTTATCCAGACCGGTCCAGATCGTTTCAAAAATACCATATTCCTGAAAAGCAATGACAAAAGCCCATAATACCGGTAAAGCAATGAAAATCAAAAAAAGAATAAATTTAGGAAGAAGAAAAAGGTAATCCCATTTATACTTATTAATAGCCTTTAACAACCGAATATTAATCATCCTCACCCCTTCAAAATCTAATCCCTCCCTGCAAATTAAGGCTAATTACAGGGAGGGGTCAGTTTATAACAGCTAAGCTTATTTCAGGAACCTTTCAAGCTGCTTCCCGGCATCCTTTAAGGCTTCTTCTGCCGTTTTCTCTCCATTTAAAACTAACTGTAACTGGGCCTGAATCCGTTCATCAATTTGAGCCCAATTGGTATGACGAGGAACTGTAATCGCATCTTTCAGCATTTTTGCCGCCATCTGCATCTGGGGATTATCTTTAAAGGGGTCCATCTCCTGAGCAGATTTTCTAGCCGGGAAAGTACCATAGTTCACAGCAAAAGTATATTGCTGTTCTGTATCGGTAATAAATTTAGCAAATTCCACTACCATTTTCAATTTTTCCGGGTTGCTTTGTTTGAATACCAAAAAACCTCCCGAACCTCCGATAGTAACCGGTTTTCCACTTTTACCGACCGGATATTCGGCCACCATAAAATTAGTCTTATATTTCTCATTAGTTCTTAAAGTAGCAATAGCCCAACTAGCCCACGGTTGAACCGCTACCGTTCTTTGTTCTTTATTGGCAAAGGCCTGGAAAGTCCCCCCCACATCAGCTCCTCCCATCTCCATGGGGGCCACTTTGTGTTTAAATTTTAGAGCGGCAAACTTTTCTACTGCCGATATCGCCTCAGGATGATCAAAAGTATAAGTGGTATTGTCCGGTGATAAAGGTCTGGCCCCATCCATCAAAAAGAAAGGCCAGGCTTCATAATAGCCTTTAAGGATATAAGTCGAAAAACCATATACATCAATCTCCCCGTCACCATCACGGTCAAAGGTCAGTTTTTTCATCTTATCAACAAATTGGTCCCAGGTCCATTTTCCATCCTTGGGTGGCTCAACTCCCCTTTCCTGAAAAAGGTCAAGATTTAACATCAGGGCATGGACAGTCATCGACGTAGGAATGCCATAAAGGTGTCCTTGATAGTTATATGATTCCAGGGCCCCGGAATAAAAGTCTGCTAGTTCTTCTTCAGTAAAGAAAGAATTCAGGGGTTCAACTACACCCTGTTCCAGGTGCTTTAATTTAACTGTACCACCACTGATATCAACCGGGGCGATATCAGGCCAATCCCGGCCGGCTATTGCAATATTTAATTTTTCGCCTAATTCTTTCCAGGGAACCTCTACCAGCTCAACCTTAACACCGGGATGAAGCTCCTCGAATTTAGCAATCCGATCTTTAATCCAGTAAAATTGATCTCCATCTTCGTTACCCTGTTCCCGCCATCTGGGGGCATCCCAGATCGTTATTTTAATATCCCTGGCCATAACAGAAGGTACCAGGATCATAACAAAAAAAACCAGACCCACCAACACCAGCACTAACTTTTTCATCTTTTTTCCTCCTCTAGATATTTTAAAATTTTAATCTTTGTCTGCTTATTAACTATATTCTACAAAATAATAAAATTTCCTTCTTGTTATCACTTTAATATAAAAAGTTTTTCATTAAAATATTACCAAATTTCACCCGCTTCCTCTCTATTTTGATATAAAGAAAATTAAGGTAATAACAGAAAAAAATTAAAACAATTCCAAATATATATCTATTGTAAAATATAGTTAGTAAAGATGTCAATCCTAATTCGGCACTTCCTGATTTAAACAAATTTTTTAGTTTTATCTACATCTTTCCTCGCCTTGATTATAATCTACCCCCTGAGTAATATATCGTTTGTTATTGTTCTTATTTGCTAAAATTTCATTTATATTTTCTTTAAAATACCGTAAAAGCTTTAAATCGGCCTGCATATGTTCAATCCCATTTCTGAAAATTGCTTTGAGGGTTGGCGGGTGATCAGATGGCTGGATCTTTCTACTCTCTCCCTGCTGCCAGATTAAAATTTTTCTCTCTAAAGCTTCAATATGATCCAGAACAGCAATTTCTACCGTTTCAAGGAGTAGTTGATCAGAAAAAGAAAAAGCTGTATATAAGCCGGCCGGAAAATGAAGGTCCGGTTTTCTGATAGCAACTTCTAGCAGTTTCCGAAATTCCTGCTCTCCTTGCTCAGTTATAGCATAGATCACCCGGTTTCTATTCCCGGTCTTTTCTTCAGCCTGTATTTTAATAAAGCCTTCTTTCACCATCTGTCTTAAGGCATGGTAAATAGAATTTGGCAAAAGATTTGCCCATAAATCTATCCGGTCTTCTTTTAAAACTCGTTGAATCTCATAGCCATGCATTGCTTGTAAAGAAAGTAATCCCAGCACAATTAAACGTACCAAATTATTTCTCCCTCCTAATCATCAAAATAATATAGTTAAACTTTAATAATTAAATTTAACTATATTGCAACAAAAAAAATCCTCAATCTACACCTAGAAACTTATCCGCTAAATCTAATGCTTGATCTCTGCCTGTAACAACCTAACCCTGGCTATCTCGATACTCCTTTCCATTTTAAACTTCTCGGGCTCAATCCCTTCCCGGGCCTCCATAACATAGCTGATATATTTCAGCAGTTGCAGGGCTATTTTCTTCTCCGGATAACTCTTGTGTTCAAAGAGTAGGTACAGATAAGCAGGCTTGTTATTTAGTTTAACACGATAGATCAGGTCAGAAAAGAAATCAGTCAGTTCTTCTTCGATCATCGAGTCTTTTTCCGGTTCGAGTTCACAATGTAAATAATCTTGAAAATTCCTTATAACCAGACTTTTTGGCCCCATATAGGACCGCCCCGTAGAGCGGGTTGAAAATAGGTTTTTTAACTTCCAGCTGATAATCACGTTTTAATATCGTTGAAAATAAGTCAAAAACAGTTTTACTGGCAAAGATCCCTCCTGTGGCAGCAACCGCAGTCTTAACACCATGAATTTTTTCAGCTATTACCTTTACGGTTGAAGCCAGTTCATTCATACCCCCGGTTATGATCTCCCGGGCCACCGGATCTCCCTGCTCCATCTCCTCGATAACCAGTGGGGCCAGTGCTGCTACCTCCTGTCGAGGAAGTTTCTCCTGATAGATAAAATCAACCAGTCCTCTTAATTCGGTAATTTCCAGGGCATCAATTACTTTTTCCAATAGGGCGGTCCGGTTAGAGCGGTTTTCCTGGGATTTAATGATCGCTTTAAGGGCCTGCATCCCTATCCAGAAACCACTACCTTCATCTCCCAGCAGAGGTCCCCACCCCCCGGCTCTAATCGCCGAAAAATCATCGGTTAATCCATAAACAATTGAACCGGTCCCGGCAATTGCGACGATACCCGGTTTCCCAGCATGAGCCCCGGTGACTGCAATCTCCCCATCATTAGTCAGATAACATTCCCGGGCCAGTTTCATTGAAAACAGTCTCCCCTTAATCTTATCAATATCCTGAACACTACCGGCCCCGGCCATTCCAATTCCAAGGAGATCAATCACCCGGCCGCCCGCCTTTTTGCGAGCCAGCTCGACTGCTTTTTTTACCTCCCGTAAGGCGGCAGCCAGCCCTACCACCTGATAATTAGCCGGACCCGTTTCCGTTCTGCTTAGTTGGGTACCATCTTCAGCAAGCAGGAGACATTTAGTGGAAGTCCCTCCGGCATCAATCCCGGCCAAAATCACTATGACCCCTCCAGTCCTTCTTTACCCATTGCTCTATATTCGATTAAAGGAGTAAAACCTAATTTCCGATAATAATCAACCAGGGTAGTCCAATCGATTACCATATGCCGGTACCCTTTCTCCCGGAAATTATTGATAATCAATCCGATCAGATATAGTCCCCAGCCCTTCCCGCGGAAATTATTATCAATACCAATCGGACCCAGCCCGCAATATTTGTTACCCCAGCGGGAACCCCAGTTGACATTACAGCCTAGATAAGCAGAATCAACGGTGTTAGTCCTGACAAAACCCACCGCTTTTCCCTGATACCATAATAGCCAGTAGTCATCTATCCCGCCGGGAATCCGCTTGATATTTTCAGCCTCATAATACCAGCGCCCCGGGAAATTGGTCTGTAGGAAATTAAGCAAATAGGTCTCCTGTTCCATCGTAACCGGTCTGGCCAGCAGTTTACCTTTAAATTCCGCCTCGATTTTTTCAATTCGAGCCGGCACTTGAAAACCTGAAATATCACAATAAAGGTCAAATTCCCGGCTATAAGTATTAAATCCGCGCTCTTCAAGTAATGACAGGTAATAATCACCCAGCTCTACCGGTAAACCGGCCAGGAAATTCTGGGGATCACCTCCCATCCGTAATTTCTGGACCCCTTTTCTGGATAAAAATCGTTCAATCTCAACAAGTAAGGCTTTACCGGCCAAGCAGCCGGTACTGTTTTTACTGTTAACAACCAAGAGACTGAGCCAGCCGGTAGCCGGATCGGTATAGTCGGCGATTGGATTATCCAGGTATTTGGCCAGTCCAAAGGCCAGTAGCTCGTCTTGCTCAGTACATTCCCAACCAACTACATTTACCCCGGCATAGGGGGCAAAAATATTCTGCTCAATCAGGCGCTCCCTGATCTGATAGGCGGGATTTTCCCTGTTCCAGAGGTCGATCCCCCGGTAAATCCCTTCCCGGTCTGTTATTCGCACAATTTTCATCTTAATCACATCCTGCTCTAAAATTAAATTGTAACCGGCAGAGTACCAGCGGGGATTAAGCTACCCAGGATTATCTCGCTGGCTACCCTCAGATTAGCTGGACTTAAGTCATAGGTGGTCATAAAAGTGGAAATCCCCGGTATAACCATGAGATCATAGGGATTACGAAGAGCAAGCACCAATAATGGGCTCTTCCTTTTTTGCAGGGCATTAATAATTTCAACCTGTGCTGGTTGACTAGCGGCGTTATAGGTACAGACTATCACCAGGTCATAATAATCACTTCCCGGCAGTTCCGGGTCATCGGCGTTAAAGGTATGGTAATCCACCGCTAAGCCGCCTTTCTCAAGATAATCAACCAAGCGGTTCTTGTGGTTTTGCTCATTCTCAACAAGGGCTAACATTCCCATCTTAAAATCACAGACCAGGACCTGTTTAGCCTCTCGCTTCAAAGGTAGTATCTTTTGGTCATTTTTAACCAAGGAAACAGCCTTTTTAGCGATCCGGTAGGCAACTCCTTCCCCACTCTCAAAGTTAAGTTCACTTGTTCCCGGAGATTGGTCGACACCCAGGCCCAACCTTTTTGCTTTCAAGGATAAAATCCGGCCGAGGGATTGATCGAGTCTTTTCTCAGCGATCCTTCCGTTCTCAACCGCCTCAATAACAGCCTTGACTGCCAGCTGAGCTTGATCAAGTGAATGTGATACTAAGACCATATCACTACCGGCTTCAATGGTCATAACTGCCCCGGTTACCGTTCCAAAGGTACTGACAATCGCGTTCATCTCCATACAATCAGTGATAATCAGACCTTCAAAGCCCAGCTTTTGTCGAAGTAGTCCG